>JAJRSR010000330.1 GCA_024278695.1 Planctomycetota bacterium | reverse complement strand
TGTTGATGAGATCATCGAGGTCGATGAGCGGCATATTGTGACGACCAAGTATATCGATCCGGCGGCCGATTTTTTTCGCGGGCATTACCCCGGTGATCCGCTGATGCCGGGTGTGTTGCAGTGTGAGGCGTGTTTTCAGGCAGGGGCGTTGCTCGTATCGCACATGCTGGGCGGGGCTGAATCGTGGACGGGGGTGCCGGTGGTGACGCGGATCAAGGATGCTCGGTTCAAGCGTATCGTGCGTCCGGGTGATACGCTCCGGTGTGAGGTCACGTTGGATGAAACGCTCGACAATTGTTTCTTCCTGACGGGTCGTGCCAGCGTGGAAGGCAAGCTCGCATCGCGGGTGGCGTTCGCGTGTATGCTCACCGATACAGAAGAACGCAGAGAGGAACAGAACGCGTGAGTTTTCTTGGTCTAACCGGTAAAACATTCGTCGTGTTTGGCGTGGCCAACCGGCGGAGCGTGGCGTATCAGGCCGCTCGGATTCTGGAGGAAGAGGGCGCGACGGTTGTTTACAGCGTTCGGTCCCCGGAGCGGCGCGAGACGTTGGGGGCGCTGCTGGAGGGGCGTGAGGTTCATGTTTGTGATGTCGAGCATGACGATCAGATCAAGTCTCTTGCGGCGACCGTTGGCAAGAACCACCCCAAGATTCACGGCGTGCTGCACTCGTTGGCGTTTGCCAATTATGAAAACTTTTCCGGGAGCTTTCACGAGGTCAAACGCGCGGACTTTCTTCAGTGCGTGTCGATCAGTTGCTACTCGCTGATTGCGATTGCTAACGCGTTCAAAGCGTACCTCGACGACCGGGCGTCGGTCGTGACGATTTCGATTTCCACCACGCGTATGGCCGTGGAGAGCTACGGCTACATGGCACCGGCTAAGGCGGCTTTGGAGTCATCGCTTGCGTTTCTGGCGAAGTCTTTCAGCAAGACGTCGCAGGTTCGGTTCAACGCGGTGTCGGCCGGCTTGCTCAAGACGAGCGCCTCGGCCGGGATACCCGGCTACGTCGATAAATATATGTTCGCTGAGCAGGTCACGTTGCGAAAGCAGGGCTTGGTCACGGCGGAGGTCGCGAACACGGCCGCGTTCTTGCTGAGCGACCGGTCGAGCGGGATCAACACGCAGGGTATTGTGGTAGATGCCGGCATGAGCACCAACTACTTCGATAACGATATCGTGAAACACGCCCTGGCCGGTCTTTGGCCGACGAAAGACGCATGACCGCGCAACCGGGCGATGTTGATGCCAAACAGGTCGCTTTGGCGGCACTGGCGACAACACTACACCCCGTGCTCGTTCCCGTACCGCAGGTCGCCGCACAGCGCACCAAAGATCAGGTCGTGTGGCAGCGGGCTGCCTCGCGCGCGGCGCTCGCGCGTTGTGCTGAGATTGTCGGTGCGCCACGGGAGGGTTGGCGGCAAAACGCGGACCGTGTGCCGCTACCGAATGAGGGGTTCTATTGGTCCGTGACGCACAAGCGGCTTTGGACCGGTGCGGTCATCTCAAACGAGCCGGCCGGTGTGGACGTGGAGCCGTTGATCGAGCGAAGGCGACGCACGCACGATCATGTGGCCTCGCCGGAAGAGTGGGCGCTTGCGGGGCCGGATACTTGGAATACGTTTTATAGGGTTTGGACGGCTAAGGAATCGACGCTCAAGTCGCACGGACGCGGCATCGGACGGCTTCGGGCGTGTCATATTATGAGTGCTGATGCTACGGTCCAGATGACGTTGGAATACGAGGGGCATGTGTCGCGCGTTGAGCACTATGAGTTTGATGGGCACTTAGCCGCGGTGTTGTGCGATAACCGTACGGTGGTCTGGCATGTTGAGCCAGATGTGGTCGTGCCTGTGCCGAAAGCGTTAGGCGGTGATTGATGTTGCGTGGTCCTGCCGTCGTTTCCGGTCCGTCCCCCACCCTTCGCCTTGGGGCGAAGAATGGGGCACCCTTGTCGCGCTATTGTGCAAAGTGCGATCTTTTGGAACGGTGTCACTGGGTGACACTTCTTCCGGGTTTCAATTCGGTATTTGTGTATGAACGGTAGCGTGGCGATCATCCTTGCTGTGGCTGCGCTGGCCACGTCGATCTTGTCGGCCATTCTTGGCATGGGCGGCGGGATCATGCTGCTTGCGGTGATGCTCTGTTTCATGTCGCACGGCGAGTCGATCCCGACGCATGCGGCCGTGCAGATCGCCAGCAACGGAACGCGCGTGCTGGCCTTTTTGGAGAACGTTGATCGAAGTGCGTTCGCCCGGTTTCTGATCGGCGTGGTTCCTGGTGCGGCCATCGGCATGGCGCTACTCTGGTCGCTCGGCGAGCCGGACCAGAGCGAGCCGTACCTCAAGACGATGATCGGGGCGTTTATCCTGGCCGCGATTTTCTTGCCCAAGCCAAAGGCCGGCGCGGCGGCATCGTCATCATGGTGGGACTTCCCGATCATGGGACTCGCGGCTGGAACGGCTGCGCTGACGGTCGGTGCGGTGGGGCCGTTGATCGGGCCGCTGTTTGCGCGGCGCGGTTTTGAGAAGAACCGTCTCATTGCGACGAAAGCCGTCTGCCAGCTCGCGACGCACATCCTGAAAATCCCGGCGTTCATCTGGCTTCGTGACCTTGATCTGACCCGACTCGGCCCACTCGCGTTAGTGATGATTGTGATGGTCATCCCCGGCACGCTGATCGGAAAACGCTTCCTACAAGGCATTTCCGAGAAGGGCTTCCGCATGGCCTACCGTGTCGCGCTAACCACGGCCGGGCTGAAAGTGCTCATCTTCGACGGCATCATGAACTGGCCGGTGTGGGGGTAGTGGGTATGCCGATCAACATCGTATGGAATCGCATGTTGCACCCCGTGCTCGTTTGTTCCGATATCGACATGGTAAGGCGAAAGGCTTTCGGTATCGCGGCGGCAATCCAAATCGATGATTTGGTGGGCTATAACCTTGAGGGAGGATGGATGACGCGTTGCAGTGCGCGGCGACTACTGGGTTGGCAAAAGATCGAACGTGGTGGTTTTCGCTTGAATCGACCGGGCTCGTTGGATAGGATGACTGTTTGAGGTTCAGTAAATTGGTCAATGTCGGATGGACCGGGGGCGCTATTGGGATCGCACGCGCTTGTACGAAACCGCGTCACTTAATCGGCAATGGGGGAATCATAATGCGATGCAAAAGTCCTATGACGAGACTACTTCAGGCGATGCTTTTAATCGCTGCGTGGGCATCTGTTGCTCGCGCGGAGTCCTTGTCATTTATTGCCAATGGCCCAAACGATCATGAATATGGCTTGCTGACGTCTATCCCTACCGGATTCGGGGAAGGCGAGTTCACTATGGAACTTTGGCTCAAGCCGGACGATTCCTATGCCGTGGGCACGATTGCTTCGGGCACACCGGGTCAGCTTACCCTGTGGGCTGCTGCGGATGTGGAACCGTACAGCTCCGGCGGATGGTGGTTTCGGGGCAATTTTCTGCTTGATGGTCACAACAATTCCGCGTTCGAGAACGGCACGTTCAGCTTGCAATTCTACGGAGGGGGCCGGGTGCGCTGGCTGTTCGGCGACGGCGTAGTCGCTGGTCCCGGAGGACACTGGTCGGTCGGCGCGTTTCCTGCGACGAATACCCCCACGCTGCTCGACGGTCAATGGCATCAACTGACAATGGTGCGTCGCTGGTCGGGCGTAACGGACGCGAATTTGGAACTCTGGATCGATGGTGTGTTGATCGGTGTCGAAACCAGTTTCGCCCGGACCGACATGCGCGCCTATTGGGATGAATGGTCGGGGTTTCCCGTCGGGCAGGAGGGCTGGTTCTGGGGTGCCGAAAAACAAGCGGCGATCGGCGCGATCAGTCAGTACGAGGACTACAAGGGCTTGGTAGACGAAATACGGTTCTGGTCGTTGGCCAAGTCGCCAGCGGAGATCGCCTCCGGTTTTTCGGATCCCGTGTCGGGGAGCGAGCCGGGACTTGTTGGTGTGGTTCGCTTTGATGAAGGATCGGGCTTGCAGGCCTGTGATGCACTGAACCCAGCACAATGCATCACGCTGATCAATACCATGCCGAGTGTTTGGTCTCCGAGCGAAGCGCCGGTTGGTGGCACCATGGTTGTCCCGGCAGTCTCACAATGGGGCATGATCGCCATGTTGCTGTCCGTACTTGTTGGGGCTACGTTGCTACTCCGTACGGCCCACTTCAGGGATGCCGAAACACTGCGCCAACACCGTTGAAAGCGGTGCCTGTACTGACGCCATTCCATTGTCACGACTCGGCGAACGCCATCCAGACGCCCGAGATGCTTCGCCGGCGCAGTCGTGCGAACGGTGTCCGAGCTGCCATAGCCGTTCGAGCGGGGATTCGCCATGGCCAATGCTGTGTTTGATGATCAAAACCATCAGGTCACAGGTATGAAACACTACGGTTCAAACTGCGGACTCGCACGGTATGGTAAGCGTTTGGCAAGCGAAAGTTCGTCACTTGCGACCACGTCCGGGGAATCAAATTCAGATCGGGGTACGGCATAGATCGTCCCGCCCTGGTCATCGTAGACGAAGCTCCAGTTGTTGCTCCACGCGCGCATCACGTCAAGTCCGATGAGCAGGTCGGGGAGTCCCGGCGTGTCGAAAAGCCCGACGCTGGCGGAGACCGTGCCCAACTCACCCCTTGTGATTAGTATGTCCGTCCGGTTGCCGCTGAACGCGCTGGCAATGGCGGGTGTGGTACCGAGCAGTCCGCGACGCATGACCGTGGCACTGGCCCCCGTATCGATCAGTGCGGTTATGGTGACGGCGTTGCCGTCACCACCCGAAAGTTCCACCTCGATGAAGCTCGTATCGAAACCCTCCATGTTGGCGGGCGGCGCGGCAAAGGGGATCGACACGCCGACTTCCGGAGCGGTCATTCCGAAGCTGGCTGACTCGCGGTTGAAGTCCAAACTAAGCACCGCGCCGGTTCTGCGGAGGAAGAAGTACCCGAGTCCGTTGCAATCACACAGATCGACGCCGACGAGTGCGACGCCCGCAGTCGCCTCGAACCCACCGGCCGAGTAAGGGAACGGCTCGGTGACCTCGGCCGTGGTAATGCCATCGAAGATGAGAATCTCAAGCGTCTGCACGACGGCCAACCCGTGTCGCTCGCGAAGCATCAGGTCGTAGCCGCCGCCGGTATCCACAATGGCGTCGCCAGCGGGTTGGCCGTTGACGGTGATCGGCGTGGTGAACAGGATGGCCGGCGTTGGTGACAGCAGCGTCGTGTCACCGCAGCCAACGGCCAACGCGATCGTAGCGACCGAGAAAAGAATAACACCCAAGCAGTCCCGAGTGGGCAGAGCACGACGCAGGAAATCACTCAGTGGTTGATGATGGTCAGCGCGCCGGATCACACGGCCATGTTACCATCCGGTAGGTGTCCGGGCGAGGACGGTCGCACGTGTCCAAGGTGGGGGCCGGGCAACCCTTCGGCCTTGGGGCAAAAGAACTATCAGCCCTTCGGTTGACTACGGCAGGGATGTGCCGTTCCACACCTCGAAGCCGCCGGCTCCGTTGAGCAGATCGATCACGGCCAGGATGTCCGGAGCGCCCGCCACGCCGGAACGATCAATATCGAGCGACCAAATCTGTCGAGGCGGTCCGATGTTGTTGAGTGAATCAATGAGATCGAGAATGTCGGACGGTCCTGTGACGCCGTCACTGTTGATGTCGGCCGGCAGGTAGCCGAGTCGTGTGGTGGCACCGGTCTGCACATGGGTCACGTTGGTCCACGCACCGGGTTCTATTGCGTTCGCAAGTTGTAGTGCGAATGTGGAAGGATCGATTTCACCGATCGACACCACCTGCGGTGCTATTAGCGAACCACCGTCTGTGGTCACGGAAAAATCAAGAACATTCGGCGTGCAGATGCTTCCGTTGAGCGTGATGGTCACCGCGTCCCAGCCGGTGGGGTTAGTGCCATCTGGATCGGTCGGTTGTCGTGCGTCGATGGCTGCGATTGGTGGGTTTGCGGAAGCGACTGCGAGTGGTAGCTGGTCGTCGTATAGCGTGAACGAAACTTGTGCGTTTCTCACGATGCCGCCCGAGGTATACGTCGCCGTGACGGTGACGCAGCGCGCGCCGTCGATGTTGGCCGGTGTAAACAAACCTGCTGCGTCGATCGAGCCGGTGTTTGGCGGTGCGATGGTCCACACGGTGTCGGGCGTCACGTCCTGGTTGGGACCGTTCAGGAAATCCGCTTCTGCCGCGAGTTGCACCACGCCGGTTTCACCGATCCACGTCCGATCTGCAGTTAGGAACAAGCGGATCAGTTCGTTGGCGTCGTCGAGGCAGGTTAGCGAATCGCGAAAGGCTGAAATCTCCGGAATGGAAAAGCTCGGGTGAAACCGGTTGGCACTGGTGAGTCCGGCATTCATGGTCCACATGCTGCAATCGCAATGATCTGCGCTCCAGTTGTGACCCAACTCGTGGGCCGAGAGGTCGAGCCGTAGTGCGAGTGTGCTACAGCCGCCGCAATTCGTTTCGACGACGCTGTAGCCAAAGTTGCGCGCCGCTTGGGTGCCGCAAATGGTAGCCAAGGAGCTTGTGCCGCGAAACGCGACGCCGATCACGGAGCCGATCATATCCTTGCCCGTAAAGAGCTGGGCAACGTCGCGTTGGATATGGGATTGCTCGGCATCCCAGTGGTTTTTGAACGTGAAGAGCAGGGTGTCCGGGTCGTATTCTAATGGGCAAACTCCGCCGGGGCAGTCTGCTGGGATAAAACAGGCGTTGCCGTTGGCGCTACCACCGACGCAGACGCGGGAGTAGACGTTGGGCTCGGCCGTGCGAACGATGATGCGTGTGATGACATGGCGAATCTGCACGTCGCGTTCGAACTGTATGTTCGTCAGGTTGATAACATTTTCGATGTCGTTGGCGACGAGGCCCGCGTCACCGAAGTTACTGAAGTAGTCGAAGTCGGCGTCGGCCGCGAGTTCGGCGAGGGAGATTGTGACGGTGCCGGCCACGGCACCAGAGGGGGGCGAATCGCTTGCTGCGGGTACGTTGCTGGTCGGCGCTGGTTGTGTGATCGCTGGGTTATTGGCCGGGTGACTCAGCATGCACGTTTCGCCCGTGGGAAGTACGTCGTTGTTTGCGAAAACGATATGATCGTTCGCGCCTGCGGCCAGGCCTTCCGGTATGGGTTCAATCCACAGCTTGGTGTGGTCCACGAGTAAGATCATGGCTTGCAGCCCGTCTGCCGTGAGTGCGCCACCGACGATACTTCCAGGTTGTTCCACCACAGAGCCGCGGAGCGTTCTTGGCGGACCGGCACCAATGATTTCGTAGGTGCCGTCGGCCTTTTGAATCTCGACGGCAAAGTTCGGCGCGCGCACCGAGTGCGGTGCGAGTTCGACGGTTTGGAGTGATCCGGCGATCGGAACCTGAAAACGAACCCCAGCGGCCGCGATACCGGCATTGTCGGCGAAGGACAACGTGAATGGTGTGCTGGCACGCAGTCCGAGTTGATTGTTGATTGCGGTGGTGTTGTCTTGGGCGTTCGCCGCTCGCAGCGATGCTCCGAGGGCGATGGTCGCGGCAACAACCAATCGCAGCCCGCGCCACCATGGCGCGGTGCGGTTCCGCCGCGGTATAGTCAATGGCGTTATGTTCATGCGGAGCCAGCCCTATTCGGAGATCAGGAGGAACGACCTTGCGCTGATGCGAACGTATAGACCGACTCGCAACCCCACCGCTTCCCCATCGAAAATCCCCCGTAATCGTCCATTCTATTATTTTCCACCAAAAGGTGAATTTCAAGCCCCATAAGAGCCTTGAAATTGAGGTTTCACGCTCCATTCATGTGGCAATTGGGCATTCAGTTAGCCCCGGAAGCCGGAAAAACATGGCGATAGGAGTGGGGGTGGCCTTTGAGATGCTGTCGTGCCGACCGCTTGACCCCCGGCGGCGGATGAACACAATCGCTCGGATGCCCATTGGTTCGGCTTTACCGCTGCTGGCTGGTGCGTTGTTGATCGAATTGCGGTTTACCGAGCCCCGCTGTAAATGTGAGTTGGGCGGTGGTTTGATCCAGGGAATGACGTCTTTATGCCTCATGAAATACACGGACAACTAAAGGCCGACGACGGTCGCTATGCGATCGTAGTCAGCCGGTTTAACGAGTTCATCACTTCGAAGCTGCTCGGCGGAGCCATCGATGCGCTGGTGCGGCATGGTTGCGATGATTCGACCATCGTCGCCGTGCATGTGCCGGGTGCGTTTGAGCTGCCGTTGGTCGCGCGGAAGGTGGCGGCGTCAGGCAAGTTTGACGCCGTGATCTGCCTTGGCTGTGTGATCCGGGGGCAAACGCCGCACTTCGAGTACGTCGCGAGTGAGGCGGCCAAGGGGATCGCTCAGGTGGCCGACAGTACGGGCGTGCCGACGACGTTTGGCGTGCTGACGACGGACACGCTGGAGCAGGCGGTGGAACGGGCTGGTGCCAAGGCTGGAAACAAAGGTGCCGACGCTGCGATGAGTGCAATCGAATTGGTGAGTGTACTGAAACAACTCGACGGCGTGTCGTAAACCTATGGCTCGCGACCGTCACCCATCTCGAATTCTGGCGATGCAGGCGCTGTGCCAGTGGGAGGTTCAGACCGACGAATCTTCCGAGGCGCTGCGCCAGTTTCTTAGTGCCGATGACGATAGCGTTCAGGCTGCGGGATATGCCTTTGATCTCGTGAAATCGCTTTGGGGGCAACGCGCCCAGATTGATCCGATGATCGAATCCGCGCTAACAAAGTGGACGCTCAAACGACTGTCCCCCGTGGAACGGAATGTGATGCGCGTGGCGGTCGTCGAGATGCTCGACGGTAAGGTGCCGGCGAAAGTGGCGCTGACGGAGGCGATTGACATCGGCCGAGAGTTTGGCGGCGAGGCCACGCCGGGCTTTATCAACGGTGTGCTCGACGCGGTGTTGACGTCACTACCGACAATCAAAGAGGAATAACGCCACGATGGGTTTGTTTGATCGATTCAAGAAGAGCCTCGCGAAGACGCGTGATCGAATCTCTACGGGATTCAAGTCCGTACTGCGCATCGGCCAGAAGATTGACCAGGACACGATCACGCGTTTGGAAGTCGTGATGCTTGAGGCCGACTTTGGACCGACGACCACGGCGCAGCTTCTCAAGGTCGTGCAGGCTGGTTGGAAGAGCGGCAGCATTACCGAAGAGCAGGAAATCCAGGATTATCTCAAGCGGCATATCATTGATATGTGGCCGGAAAGCGATCGAGAGATTCGGATGGCCGAGAGCGGTCCGACGGTAGTGCTCGTGACGGGGATCAACGGTTCGGGCAAGACGACCAGCGTCGCGAAGCTCGGGCATCATTTTGTCAAACAGGGCAAAAAGGTGATCCTCGGAGCGTGCGATACGTTTCGAGCGGCCGCGGTGGAGCAGCTTACGATCTGGTCCGACCGCGTGGGCGTGCAGATTGTCAAGCACGACCAGGGCGCTGATCCTGGAGCGGTGGCGTATGACGCGTGTGAGGCGGCCGTGGCGCGGAAGGCGGACATCCTCCTGATCGACACGGCCGGCAGGCTACACACGCAAGACCCGCTCATGCGCGAGCTGGGCAAGATTCAAAAAGTGGTGGAGCGTAAGATTCCGGGCGCGCCGCACGAGGTTCTGATTGTGCTCGACGCCACGATCGGACAAAACGCGATCAATCAGGCCCGGCAGTTCGGGGCGCATGTGAACGTGTCGGGTGTTTTTCTGTCGAAACTTGACGGCAGCGCGAAGGGTGGGGTCATTGTTGGGATTCGCGACCAGTTGGATATCCCCGTGAAGTTTGTGGGGCTCGGCGAGACGATGGCGGACATCGCGCCGTTTGATCCGTCGGCCTTTATCGAGGCGCTTTTTGCCGAGTAGCTTTAGCGCCGCACCTTCAGCCGTGGGAACCAATGCCGTGGCACCATCTGAGAAGGATTACGAACGCCAGTCTGACGAAACTTTTACCGATCGTCTGATTCGCGGCTCAGTCTACTGCGGCACGTGCGGTTACAACCTTCGAACCTTGCCCTACATCTATCAATGTCCGGAGTGCGGGGCATCGTACAACGCCCGACCGCTCACGATGAAGGGCGTGTTTCTTCCGCAGCAGGCGGAGATGCCGCGTGGGATGATCTTCTTGCTTTGCTGCATCGGCGGTGCGGGGGTGTTGTTCTTCGACGCGTTCAAGCCGCTGGACATCTGGCGGCTGCTGGGGGGCATTATTCTCACATTTTTCTCGGCGGTGGAGATCCCGCGACAGTGGAAAGCCTTAGGCTTGTATCTCAAGGCGAAGGCCATCGTTCGACGAATAGAGCGTGAAGAATCGTGATCGGCGTGTCGTTCGTTCGGGTCAACATCACCCACCGTGATTGACCCGGCGTGGCGGATCGGTTACGAAAACCGGTATGTCCGTTCGTTTTGTGATTGGCCGCGCTGGCACCGGTAAGACGCACCATTGTGTTGAGGCCATCCGTACCGGGTTGCGTGCGGATCCCATCCACGGCCCCCGTCTGGTGTTTCTCGTCCCCGAGCAAGCCGGTTTGCAGATGGAGCGAGCGATTATTGATCCGGCCGGTGGTTGCGGCGGTGCGCACCGGGCAGACGTTGTATCGTTTCAAAGGCTTGCCGTTCGCGTTCTTGCGGACGCTCGCAGCGTGGACCGCGTTGCGTTGACGGAGCCGGCTCGAGCGATGGTGGTGCGGCGTCTTCTGACCGACAACGCCAAGCGTTTGCAATACTATTCACTCACGGCGCGCGGTGGCGGCGGTACGTCGCGCGTGGTCGGGCTTGTGGATCGTTTGACCCACAGCATCTCCGAGCTGATCGAGGAGGGCGTTGATCCTTCCGAGCTTCTTGGGGCGGTAGACGCGCCCGTCGAAGAGGATGACGGCGACAGCGGGGTAAGCCCTGCGCAGCGCGCCAAGATGCATGATCTGGCTTTGATCTACCGGGCCTACCTGGACCATCTTGGTGATCGACTGCTCGACCCGGCGCGGCGGTTGGAACTAGCTCGTGAGCATATTCCCTCTTGCGAGTGGCTTCGTGGTGCTCATGTCTGGGTTGACGGCTTCGCGTCGTTTTCCGGGTTGGAGCTGGCGGCGTTGATCGATTTGGCCAAGCTGGCCACGTCCGTTGACATCACAATCTTAGCTGATCCGGCACTTGGCGCAGACCGCGGTGGCGGTTCGTGCGATGCCGGGCATTTGTTTTCCAAGACCGTACGAATGCACCGCGACTTGCACACTTCATTGGCGTCGGCCGGTTTAGCGATGGCCGCACCATTGGTGCTTTCTTGCGATGTGCCGCCGCGCTTCGAGCGGCAGCCGGCGCTTGCCCAACTTGAGCGAAGGTTGTTTTCGAGGCCGGGAGCGGACGATGGCGAAGATGCCGCGCCAGAGGAAGCGATGCAGTTGGTCGAGGCGAGTTCGCGCCGGCTTGAGGTTGATTATGCCGTATCGCAGGTTCGTCGGTGGGTGCAGGATAAGTCAAAGGGCTATCGGTACCGCGATGTGGCGATCGTGACACGTGACTTGGAGCTTTATCATGATTTGGTCAGCGAGGCGCTGACCGCGAGGCATATTCCCTACTTCGTGGATCGACGTCGACCTGTCTCGCATCACCCGCTCGTGGAGCTGCTTCGGACGCTTCTGGCGGTTGCGGTGGATGGCATGTCGCTGGTGAGCGTTCGGGAGTGGCTCAAGTGTGGGCTTGTGCCGTTGCCCGATGACGCACTGGATGGGCTAGAGAACTACCTGTTGGCACATGGTGTCGAGGGCGTAAAGGAATGGTCCGGTGGGGCGTGGTCGCATGACAGGCTCACGGGCTTGGATAAGCGACATCCGGCGCAGGCCGAAAAGATCGCTGCCGAGTGCGCGCGGGTAAACGCGACACGTGACAGGGTCTGGGGATACCTCGGGCCATGGCTAGCGTCGGAATGTGTTCGAAAGACCGGCGTCGGTGGTACGTGGTCTGACGCGATCGTAGCGACGCTGGAACGGCTTGGGGTTTCTGAGCAGCTTGCGGTGTGGGCGGGCGAGGCCGAGTCGGATGGGGATCTTGATTTGGCGGAAGAACATCGAGAGGTGTGGAAGCAGATCGGTTCGCTCCTGGATGATTTCCGATTCTCTTTTTCGGATCAGGCGTTGACGGTGGTTGATGTGCGCGACGTATTGGAGGCCGGTCTGTCGCAACTGACGCTGGGGTTGACGCCCCCGATGATTGATCAAGTCTTGGTTGGCTCAATCGAACGCAGCCGGCACCCAAGCATTAAATGTGTGATCGTTCTCGGGCTGAATGATGGCGTGTTCCCGAAAAAGCCGTCCGAGGATTCGATCTTGAATGACGAAGATCGGGAACGGCTGCTCGACGGGGGCGTGCGAATCGGGCTGCCGTCTCGGCGGTGTGTGGTGGATGAATCGATGCTGGCGTATATCGCGATGACGCGCGCAAGTGAGCGGGTTGTGGCCACCTGGGCGACCGCTGACGCCGAGGGCAAGGCGCTACGCGTGTCGCCTTATGCGCAGGCGATCGAGGCGAGCTTGCCGGGTGTCACACAACTCCAGATTGATGATCCGGCCAAGGACCGATCGTGTTGGGATGTGCTTTCGGGTCACGATCTTCCGCGCCGGTTGGCGCAGGAGTTCCGTGAAAGGCTCTCTCTCAAAGAGGAAGGCGATACTGCAACACGCACCACATGGAACGAGATCTACACGAGCAACCGCGATCGGCTGTCGCCGTCGGATCAACGTTGCCTTTCCTCCCTGGATGATGCCAGGGGCGGCGCGAG
>JAJRSR010000329.1 GCA_024278695.1 Planctomycetota bacterium | reverse complement strand
CGTGTCACGATGATCGCCATTGCCGTAGTCACACTGGCACTGGCATCATGGGCATTTGTTCTCGCAGATACGCGCGGTGCGGTGGTGGGGCTAGTGTTTGGTCTTGTGGCCATGTGGTTCTTCGCAACACGCGGGCGTATGAAGCTGGTCCCTGTGCTTCTCGGGCTCATCGTCGTCGCGGGTGGTTGGTTTTATTTTTCGTCACAATCGAACGCGCAGTCCCTCACAGGCCGCAGCACGACGATTCGTTTTCGCACCTACTCATGGTCCTACGCGTGGCGTATGTTTCAGGAGCGCCCGCTCATCGGGCATGGACAAGGCGGGTATGTGCTCCGGGCCGACAGTTATGTCGTGGATGACGTGCTGGATGACCCGGAGGTCTTTATCGCACGCATCGCCCATGCCCACAGCGAGTGGCTTGAGGTGCTAGCCGACCTCGGCTTGGTTGGGCTTGTGCTGTTGCTTGCGGCGCTCGGGCTCACCTTTTTCGCGGGTCATTCAGCGCTGCAACATTGCGAGACGCGGTCTGGGCGATGGTGTTTGATCGGTTTGATGGGTTCGCTGGTTGCGCTGATTGCGGAAGAATGCGCCGGCGTCGGGCTGCGCGTCTCTGGCGTGCCCACCATCTACTACTCACTGATCGGCCTGATTTGGGCGTGCAGCGCGAGAAACGGCAACCAAACAGCACCGCAATGGTCGGCGCACCGCGGTGGACGGCTCGCCGGCGGAACCGCTGCCGTTTTGTTTGGTCTTGCTACGCTGGCGATCAGCCAGCAAGACTGGTCTGCCGCGCGTCACGGCTATGAGTCCGAGGCTGCGTTTGTCGAGGGCGACATTGACAAGGCACTCACCCACGCCACCGTCGCCACGACCCGGCTCAATCCACAGCGAGCCCTCACGAATCTCTTTCGGCTCAGTGAGGCCCATCTCCGAGCGGCGCAGATGCTCCAGCAACGAGCGGTCGATCGCGAGCAGCGAGCGCTGTCAGTCGATCCGGTAAACGGTCGGCTCGCCGCACTAGCAGGCGATGACTACGTGAGAAGTGATGAAAACTGCCAAGCTTCAGCCGGAGCGCTCAAGTCACTCATTGAGCGATCGCCCGGTTACCTCAACCACGGTCACCTTGAGTACCTCATCAACCTAACCGGCGCGACAAACGCGAACGGATTGTTGCGTCTTCAAGGGGCGTTAACCGGGCAGAGGCCAGATGAAGCCACAATCGCTCAGGCGAACATCCGACAGGGACAGTTCCTCAAGAGCGCTGCGGCAGCAGCCGGGCGAGAGTTACGCCGGCAGCCGTTTGACCCGGTGATCGCCCTCAACTACGCCATCGCGACCCAACAAGACACCGACCTTGCCACGATGTTCGACGTGCTCGCTCGCCCCCTACGGTACCACCGCATCGGACCAGACTACGTACGTTTTCTCGAATCGCTCTCGACCCGCCCCAATTTCGACAATGACCTCAGGCCGCTGATCGAAAGCGCCATCCGTTCGGTCTCAACCACGACAACGCTAGACCAGAATGCCGAACCCGAGCCTCGCTGGGCAGCAGAGCGGTTACGGCTTGCGGCGACGGTGTGGTTTCTACGCGGTGACTACGGCAAGGCACGCGGTGCGCTGGAGTTGGCCGTGCAGGGATACGCGAACGCCGAATCCTCCCCCCTCCTGTCCGTGGCCAGCACCTGGGCGGAGTTGGCCGACTGCCGTTTCTTCGACACGCCCCTTGAGGCAAGCGGTGCCATCGAAGCGGCCCAAAAGTCCCTCTCGGCCGCGCCCCCCTCTCAGCCTGGGCGAGAACTGGCCAATGGCGTCAGCCAGCGGCTCATCCAATACCTGCTCGCGGCGGGCAACGAGGTGTCGGCCCGAAGCCTCCTGAAGGCCGAAGCGCCGCCCGGAACGCCGGAGAACGCCGTCAACGCGGAATTGGGTTCCCGTTACCGCCGGCTGTGCGAATCACTCCTAGCCCGACGGGAGGGGCAGCTTTTGCGTAAGCCTGTTGAAGCGTTATTCCCTAAAATGATCGCATGGAACCAGCGTGCCCTGGCTTTGAGCCCGGCCGACCCGATGGTGCACCGCTTGGCCGCCGATATGGCGTTCCACGCCGGTAGCCTGGACGAGGCGGCATCGCACCTGGAACACGCAGTAGAACGCGGATTGCCGATCGAGGACGCACGGCAGTTTCTCGCCATCGCGCGACAGCAACAACCCGAAGCCGCTGCCCTCAACGCCCTTTGGGCCAAGTGGGCACAACCAGGCACGTCGGCTCAGCCAAGCAACGCCGTGCGTCAGGACGATAATCTGTTAGGCCCGGCGGCTCCCACCGGGCCTCGCCAGTAGGAAATGCCGTCTTACCGATCGCACAGCCGGCTCATGCTATTCGTATGTTCTTGTACGCTTTTTTGGCGCGATGGTTTTCCCGTCATACACTGCCCGAGTGATCTCGTTCGCCTTCGCGCTCTCGTATGACCGCCATGAAGACTTATCGACGCCAATCGCTTTCGCTTGTCGCCATCGCCGGAGCCTTGGGAGTCGGCACGCTTGTCGGCATGTCCTCCGATCGCAACGCGGCCAAACGAAAGACGCCGCTTGAATGGGGTGTCTATCAGATTCTCTGGTCCAACAAGTATTGCGAACAGATTCTTGAGACTGCATCGCGCCTGGCCTCACACCCCGATTACGTCATGTTCTACCGCGACCTGAAACGCCCCTATCCGAAAAGCGTGATCCAATGCATTACCGACCAAGGTGCCACGCCGATCATCTCACTGGAACTGTGGCACTGGCACACTCAGAAACCCGAGCTCACCGACATCATCACCGGTAAGTACGACGATGAGTTCCAAACTTGGGCCGCCGCCGCCAAAAAGCACGGACAACGTGTGTTGTGGCGCTTCGGCTTTGAGTTCAACGGAGACTGGTTCACCTGGTCGCTCGATCCAAAGGCGTACGTCAAGGCGTGGCGACACGTCCACGACATTTTCAAAAAATCCGGTGCCAATAACGTCGAATGGGTCTGGGCTCCGAACCTCGTGAGTTGTCCCAACACGCCGGAGAACAACATGCACCTGTATTACCCCGGAGATAGCTTCGTCGATTGGGTTGGCGTGGACGGCTACAACTTCGGGGATCATCACGACAAGTGGCACAAGTGGGAGTCTTTCGAAACCTTGTTCGAGGACGTGCTCGACGACCTCGAGAAACACTACCCACGGAAGCGATTGATGATCGCAGAGTTCGCCAGCGCTGACGCCAAGCCGAAGCTCCGGGCCACCTGGATCCGCGAGGCCTACGCGTTCCTCCAAACCCGCCCCGAGGTCCGCGCCGTCATCTGGTTTAACCTTGACAAGAGACGTGAAGGCGAGCAAAACTGGCGGATCGACTCATCTCCCGAATCGCTGGCCGCGTTCAACGAAACCTTTGCCGCGCCGCGATGAGGCGACGATCTGACGGCTCGCAGCATTCATCACGGAAGCCGGAATAGGCCGTCGGGACTGCACAAATCAAGCCGGTTGCGTCGATTGAAAAACGGGTCTACGCTCTGATGTGACCAGCTATGTGCCGCAATCGGTTGCGGCCGTCAGCATCGGGGGATGAAGCCGGTTTAGTGCCTAAGGAGCCCACGAAGTAGATGGATACCGTCACACACGACTCGCTGCCGTGCGGAATTGAGTACGGCGTCGTTCACCTACCGAAACGGCACGTCATTTCCTTTCAGCTTCGCGTGCTCAGCGGCTGCTGCGCGGACCCGATCGAGAACCTGGGGCTCGCCCGCCTCGTCGAGGAGACGCTGGACAAGGGCACCACCCGGCGAACGGGCCAAGAACTGAGCGACGCCTTCGACGCGATCGGCGCAGGACGCGGAAGCGGCACAGGCCGGGAAACCACGACATTCACCTGTACCGTGCTACCCGAGCATTTCGAGCAAGCCGTCGCGCTGCACGCAGAACTGTTGCGAACACCCACGTTTCCCGACGACGCTGTCACGGCAAACATCGATCTATCGCGGCAGGAGTTGATCGCGCTTCAGGACGATGCCCAAGGACTCACCGACAAAATCATCAGCCGGCAGACGTATGGCGATGTGCTCGGCCGCCATCCGCTCGGCACCGAGAAAACACTCAACACGATCACACGAGACCATCTGGTGACGCACTGGGAAACTCATTTTCAATGCGGTACCATGATCCTTTCCGTGGCCGGACCGATTGAACCGCAGCGCGTGGCCGACGTATTCCAAAACCATTTTGATGGTTTCGGATCGAGCGAACAGTCCCGACGTGAGCCACTCGGTGCCACCTTTTCTCCGGGCGCGACCCACCACCACAAAGACCTTGAGCAGCAGCAGATTTCGCTCTGCTTTCCGGGTGTGGATGCCACACACGACGACTTCCCCGCGCAACAAGTCTTGCTCGGCGTGCTTTCCGGCGGCATGAGTGGGCGGCTTTTCACGGAGGTTCGCGAAAAGCGGGGGCTGGTCTATTGGGTCGGTGCCTGGCAGGATATGCCGCGCGGGCTCGGAACGATTTTCCTGGGTGCCTCCACGACACCCGAACGATGCGACGAAACCTTCTCAACACTGCTGAGTGAAGTGGATCGCCTCTCGGTCGATCTACAACAGGACGAGGTCGATCGAGCGATCACGGGGATCGTCGCCAATCGGCAGACTCGCGGAGACGGCACACGGGCGCGGTGCTCGGAGCTGGCGAGCGACCTGTTTTTCTTCGGACACCCTATCCCCAACGAAGAAAAACTCGCCAAGGTATCTGCGGTCAACGTCGAAACGGTCAAGAAGTACCTCGACACACACCCGAGAAACCGGCTCTCAGTCGTGACGCTCGGCCCTCGACCGCTGTCGCAGACGCCGGGGGCCGCAACCACAAGCGAGGTCGCGACGTAAGAGTAACTGACCACTGTTTGACGAGGGAAAACGGACGATTTATGGCAACAGACCCGTATACGGTACATACGCTCGACAACGGTCTCACGATCGTGATCGAATCCATGCCGGACGTGCGAAGTGCGGCCGCCGGTTTTCTCGTTCGGACGGGTGCCCGCGACGAAACACCGGAGTTGGCCGGCATCTCCCATTTTCTTGAGCACATGATGTTCAAGGGCACGCCCAAACGCGGCTGGCAGGATATTACCATCGACTTCGACAAGATGGGCAGCAGTTACAACGCCTTTACCAGTGAAGACCGCACCGTTTATTACGGGTGGGTGCGGCACGCCGACATCGGTAAGCAGCTAGAGCTTCTGGCGGACATGCTTCGATCTACGCTCCCGCCGGAGGAGTTTGACATGGAGAAAAACGTGATCTTGGAAGAGATTGCGATGGCCAAGGACAGCCTCGAACATCTCGCGTTTGATTTTCTCCAGGAAAAACTATTCGCCGGGCACCCGCTTGCCTGGCCTATCCTTGGCTATGATAGCACGGTCACGGCGATGACCCGCGATCAGCTCTGGGAATATTTCCAGAAGCGCTACGCCCCCGACCACATGACTTGCGTCGTCGCAGGAAAGGTCGAGCCGAGCGAGATCATCGCGACGATCGAGGACTTATGCGGAGATTGGAAAGCGTCCGGGCTTGCTGATGAGCGAACGATTCCGACTTTTCACGAAGGTGTCGACCAACTCCACCTCGAACGATTTAACCAGCAACTTGTCGCGCTAACGTACCCTTCGATCAGCGCAAAAGATCCGCTCGCTGAGACGGCCGCCGCGATCGCTACGATCCTCGGTGATGACAACTCTCGGTTCTATTGGAACATTATCCAAAAAGGGATTTCGTCGCGTGCCGGGGTCTACCACATGGAGTACACCGATTGCGGCGCGCTGATGCTCTACGGCACGTCGCAGCCGGAGCGCGTGGAACAACTGGTCGACGCCATGAAGGCAGAAGCGGCCCGATTGTGCGACGATGGTGTTGAGCCGCACGAACTGGACCGCGTGAAAAACAAACGAAGAACCAGCTTGGCCGTGGAATGCGAGGCGCCGTACCACAGACTCACGCAGCTCATGGACGACATGGAATACTTTGGTGAACCGCGCAGTGTCGAGCAAATGTTGGCCGATGTGGATGCGGTATCCGTGGATTCAGTCCGGCAATACCTCGACGCGTTCCCGATCAATGCCATCGGGCACGTTACCAGTGCCGGACCACGAGATTGGCCTGGAGCGAACTGATGGCGACGCGACCGTGTTATCGTGAGGGAGTCTTGGTGCCATGACCATGGCCCCGCTGGAAATCAATGTCATCTACGATGCCTCGGCCACGCGCGGTCAACGCGGTGCCGTCGTCACACGCACTGGTCCGCCATCATCGCGATGGTTCATCGTCGGATTGGTGAATCTGATTCTCGCCGGCGGTCTTTATTACGGAGCATGGTGGCGCGTGGATCGGGAAGTGTTATATCCCAATCTGATTATGCACAGCACAATTCCCGGCGTTGACCTAAACCTGCTCGAATCCAAGTTGTTTCCACAAAAGAAATCCGCGAACCGTAAAACGCCAACAAAAACCCAAAAGACGAAACCCGAAAAGAACCCCCCTGGCCAGAAAAAGAAATCGGCCTCGCAGCCGGCGCGCACTGCCCCCGCCAAAACCAAGCCCCCAACTGTCGATGCTGACACGATACAGCTCTGGGGCGCGGCTTACACATGGCTCGCGCTCGCGACACTCGCCTCTTGTGCGTTGGCCCTGTCTTCGGGGTCTCTGATCGGTAGAACACTAGGCGATTCGAGCCGGCGCGTCGGGAAAATCCTCGCGGGAGGCACAATCCTCGGCCTCGGTCTCGCGGGCTATATTGTCCTCAGTAAGCACGGCATGGAGTTCCCACCATCCGCTCTCCGACTGATGATGGGTGGGCTCGGCGGCTTGTTCTTCTTTGCCGGGCTCACGATTGTCGGGCGTGTGCGCGGTCTGGCGCACCTCGCGGCCGTCACGCTGATCCTTTCGGCCATCGGAAGCGTTGTGGGCCTGCTCCTCTGGTCCCGGCTGGGCGCGATCCCCGCCGAGCAAGTGACCGTCACGTTCCTTGTGATCGTCTTCCTGATCCATTCAGGTTGGGCATGGGCGTTGTGGCCCATTGCGTCACGTTTGCCGCGATAGCCAAACCTTATCGATGAAGCACCCTTGTCGCGGTTCGTCCGAAAAGGATGGCCGCCTGCATGATGGACATTTCCCCTGTCCAACCCCGCGCGCCCGTTCGATAACATCGCGGCCCCTGCCGTCTGACACAATCGCCCCCCGATGACGCAGATTTCGCACCCCGCTTCGCCTTGCCGGGGACGCCGTCATATTCGACGCTTGATCCAGCAGAGTCCGCGCCTCGGAGGTACGGGCCGATATGTCCAACGGATAGCATGATGTCCTCTACCAAGCGAACGAGTTCGCCGCTTGCTGCGGCCGGAAATTGCCTCGCCCTCGGTGTCGCCGCAGGTGCCGCCGAAGTTCTCGTACGGTTCTACCAGGACTTCCACACGGTCGAACCGTTTGATCTGATCGTGGCGCTCATCTTCAACATCGCCGTGCTGGGTGCGGCCTGTCTGGTCGGCGGGCTCCTGTCGTTCGCGGCCTTCCGCGCCGTCGCGTCGTTCTCTCGCAACCGCGAGATGTCCATCGGCCCGGCGGCGACCGGTGCCGCTACGGCCGCATCACTGACCATCATTGTGATGGTCACCGAGGGTTTTGGTTTTTTGACGAGCACCCCAGCCATGGCATCCCTTGCTGGCGCGTCCGGGCTTTGCGGAGCCGCAGCCATCAGCCGAAACTCACGGCCAAAGCACAACCCGATCATCTCCGGCAAAGCGAAAACGTTTCTGGCTCTTGTGTGGGTCACATGTGCACTTGTCTCTCAGGCAGCCGTCGCGACGACGCTCCACGATATCAACACATGGCTGGCACCATCCCCGACGCAAGGCCAACCGACCAAGACATCCCAACCAAACGTGCTGCTCGTGGTCTTGGACACCCTCCGGGCGGACCGCGTGGGGGTCTACGGCGACAGCAAGCTCACGCCGCAGCTAGACGCGTTTTCCGAGGACGCCGTGGTCTACACCGAAGCGTTCAGCACCGCACCGTGGACGCTTCCCATGCACGCCAGTCTTTTCACCGGGCAATATCCGTCTCAACACGGCGTAAGTTGGGGACGTTTCGGACTCAGCAATGCTCCGACGACACTGGCCGAAATCTTCTCAAGCCAAGGCTATGACACCCACGCCGTGTCGAACAACTGCCTTCTCAGCCCGGCAAACGGATACGACCGCGGCTTCGATTCGTTTATCGAGCTGTCGTACCATCCAAAGATCAGTAGATGGCGATTCGCGCTTCGGTGCGGATTGCCCAAGAAACTCGCACAATGGGCCGGGCTCCACGAAGACGCCGGTTATGATCAGGGCGCGGCACTCACCAACTGGATGCTCGATCAACACGTTAAACAGACCATCGCCACCGATAGGCCTTCGTTCACGTTCATCAACTTCTACGAGCCGCACGACCCCTACGAACCGCCGGAGCGATTCCGCGCGGCATTCATGACCACCGAACAGCGTGCCGCCGCTAAGGTCTACGTCCAAAGCCGAGACGATCTTGTCACGCGCGGATGCGGCGTCCAGGGCGTCGTCTCCGACGATGAGCTCGCCCTCCTCGAAGCGCTTTATGATGCCGACGTTGCCTATCAGGATGAACGGTTTGGCGAGTTGGTCGCGATGTTTCGCGATGCCGACCTGCTCGACAATACATGGATCATCGTCACGGCAGACCACGGGGAGCTATTCGGTGAGCACGGTCGCGCCTACCACTCGGCCGGTACGCACCCGCAGCTCCTGCATGTCCCGCTAATGGTCAGACCGCCCGGCGGCGTGGCACAAACTTTCGTTGATGCACTCGTACAGCCGGTAGACATTTTCGCGACGTTGGTCGAAGTGGCAGGTGCCGATCTGCCCGCACAAGCCACCGGGGCGTACCCATTGCCGATGACGACGGATAAAACCGCACCACGGAGCCTTTGCGTATCGCAGACCTATGGCGCATCACTGTTCGGTCTGTCGATCGCTCAACGGGCCGACATGCCCGGCGACCTCACACAGTGGCTCACATGGCTCACCTCGGTCTACGCCGACGGGTACATGTTGGAATTAGACGGGACAACGCCGACGGCGATCTATGATGTCAAAGGCGACCCGCGTGGCGACAAGAACCTGATCGACGAACGTGCGGACGTAGTACGCTCGCTTATGGAACGATACGAAAACTGGACTGCGGAAAACCGCATCGGAGGTAGCCTGTAATGAAACGAGTCAAGAAAGCCATGGTAGTCGGCGGCGTGGTCGGTGTTTGGATGCTCGGCCCCGGCGCAAGCGAAGCTCATGCCTACATCGACCCGGGCACGACCAGCAGCTTGCTGCCGTCTATCGGCATCGTGTTTGCCGTCCTATCGGCATTCGTGGCCGTCGCGTTCCAGCATTGCAAACGTCTGTGCGCCTGGGGCTACTACACCCTGCTCGGCGTTTTCGGAAAAACCCGTCCGGTCGAGGAGCCACCCGTGGAAACCACTACGCCGTAGACGCAGTGACGCATGGGTGTGGTTCTGACGAACGCCCCGAAGCCGATCATCCCGGCGCGGGCTAGCCACCCAAGCTCTTGACATGTTCTTCAATCAACTGCCCAGCGACGGCATCGACTTTCGCATCGATTCCGTCGCCGCCCATGTTCGTCGTGACGAGCACGGCGAAGTCACGGTCCGGTGCGATCCACACCACGGCAAACCACGAGTTGTTCGAACCGGTGTGGGTCAGACACGGACCCTTTTGGCCGTTCTTGTACTTCGCGGCCCACGGGCGCTTCACCACCATCCAACCCAACGCATACGACTGAAAAATCCCTGACGGCTTCCCCTTTTGCAGCCGCCGGAAGGTCTCCGCCTTGAGCAGCGACGTGTCCTTGCCTCTGGCACCACGAAGGTGCGCGGTAACAAACTTCGCCCAGTCTTCAATCGACGCGTGAACCGTCCCACCCGGGCCGATAGAGGGCGGGTTGTCGGCCATCGGTCCCGGCGTCATCACGTTACCATTCGCCAGATGAGGCCACGGATCCGTCGGCGGCTCCTCCGCCCATGTCACGCCAAAACCGGCCGACGTCATACCCAACGGATCAAATACAAGTTCCTGAACAAGCTGCTCCCAGGGCTTGCCGGTGATGGTCTCGGCCATGTGCCCCGCGACGCCGTAGCCGTAGTTCGAGTACATGTACCGGTTGCGTGGAATGATCGGCTCTTGTGACAGCACCAGACGCGACATCAACCGCCGCTCCTGAACCGGCGTGCCCTTCCGCAGCCAGAGCCTGCCCCACAGACCCGGCACGCTAGCCTCGGCTCCGATGCGGCCACGGTGCTGGAGCAACATTTCCAACGTCACATCCAGGTAGGCGTCGCGCGTTGTCTTAGCGAGATTGGGGAATGCGCTGGCAATCGTCGTATCCCACGAGAGTTCACCGCGATCAACTAACGCGCCGATCATGGTGGCCGTGATCGCCTTGGTGCATGACCCGAGATGCCAACGATCCCCCTTGGCGGCCAGCGTCGGATCGCCGAGTTTTCTGACGCCGGCCACGCCCTGCGCAACGATGCCATCACTTGTCAATACGATTGCCGCAAGCGCGGGTAGCTCCAACTTTTTGAGACCCTGTTCAAGCATCGGCGACAAATCGCGCACGGCTAGGGGCTTTTCACCTGCCCAAGCAGGTGTGCCGCCCAGGCATACAAGTGCGAGAACGCCCACCAACACCGAAAGTTTTTTGGTTGCCACCACGACCATCGCCCCCTGTTACACCACCAATGACAATGCCATCTTATCACGCAACACCGAATCGACCCAACCGTCACGGGCGTCGGCCTGAATCCGCAACGCCGCGCAGGCAGAAGCCTGCGGCTCGGGGAGCAAGCTGGACACCGTTACACTCACCATCTTTGCCTCGCTTGGATTGTGAATGCACCAACCAGCTTATCCCGGCTTCGTCATCGACATCGGGTCGAGTGCCTTTTCCAGTTCCTCGTCAGATAGCACCTTCTGCTCACGCGCGACCTCGCGTACGGTCTTGCCGGTCTTGAAGGCCTCCTTCGCTATCGCTGCGGCTTTGTCATACCCGACCAGCGGTGCGAGGCTGGTACACATCGCCAGCGAGCCCTCGATGAGTTCCTTGCATCGCTCTTCATTGGCCACAATGCCCGACACGCATTTGTCCGCAAACACCCGCGCCGCCGACGCCAGCAACCGCACTGATTCCAGAAGATTGTGGGCCATCACCGGCATGCCGACGTTAAGCTCAAAGTAGCTCTCGCGGCAGCCGTGCGTAATAGCCGTGTCGTTGCCAATGACCTGAGCCGTCACCTGGGCCACCATCTCGCTCATTACGGGGTTCACCTTGCCGGGCATGATACTGCTGCCGGGCTGCGTCTCCGGGATGCTCAGCTCGCCGATACCGCACCGCGGCCCGCTGCCAAGCAAGCGGATATCGTTACCGATTTTGTTCAGGCTGATCGCGATCGTCTTCATCTGCCCGCTCACCTCGCAGGCGCCGTCCTTCGCGGCCTGCGCCTCAAAGTGATCGACCGCTTCGACGAACTCAATACCGGTAGCCTTGCTGAGTGTCACGGCCATTCGCGCACCGAATTCAGGGTGGGTGTTGATACCAGACCCGACGGCCGTCCCGCCGATGGGCAGCTCACGTAGCGCTCGCACCGCCTTGATCGATCGCATCACCGCAAGCTCGACCTGACGCGCATACCCGGAAAACTCCTGCCCCAAACGCGCCGGCGTGGCGTCCTGAAGATGCGTCCGTCCGATCTTCACCACAGTGTCAAAGTCTACCGCCTTTTTCTTGAGCGTCACATGTAGGTGCTCGAGCGCAGGCATGAGGTCATTCGTGATGGCGTCAGCCACGGACACATGGATGGCCGTGGGAATCACGTCGTTCGATGACTGCCCCATGTTCACATGGTCGTTCGGGTGGACCGGCTCACGAGAGCCAATGGTGCCGCCCGCAATTTCGATCGCCCGGTTGCCAATCACCTCGTTGGCGTTCATGTTGCTCGACGTACCCGAGCCGGTCTGGTAAATGTCGAGCACGAACTGGTCATCCAGCTTACCGTCGATCACATCCTGGGCCGATTTGACGATATACCCGGATCGTTCCGGGTCGAGCTTGCCCAGTTCGAGATTCACCTTGGCGGCCGACTGCTTGATAAGTCCCAACGCGCGAACGAAACGCCGACCAAACCGGTAGCCGCTGATGGGAAAGTTCTCGACGGCTCGCTGTGTTTGCGCGCCCCAATAGGCACCGGCCGGCACCTCCATATCGCCCATGCTATCTTTTTCGATCCGTGTTTCACCGGCCATCTCAGAATTCTCCTTCGGTGTTGTGAGTTTCTGTCGATACACTGAAACGGCGCGAACGCCGCAGTAAATACTAACGTACAAGCGGGAGGCTGGGTAGCAACTTGGGTGCCAGCGGATCAACGAAACCGGCAACGCGCGGGCTATCGCCGAACCGGTCAACCGGTAGAATCCTCATCACATGAATATGGTCGTGGCCGACAGTCTGGTGAAAGTGTTTCCGGCACCGGACGGCGTGGAAAAACGCGCCGTAGGTGGGCTGAGTTTTTCGGTCGCTGCGGGACAGATTTACGGACTGCTCGGCCCCAACGGTGCCGGTAAGACCACCACGCTACGGCTGCTCAGCGGGCTGATGGCCCCCACCAGCGGCACGGCCATCGTCGGCGGGTTCGATGTCGCGAGCGAGCCAATGGCGGTGAAGCGCGTCCTCGGCTTTCTCACGGCCAACACCGGACTCTATCAGCGCCTCACCGCGCGTGAGCTGTTGGCCTACTTCGGACAGCTTCATGGGCAAAAGAGCGTCCCAGCAGCGGCGCGAGCCAACGACCTGATCGACCTACTCGGCATCGGCAGTTTTGCGGACCTTCGATGCGGCGCGCTCTCCACCGGGCAAAAGCAACGCGTCAACATCGCCAGAGCACTGGTGGCCGACCCGCCGATTCTGATTATGGATGAGCCCACGCTCGGGCTCGATGTGCTCAGCAACCGGGTCATTCTCGAATACATCCGCCGCCAGCGCGATGCCGGCAAGACCATCATCCTCTCGACGCATTACCTCGATGAGGCTGAGAATATGTGCGACAAGATCGGCCTGCTCCACGACGGCGACCTCGTGGCCGAGGGCACGCTGGAATCCCTTCGCAAGCAGAGCGGGCAAACGCGCCTCAGCGATATTTTCCTTAAAATCATCAACGCCGACGAGCAGGTGGAGACGCTGGTATCATGAGCGCCCACCACCGCATCCACACGATCTACTGGAAAGAGCTGATCGACATTCTACGCGACCGGCGCACACTCATTGCGATGATCCTCGTGCCGATCGTGCTCTACCCGTTGCTAATGCTCGGCTCGATCCAAGCCGTCACCTATCAGACCGGCGCACTCGTCCAAGAAGTCATCACCATCGGCGTGACCAACGACAAACACCGGCTCATGCTGCAAGAGTTCATCGGACGGGATCGTATCGGGTTGGATGAACAACAGCGTGCATCCGAAACCAACGAAGAAGAAGCGCCGGAGCAGCCGCACGATTTGTCCGATGCCAAGATATGGGTGTTTGAATCGCGGGCGGAGCTTGAGGCAGCCGTCCAGGCGCGGCAGGTGAACGTCGGCGTCGTGTTTGACAGCGAGGCGATGGTCTACCCACAGGATTTTGCCACGACGCTCGGCGTGGAGCTGCTGGCCGACACGGAGGAGGTTCGCAGCGACTTCGCCGCCGCGCGGGTGGCTGGCGTGATCGACCGGGTGGGGGAACGCCTGCTTGAAGAGCGTCTCCGGATGCAGCGGCTCCCCGAGAGTTTCCTATCGCCCTTCGCGATAACCACAGCCAACCTTTCCGCCCCGCCGTCTATCCTCGGACAGATTCTCCCGCTGGTTCTCGTGCTCATGACGATCACCGGTGCGATCTATCCCGCAATCGATCTGACGGCCGGAGAGCGAGAACGCGGCACACTTGAGTCATTGATGGTGTGCCCCGTACCGATCATCGATCTGGTCGTCGGCAAGTTCCTCG
>JAJRSR010000328.1 GCA_024278695.1 Planctomycetota bacterium | reverse complement strand
CTTCAAATCGGACGAACGGGCCATGCTGGATCTCCTGGTCATGACAATGTGAGCATCAACACGAACGCCAGAATAACCGGACTGTCAAGAATGGCTGTGGTGGGCGCTTACCGAGCGGCGGCGCTTTTCTACTACCAATCACGATCAGCGAATCAGTCTATGAAACGGAAATTGCCACCGGCAATGACAACTACGACTTTGACGCCACCACGAACAGCGTGGCTCTTGCCGCTGATGGTATAGGTGAAATCAACATCTACCCCTACGTCAACTCCCCAGGTAACTTTGGCCTCTTGAACATCGGAATGAACAACAATAGCAACGCTGTCATGAACGACTTTATGGAAAATGGTGTACCCAGCGCCAACGTCGAAACCGAAATCGGATCCACCACGCTCACATTCTATGACTCTGACGGCGACCCTATCACCTACGACATCGGCGGTACGCCCGGCCTCCGAGCCTCGCTGGAAACGCCGATCGCGACTCATGTAGGAGAGGTAATCGCGTACCTCATACATGATCAGGTAACTGGTAACGGTGCAAACACAAGCTACCGCATCACAGGCATTCGATTTGGGCGTCTCATGGACGTGGAATTAAACGGCGGACCAAGCAATCGTGGAGTGTGGATACAACCGGTCGCCTACGTTGGCTTGGGGGTTGAAACCGCAACAGCCGCGCCGCCTTCCACAGAGGGCGTCGGAAAACTAGTCCTGGCACGATAGCCCCGCGACGCGATCAAGGGTCACAACGCACTACCACAACAAGGCTCGTCTGCCAGCAACGGTCCCGCCGCTACTCCACCGTCACGCTCTTGGCGAGGTTGCGCGGCTTGTCCACGTTGCAGCCGCGAATCACGGCCGCGTGGTACGCGATGAGCTGTAGCGGAATCGCCGTCAACAACGGCTGCAACGGCTCCAGTGTATCCGGCACATAGATCACATGCTCCGCAAGCTGGCTGATCTCCCGATCACCCTCCGTCGCGATCGCGATCACACTGCCGCCGCGCGTGCGGACCTCTTGAATGTTGTTGATGATTTTCTCGTATTGCGAGCCAGCCGTCGCGATCACGACCACCGGCATGCCGTCCGTAATCAACGCGATCGGACCGTGCTTCATCTCAGCGGCCGGCAAACCCTCGGCGTGAATATAGCTGATTTCCTTGAGCTTTAGCGCGCCTTCCAGCGCCACCGGGTAGTTGTACCCGCGCCCCAAGTACAGCCAGTTATCCCGATCCGAATACTTCTGTGCCACAGCCTTGCACTCATCCGCAGCGGTCAAAATCTTTTCCACATGGTCCGGCACCGCAGCCAACGCCGCGTTAAACTGCGCCGCAGCCGTAGAAGAAAGATGCTTCCGGCGACCCAGGTAGCACGCCATGAGTGCCAACACCGTGACCTGCCCCGTAAACGCCTTCGTGCTCGCAACGCCGATCTCCGGACCCACATGCAGATAAACCCCGGCGTCCGTCTCCCGCGCCATGGTGGAGCCAACGACATTCACCACGCCCAGCGTTAACGCGCCGCGCTGCTTCGCCTCGGTCAGCGCTGCAATCGTGTCGGCCGTCTCACCACTCTGCGACACACTGATGACCACCGTGCCGTCGTCCAAGACCGGGTTGCGGTAGCGAAACTCGCTCGCGTACTCCGTCTCGGTCGGGATGCGGGCCAACTCTTCAAACAGGTATTCACCAACCAACGCCGCGTGCCACGCCGTGCCACAGCCCACAATGATGATCCGCTTCGCCCGCGTCAGCTCGCGCGTGCAATCCACAAGCCCGCCAAGGCGCACCGCACCCTCTTCAAGATTGATCCGACCGCGCAAGCAGTTTTTCAGTGACGACGGCTGCTCCACGATCTCCTTCAGCATAAAATGCTCATGCCAGCCGAGCTCGATCTGATCCAGCGACCACTCGATCTCCTCGACATCCTTGGCCACCGGCATCGCGTCGAGCGTGGTCAGCCGAACCTCATCCGCCGTGATGCGGGCCATCTCCCCGTCACCGAGGTACACCACCTGAGTCGTGTGCGCAAGAATCGCCGCCGCATCCGACGCGAGCAGATGTTCACCCTGCCCCACACCGATAATCAGCGGGCTTCCCTTTCTCGCGGCCACGATCACACCCGGCTCGTCCGCACACACGACGGCCATGCCATACGTGCCGGACACCTCATGCAACGCCTGCCGCACCGCATCTTCAAGATCACCGTTGTACAACTGAGCGATCAACTGCGCGAGCACCTCCGTATCCGTCTCCGACGTGAACTCAACACCCTTCCGCTGAAGATAGACGCGTAGCGCCCGATCATTTTCGATAATCCCGTTATGAATCACCGCGAACCGACCGGCCCCGTCCTGATGCGGGTGCGCGTTGACGTCATTGGGCGCGCCGTGAGTCGCCCAGCGTGTGTGCCCGATTCCGGACGTATGCGGCTGCGACGCATCGACGATCTGCTCGAGCGCGCTAAGCCGACCGGCCGACTTCGTCACCGAAACGCCCTGCTCATCCGACAGCGCGATCCCGGCAGAGTCATACCCCCGGTACTCCAGCCGCCGAAGCCCTTCGATCAAAATGGGCAGCGCCTGCCGCTTACCCACATATCCAATAATTCCGCACATTATCTTATAGCCTCGCCCAAAGCGATCATCGCCGCCCGACACAACCCGCCACTGGGGCACACGCCCAGGGTGCTATAGTTCTCACGATGCCATGCCCACGCGTATATTATCGGCTTTACCCTGCGATTCGCCAGTCCCTTGGAAGCCGAAGCGCAGATTGCCACTAATTATATGCCATCTGAGGGCATGAGCCCACGTATGAGGCGTCCCCACGACGGAGACACGACCCAGAGCCAACCCAGGATAACACTGACGAGTGAGCGTCAATGGCAGCGTCAATGGCCCAGGCAGGTCAACCTTTCGCCATGGGGGCGAAAGAACGACCGTGCCCTACGGGGATGGCGACTACGGCGTGATCTACTCTCGCGGGCCGTTTATGCTTTCTGAGAATGGTGCGATGTCGTTGGCGTCGATGATACCGTTTGCATCTTGATCGAACGCGAGGCATGCGTCGTCTGATGCAGGGCTACCACAGCAATTCTGGAAACCGGCCGCATCGCGTAGGTCCAGTGCGCCGTTGCCGTCGGCGTCGCCGAGGATGAAACTGTAATCGACGATGTTCTGGATTGTGCCGTCGTCGAAGATGAAACGTGTGTGCACTCCTGGGGACAACGGCCGATCGAGGACGATCTCGACGGTGTCCGGGTCGCCATTGTCCAGTCTTTGGGATTTCAACACGATGGGCGCTTCCGCGCCGGTTGTCTCAACGGTGATTTCGTCGACGTAGACGTAGTTAGCAGCATCGTAGGTAATCGTGAAACGGTCTAAACCGGCAAACGCGTTCGGATCAAGGAAACCAGCCGGCGGGTTGGTCTCGACTATTGGTTCACCGTCTCCGAGGGTGCCATATCTGAAAAAGTCCCATTCATTTCGAACTGGGACCGGACGTTCCGGTGCCACCGAACAGCCACCTTCGCCACCGAACTGGATGTAGCTGATATCGCCCGCCCGGCGGTTGTCGAACTTAGCTGTGAATACGACGCCATCAACGGCCACCGTGTAATTGAGACCGTCCGGACTTTCTAGTCGATAGGTGTGAAAAACGCACTTCCCCTACCCTTCGGGAGTACCCGAAGAATGGGGCACACCGCGAGTCACACACGCATCGCACACAAGACGAACACCCCCGCAGCCCCTACAATCCCCACCGAGGAGATCATCACGGTGGATTTGTTTTCTGAGCAACGCGGTGCGAATCGAACGAGTGCGGAGCCGCTGGCCGTACGCATGCGACCGCGGTCTTTGGATGAGTTTGTGGGGCAGCGGGCGTTTCTGGCTGACGGCAAGCTGCTGCGCCGCACGCTTGAGGCCGACCGCCTGACCAGTGCCGTGTTCTACGGACCGCCGGGCACCGGCAAGACCACGCTCGCCACTATCATCGCCGACACCACCCGCGTCCACTTCGCTTCCATCAACGCGATCGCGGCCGGCGTGAAAGACCTACGAAACATCCTGGCCGCCGCCCGCGACCGGCTCGAAACCTCCTGCGGACGCACCATCCTTTTTGTGGATGAGCTGCACCGCTTCAACAAATCGCAGCAGGATGTGCTGCTGGGTGATGTGGAAACCGGCGTCGTGATTCTGATCGGCGCGACCACGGAAAACCCGTTCTTTGCGATCAACGCCCCGCTGCTCTCGCGCAGCCAGATCTTCAAGTTTGAGCCGCTTTCAGAGGCAGACATCAAGACGTTGCTCTACCGCGCGGCCGCCGACAAGGACCGCGGCCTGGGCGTACACAATGTCGAACTCGCCGAAGACGCAGCGCAGCACCTCGCGATCACCTCAGACGGTGACGCACGTCGCGCACTCACCGCGCTGGAGATCGCCGTGTTGTCTCAGGTGGGTCGATCGGCACCGGGGGAACCATCGAGCCAGGGCGAGCCGATCCTCGTAGACCTGAACACGGCCGCAGAGTCCATCCAGCGAAAGGCGATCCAATACGACGCAAAGGGTGACGGTCACTACGACGCAATCAGCGCGATGATCAAATCCATCCGAGGCAGTGACCCGGACGCGGCCATCTATTGGCTCGCGCAGATGCTGGAGGCCGGGGAAGACCCGCGGTTTGTCGCGCGGCGGTTGGTGATCGCCGCGGCCGAGGACATCGGCAACGCCAACCCGCAAGCCCTGATCCTGGCCCAAGCCGCCGCAGATGCGACGCTCATGGTGGGCATGCCCGAATGCCAGCTCCCGCTCGCACAGGCTGCGACCTATCTGGCGTGTTCTCCAAAATCAAACGCGGCGGCCGTGGCAATCTGGTCGGCCGCGAAGGACGTCCGCGAGGGAAGAACGATCCCCGTACCGAAACACCTGCGCGGCAGCGGCTACGCGGGTGCCAAACGGCTCGGCTCGGGTGAGGGGTACCAAAACCCACACCAACAAAACGGCGCACCGGAGCAAGAATACCTTGGCGTGGACAAATCGTATTACACACCCACCGATAGCGGCGCGGAGGCGATCTTACGGGAGTACCTCAGCGGGCTGCGCGGCAACCGTAAGAAAACACCGCCAAGGGACGATCCGAACCACGACGAACACAACACCGGATAGATGCGAAAACGGATGGGCGCAAGAACCGGACTGCGGCAACGAAAACTGGCCCGCCAGGACTCGAACCTGGAACCTTCTGATCCAGAGTCAGACGTTCTACCAATTGAACTACGGGCCATTCTCTATGGGGCTATTGGAGCGGGACGATCCACCGCTGTCAAGATTGCGGCGGTGGTCGGACCGGATCGTCGCCCTTATTAAGGGTTTTGCGCCACTGGATATCGTCGGCGTGGGCGGCGCACGAGGCTCGTCCCGACCAAACCGGCAAACGTGAGCGACATCGACATGGCCGAGTTCGCGCCGCAAAAGTTGAGCGTTACCGAGGAGACATCGCCGATGTTGGTGTTACCGCCGCCCGTGCCAACGTCCACCGTTCCACCACCGCCAACGTCCATGAACCCGCAATCCGCCGGTATATCCCAGACCGTACAAGGATCGCACCCGAGACCCACAATACCGCTCGGGTCGAGGAGGCCAAGCGTGGCTTGGTCGGCAGCTCTATCGTATTGATAGATTCGATCTGACAACAGATCCAACCACCAGAGCGTCGTCGTGCCGTTCGCATCTTCCGCGAATCGGACCTGGCCGATCTGCACGCCGGAGAGAAAGATGTTGCCAATGTCATCCACCAAAGACTCGAACACCACGACGTCCTCAACGTCAATGCCATCTTCGCTCACAATGACCAACTCGCCGGTAGACTCCAAGACGATCAACTCCAGATTCTCCGCGTTGATCACGCCGCACTCGATAGTCGTGAGCGGGTCAAGGCGAAGCTGCCACGGCACACCCTGCGCGCGGACATCGGTAGAGGTACCCATCGACGCTGCAACCATCGCTAGTCCGCCGAGTAGGCGGGCCTGTGTAAAACGCATGTTGATTCGCTCCTTTGATTCGTGGCAGCGCCGCGTACGGCGGTAGTCAACAATAACCCGCACAGGGGCACGGTTTTTCTAATAGCAGCCCTGGCAGTCGCTCAAAAGGCCGCCACACGGAAGACGACAGTGATTGTCGCACAAGGCCACGCATCCCGCCAGCCGGTACCACTATCATAGGCAAGAAGAAATGGCATGATCGTTTTGGCGGGCACCCCGCCGCCGATTCTGTCTGGCACCCGGAAAAAACCGATTTCCCGGTGCTATTCCCCTGCGTTCCAGGGCTATTTCCTAAAATTTCCCGAGGCCATCCGCTGGGTCGAGGCCTGCACGAGCACGAAGTTTTCGCCCTGAAACTGCGTCACCTCCCCCGAAACGATGAACACCAGACCGAGGTTGTCGGCGGCGGCGAGTTTGACCATACGCATCATGTTCTGGTTCGGCAGGATCGTGAGCGGTGGCTCCGGACTGTCCGGATGATCCGACTCGAACACCAGCCGGCACATAGAACCTTGGCGCACCACGCGCGCCGGACGGTTGATGATCGTGGCACCGTCTGGCTGCAACGTGCGTGTGGCCGACGCCACCGTCGCGCTGCCAAACCGCTCCCGCCGCGTGTCCATCACATCCGACACGGGCATCTCGCCCTGCATCATATTCATCACGTCGTCGGAAGATGCGGTCACCGACACCGGCTTGGGATGATTCATCGCCCCCGAATGCTTCTGGTGCTTTGTTGCGGGGGGCGTGTGCCGGTCGCGCGTGACGCTTCGTACGAGCAGGTAGTTCCGGTCCTCGTAGACGGTCGTCGATCCCGATATGACGAACCGCACCGGGCTGGTGGCGTGGGTGGCCGTGCGTACAAGCACTTCCAGGTTGGCATTGGGAATCAAACGCATGGGCGGGTCTCCGTCGGCCGGGTCGAAGGCGAAAAGCCACCAATCCCCCTCGCGATTGAGAAACCCACTACGATCCACCAGCGCCCACCCCTCCGGCCAAAGCTTACGCTTGGCGGCGGCGTCGCCAGACCATGCCCCGCTCGCTGGAGAGATAACATCGTTGATCGGGCGAGCGCGGCGCAGCTCTTTGAGCATGTCTTCGGCCGTCGGCGGCTCGCCAGCGGTACGATCACCCTCAACAGCCTGTCCCTGCGCTGCGCCGGGTGCGGCATCTTGTGCCGCAGCCAAAACCGGCAGTAGGCCCAAGGTGGCCACAAACGCTGCGGCGCTTGTGGCCACCCGTAAGGTTCGTTTGTTGGTCATGCCTCAGCGTTCCTTCGCCGCCACTACCCTACGTCTACCACATCACCCGTCTGCATCTCGTGCATGATGAGCAATGAAATCAACCACGACAATAGTGATTCCGCGCCCTGATTCTTGTTCACACCTTTGGACTCAAGCCCGTCGAAGCAGCCGCGTGTTTTGAAATCCACGATGGCCGTATCGAGGTCGTTTCGTCCGACGTACCACTCGAAACAGCGCCGCATCACACCGAGCCACTTGGCGTCTTCCGTCGCACGGAACGCGGCCTTGCACGCCCCGATCAGCGCGGCCGGCTCAAGCGGCTGCTGGGCAAAACGTGCGCGTTCCCCCTCTTTAGGGTACCAGCCGTCGCTGCCTACGGTAGACAGATACCCCTGCGGCGTGGTTTGAATATCGACCAGCCACTTGAGCGAACTTACCCCACGCGACGTGATGTCCTTTCGGCCCAGGTCCGTCCCCGCGATGATGAGCGCCTGCGGCAGTCGACCGTTGTCATAGGTAACCGTGTCCTCGCACCAAGGCCAATCCTCGGATTCATACGCTGCGAAAGCCTTATTGAGACGCGCGGCAAGACCGGAAAGTTTCGCGCGCATGTCCGTATCGTCGGTGAAATGCCGCAGGTAGTAATGAAGACCGAGAATCGAAAAAGCCCATGACCGCGGATGACTGAGTTCTTCAAACGTCGGAGCACACGCCTGAAACATCTCAGTGGCCAACGACCGGAACGACTCGCTCGGCGCATGCGAGATGAGATACCCCAGTGCCCAGATCGCACGACCTTGACTATCATCACTACCGGCGTCCTCAAGCCAACGACGATCATACGACATAAAGTTTCTAAAACGCCCCGTCTCGCGACGCTGTGCGTAGCTCAGGAACGACAAATAGGTGCGCATCGGTTCGATGACGCGATCATCGTGAAAAATCGACCAACTCATGGCGGCCACGATGAGGGCACGAGCGTTATCATCCGTACAATAACCATGCGTGCGATCCGGCGAGCAATAACGAGCGTGTTGCAGTATCCCAGTATCGTCCGTCATCGTAAAGAAGTGTTCGAGGTGTAACTCCGGGAGCGACAGGCGCATGAGCACCTTGCGATCCGGCGCTGCAGAAGCAAGCACCTCTTCTTTGGCAACCTCTTTTTGGAACGTCTGCACATACCGCTGCGCTACCGTGGACCACGTCATCGTCCGGCCAAAATCATAGGCCGCGCGCTGAACGGCGCGCAGGGCTTTGGTATCGCTCAACCATCCGCACAACGCGCCCGCGAAACCATCGGCATCACCAAAATCAACGATCGCGCCGCGCCCACCAGACAATAGCTCCTGGGCATGCCAGTAGGGCGTGGAGACAATCGCCTTCCCCGCTGCGAGCGCGTAGGCCAGCGTGCCCGAAGTAATCTGCTCCTTGGCACGGTATGGTGTCGCGTAACAATCCGCGGCAAGCAGGTATTCACGGAGATCTTCCTTGGAGACGTACCGGTTGTGAAACTGCACGTTCTTCTCGATGCCCAGCTTGACGGCCTGCCGCTCCAGCGAAATACGGTATAGCTCACCCGCATCCCGCCGAACGCCAGGGTGCGTTTCCCCGAGAATGACATACACCGCATCGGGATACTCGGTAACCACACGGGCCATCGCATCGAGCATCGTCTCGATCCCCTTGCCGGGGCTGAGCAGGCCAAACGTCAGAATCATCGGGCGACCCGACAGGCCGAACCGCTCTTTGAAGGGCTCGGTATCACCGAACGGCAGATCGGGCACACCGTGATGGATCATCTCCACGCGATCCCGCGGGACACTGTAAACTTCCTGCAAGATGATCTTGGCCCGCTCGGCCATCACAACCACGGTCGCGCTGCGCTGGCAAATCTCCGAGAGAACCAATCGTTGGGAATCGGTCGGCTCTGAGAGCACGGTGTGCAGCGTCGTCACGACCGGCATATCGAGCTGGTCCAGAAGTTCAATAATGTAGGCACCGTCCGCCCCGCCGAAGAGACCGTATTCGTGCTGCAAGCTCACATAGTCAATACGGCTCGTGTTAATCACCTCGGCCGCGTTGCGGTAGTGGTCGCGGCGCGGCTGGAATACCTCGGCCAACACATCGGGACCGTACTCGTACTCGCCGAGTCGATCGCTCATCGCGACAACCTGAACGGACCGCTCACCGGAAGAGGGTGCCGTCTCAACGGCGATGGCCGAAGCCAAGTCGTTCGTAAATGTGGCAATGCCGCACTTTCGCGGCAGGTACGAACTGATGAAAGCAATTCGAGGAATCTGCGGTTCGGGCATTTGGCGCTCCTTCGCGAAACCCTCGGTTGCACCCACGCATACCGAGTCCCGAAGTGTAAGTCATTTTAGCATTTCGCCAAGGGGGTCGCGGACTAATCCCGACAATGGGGGTGCAAGACTGAATTGGCGGATAGGTGGCGGCCAGATGGGTGGCATCATCTGTCTTGCGCCCCGGCGGTGGAGAACTGATGCCATCCGCCCCGATCCATTCACCGACAAACTGCGACAATCGAGAGGCACCAAGCCTTCATCACGATGTACCGCCCAATCGCCCCCAACCTTCCGTGGCAATACTGATATCACCGGTGGCGCGTCAGATGTTGCAATTTTCGCGGGAGCGGCTCGCGGGTGTGGCGCGTACCGACGGCAGCTTCATCGGCTTATCGGATCGTCCGATAGAAAATGGGCGGAACCTCAATAGACCGTGGCCCGACCCGGTGGGTACCACGTCCGCCTCATGGAGAACGGCACCAATGTCAGATACAGGCAAACGACGGGTACTGGCCTGCGTCATCGTCGCACTGGCCTTGGTTGGTATGTTGGTCACCGGAGCCCTGTTATCCGATCACGATGGCGGCTGGGACACGGGCCACAACACAGGCACGGCGTTCCTACTCCAGTTGTGTACGTCCGACGCGTTACCCAGTGCGAGTTGCGCCGACGTCATCGGTAGCCGGTGGGGATCGTTTGATTTCTACGTCGGCGCTCGGCGGATTCTTCTTCCGATGTCCTTCATCGGATTGGCCTACTTCCTGATGATCGCCACCTGGGTCACATTTTGCGGTCTGCCGCCGATCCACGCCAAATGGCGGCGGCGCGGCGTCGGGTTGTTCGTAACGGGTGGGATGCTCGTCTCGATCTCACTGACAATCGTCATGGCCTTTTCGCTGCAATCATGGTGCCCGCTGTGCCTCCTTGCGCATGGGGCCAACCTCGCCATCTTTGTCGCGCTGGCTGTCGCACTGCGGCTAGGACGCAATCAAAACCTCAGCCACACCACGACGCCATCGGAAGCCCCCCGCTACGCAGACCTTCGCTTTGGATTGCTTGCCGTAACAACCTCCGTCGCGGCGATGGGGGCCACATGGGTGTACTTCGACACCGCCATCGAGACGCGGCGGCAATGGCGGCGGGCGAGTGGGCTCAAGAATGCCATCGAAGCACTTCAGGACAATACCGCTTTTACGATGCGTGAGTTCTTCGCCGAGCCGGTGCGGTCAATTCCGCTACAAGAGCCCGCACGTGATGACGCACGCCCCGCGATGGTGGTGTTTCGCAGTTTTGAAAGCGATGCCAGCGCCTGTTTCGAGCAGGACTGGCGCGACGGGTTTTCTCAGAGCGCCGGGCACTCGCTTCGTATCGAATATCGACACACGCCACCGAGCCTGATCCGATCCATCGAAGCAGGAAAACCGCTCGACGACGCGCAGACCGCGCCATTGCGCGCGATGGAAGCTGCGCGTCTACAGCACAACCCCACCGGCTACGATCGACTCACGGTGGCACTGTTTCGATCTCGAAGAAACGCCACCGCGCGGGATTACGCGGCGATGGCGCGCCGCGCCGGGTTGGATGCGGACCGCCTGTTGAGAGACATGGCCAACGAATCCGTCCGCCGTTCCGTCGTTCAGGATCTTTCCTTGGCTGCCGCGCTGGGCGTGGACCATACGCCGGCGATCTTCATCGAAGGACGCCGCGTACCGAATCTCTGCGTCAAGAGTTCGACGTTTTGGGCGGCGATCGGGCATGAGCCCGGTCTGACGGAATCTCTGGCTTCTCTCGATCGCACCTGGGTCGATGACGCCAACACCAGCCAACTGGCCGCGAGTGACATCACAAAATGACCGCGACGCGTACCGCCATCCCGATATCCGAATCCGCCAAGCCGCTTCGACGGACCAACGTGACCGTCGAAGAGCTTGACGACGAAGCGCTGATCTACGACTCGGTGACGGCCGACACCCACCGGCTCAACCGCACGGCCTACTTCGTGTGGCGCGCGTGCGACGGGCGGACCACACCCCGGCAGATCGCCGAATCGCTTACGAAATCTTTTGAGGTCTCACTGGATGAGGCGACGGCGCACGCGGAGCGGATCGTCGGCGAGTTCATCGAACGCGGCCTCGTGTTCGTGGACCCGCTGTCCGAAGGCTGATCCTCACGGGCTAAGACCATCATGACCATGCCGAACCGCAACCTACCTGACCGCGTCGCCACGCACCTCCGCATCGGTGTGGTGCGGGCGACGGTCCGCTCGCAACCCCGTCGGTTTCGCAAAGAGCACGCGGCACTATACGCTCCCTTTCGCGTAAGCGAATCCAGCGACAGCCCGATCACGATCGACGTGGTACGCAAGCGTATCACCTCCTGGCCTTGCCCGCGTTTTGAGATCTATATCAACGGACGAATGATTTTCGCGCCCACCCGGCAGGAGCAGATCCTTCCCTACGTCGAGTGGGCCATGAACTGGGAAGTGCCGCGTGTGATGCCGGAATACTTACAGCTTCACGCGTCGTCGATCGAGATCAACGGGAGCGGTGTCATCTTCCCCGGTGATTCGGGAAACGGAAAATCCACGCTTGCCCTGGGGCTACTCTCTCGCGGCTCGCGTTACCTCTGCGACGAGTTCGCCATGATTCACTCGGAATCTTTGGCGCTGCACCCCTACCCCCGGGCGATCTGCCTGAAACGGCCGTCGTTCGCCATCGCCGAGCGGCTTGGGATTCCGGTGAACCGCAGCCAAAGCTACCTCAAGGGGATCAAGGGCTTCGTGTCCTTTATCAATCCGCTTTCGATCCGGGCCAACGCCATCGGACGAACCTGCCCGATTCGCCATGTGATCTTCCCGAAGTACACCCAGGGCGCGACGCCGAACTTGATGCCGATCACCCGGGCGGAGGCCGCGTTTGAACTGCACCGCCTCTGCTTCAACGTGTTTGGATGTGACAAGCCGAGCCTGGACGTGCTGACCCGGATGATACGCGGCGCGCAGTGCCATCGGCTGGTCAGTGGCGACATCGACGCCACATGCCAACTCGTGGAAAACCTAGTCGCTACGCAGCCGGCGCAGCTCGCACGCACAGCATAGGGCACCCCCGAGATGCCAACAGCCACACCAACCCAACCAACAGGGAACGCGGCGAAGCGTTCAACCGTTCCTAGCGTACCCGAGCAGCAGGCTTCAGTCTGCGCAGTGCCGCAAAAGCCAACCAACACCCACAACACAAGCCATCGAACGGCATTGGCCGCTTGCTTCGCGCCGAACATCAACGGAAACAGGTTCCCAAATGATGCCACGGCATGGCATAATCTGGCGAGAGAAGCCGACAAACGCGGACTCTGCGGGCTTGTGCTGGAGCGTGCCAACGCATGCGGCGTCAACATCCCCAACGACGCGCGCAGCGCCCTGCAAACCGGTACCGCACGGGTCGCGGCCCAGCAGCTACACATGACGCACGAGCTATCGAAGCTACTAGCTGCGTTTAACGACGCAGGAGTGCCGGTCATGCTACTCAAAGGGGCCGCGCTCACGCTATGCCTGTACGATGAGGCCGGACTGCGACCAATGAGCGACGTCGATCTGCTCGTACGACCGGCTGACGTGGCGCGGGCAGCGACTGTCCTGCGACAAGCCGGATGCCGACGCGGGGCCGAATTAGTCCGCGACGACTTTTTTCCGCGTTTTTATTACGAAACCGAGTGGGTCACCGGCTCCGACCGACCCGTCCGGCTTGATTTCCACGCCCGGCCGCTACGCCCGTTACGCATTGCGATCACCATGCCGGACGACGCGCTCTGGCTCGACGCCCGACAAGTTAACGTCTGCGGCGCACCAGCCTGGATCCCCTCGCCGGAGGCCATGTTTGTCCACCTCGCCGCCCACGCCGCCTACCACGGCTGCTCACGGTTGATCTGGCTGTATGACCTCAGGCGGTTCTACGAACGTAACGGCGACGCGATCGACTGGTCCATCGTGTTAGAGTTGTGCCAGCGTTGGCGGCTATCGACCCCGGTGCGGTACGCGATCGAGCAGTGCCAAAAACGCGTGGGTGACATCTGCCCGGATGACGTGGCGCGGTCGCTACATCGACACCGAATCTCCTGGCGCGATCGTCTCGTGCTCTGGCAGGCACCCCGTGATGGCGAAAGACCCTTGCGGCACGTTTTCATCAACGCCATCACCACGCCGGACCTACGCCACGCTGCTGCGTATGTCTTTGCGTGCTTTCGTCCAAACGACGCCCACCTGGGTGCCATCTACCGCCCACGACATCCCGGTTGGCGCATTTGCGCCCATCTGATCCGCGGCCTAAGGGCTGCGGCACGCGCCGCTGGCGGACTCATCCCATTGCGAACGGCTGGCAAAGTTCCCCACCGCGCTGCTGCGACCGGTTCTAACTGAATCCCCCCCGCCCGACATCCGATAAACACCTGCGTACGCGCCTCGATATGCGGGACGCGCGACCCAATGTTGGATGCTTGCTCGATATGGAACCATCACACCCACAACGCCCCGTATCAGTCATCACGACCGTGAAGAATGACGAACGGGGTTGCGTTCAGACCATTCAGTCGCTGCTCACCCAGACACGCCAACCAGATGAGATCATCGTCGTTGACGGCGGCTCGATCGACGGCACACTGCCCGCACTGCGGTCACTGGCCGCCGCGCATCCGCACATCCGCGTGATTCAGGCACCGGGTGCCAACATCGCCCGAGGTCGCAACATCGCCACGCAGGCCGCGGCGCACGACATCATCGCCTCGACCGACGGCGGGTGCAGCGCCGCGCCGGACTGGCTCGAAAAAATCACCGCGCCTTTTGACGCGGCGGACCCCGCAGCGTTCGTGGCCGGCTTCTATCGGATCGACCCGAAAAGCCTGCTGGAAACCGTAGTAGGGCTTGCGACGATGCGCGGACAGCTCGAGCCGCTGGACCCGGAATCCTTCAACCCGTCGGGGCGATCGGTGGCCTACACGAAATCCGTCTGGTCGCAAGCCGGCGGTTGGCCTGAGTGGGTTCACTACTCGGAAGACACACTGTTCGATCATCGGGTGCGTTCTTTGGACGTGTCGTGGCACGTGGCCGAGGACGCCATCGTTCACTGGCGACCACGCAAGAGCTTCCGCAAGATCGCCAAACAGTTTTACTATTACGGCACCGGGCGCGGGCATACACAGATCGAAGCGCCGACCTTCCGTTACAACCTCCGCAACGCTGCGATCGTCACGATCACGGTGCTGCTGCTGGTCCTTGCATCACCCTGGTTCGCTGTACCGCTCGCGGCCGAGCTGCTCTACTTTTATGTGCTCACGTTTCACGACAAGGCGCTGCGTATCGCGGTCGCCACACGTCGCTGGCGTGCCTACGCGTTGGCACTCGGCGTGATGTGGACCGTGCTGGGCAGCAACACAATCGGATACATCGTCGGCACGTTCCAACGGCTGTCCAAGCCTGACCGGTACGCGAGACGCATCGAAGCCTACCTGGCCGGAGCATAGTACGATGGCACGGCACAGGCCACACTCCAGCGATCGACGCGGGCACTGGCTGTGTATCGCCTATGCCTTCCCGCCGATCAACCGAAGCGGCACGCACCGAACGCTCGGGTTCGTTCGACATCTCGATCGCCTCGGCTGGGATGCGACCGTGCTGACTGTTGACCCAAAGGGTGAATCCACCGACAGCAACCTCGACGACCTGGTCCCCGAATCCACGCGCGTGGTACGAACCGGATGGGCGGACCTGATTGCAACGCTCAAGCGGTGGCTGCCCGGAGTTCAAACGGACGCGTCGAGCGCCGCACCCGCCACAACATCCGAATCACGCGTAACGCGACGGCGTCCCCGATCACGATTGAAGCGTTTACGCCACGTCGTGCGAGAATGGGGCTCGCGGCTGCTGGTCACGCCAGACTCGCGCATCGGCTGGATCATACCGGGCGTGCGAGCGGCGTTGAAAACGATTCGCCATCGCCGACCCGACGTCATCTATTCAACCTCGCCCTACATGTCGGCCCACCTCATCGCGATGATCGCCTCGGTCCTGACGCACATCCCGTGGGTGGCCGACTTCCGCGACCCCTGGCGCGACAACCCCTTCCGCAAGCTCGGTTTTCGCAGCTTGGACACGTGGGACGCCGTACTCGAATGGCTGGTGCTGAAACGGGCCAGCCACGTCATCTGCAACACGCCTTCGATGCGACAAGCCCTCATCAAGCGACGTCCCTTTGTAGCCGGGAAAAGCGCCACGATTCTCAACGGGTTTGATCCCCTTCGTATCACCGCAACCGCACCGCCCAAGCCGCGAGGCGCGTTCACCCTGCTGCACTGCGGACAATTTTACGGACTCCGCAGCCCGGGGAGCTGGCTCGCGGCCCTGCGCCTCGCGATTGAACTCGACCCCGTCGCGACCGAGTCCCTTCGCGTCGAGTTCGTCGGCAGTGAGGACTACGACGGCACGCCGCTCGCGGTCCTTGCAGAAGCAGAAGGCGTCGCGGATCGCGTGCGTATCACCGGCCCATGCGCCCACGCTCAAGCCATCACGCGGATGCGATCGGCCGACATGATGATCCTAGCCGGTTCGTCGGGCGCTTCGGTCGACCTGCAAATCCCCAACAAGCTGTACGAATACCTGAGCCTTCGAAAGCCGATCATCGCCACGGCCGGACCGAACAGCCCGATCCTACCGATCCTTGTCGAAGCCAAAGCCCGCGCGCTGATCTGCGTCCCTGATGATACGACCGCAATGGCACGAGCTATGATCCACGCGGTCCGTCGCGATGCGAACCGACCCGGCGGCGTTCGAGAGGTTTGGGGAGATTGGTCCGGCGTCGATCTATATCGACGACGGCACCGGGCCGAAGCGCTATCACAAATCTTTCACAAACTGACCGGACTCGCTGCAATCACGCCACCGCACGTCGTGCATACATCCGAGGCGACCGCCACTGATCTTCGTTCGATACCGCAGGGCGAGTTCCAGGCACCGGCGCTGCTCACGCATTCTCGATAGAAATAGAACGCGTCACATCGGTTGGTCGCCCGTAGTCGTGTGCGTTCCGTCCCCCACCCTTCGGACGTAACCCGAAAAATGGGGCACCCCCTACAAACCGCAAGCCATAGACGAATAAGAGAGACACGGTGGATGATGTAAAAAAAGAGAACGGCGGGCCGAAGGATATTCCTTCGACCCGCCGAAAGTATCCCGGCATACGAGCGGTCCCCCCCGGTG
>JAJRSR010000327.1 GCA_024278695.1 Planctomycetota bacterium | reverse complement strand
TCCAACGGGCCCTTCTTCTTCAGGAACTGCCGCAGCGTCACCCCCTTGACGTACTCCTGGGCGATGTAATGCTGCCCCCCCTCCTCGCCGACCATGTGCACCTGCACGATGTTCGGATGGTTCAGCCCCCCCGCCGAACTCGCCTCCCGCTGAAACCGGGCGACATACTTCTCATCCTGCATCAGCTCCTGCTTGAGCAACTTGAGCGCCACCCGCCGCTCCAGTGACGTCTGCTCCGCCAACCAAACCTCCGCCATCCCCCCCTGGCCCAACTTGCGCAGCAGCCGGAACTCCCCGAGCGTGCGCGCCCCCTGCTGATCTTCGGAGGAAGGATCGTCGTTCTGGGGACTGGATGTGGAGATTGGATCAGACATATGAATAAGTCGGGTCCGCTGTGCGGACCGTGGGGGTCAACGTTCGTCGATCGGCGGCGACAGACGCACGGGGCCTGACTTTCAGAGAGTCGCCTGGAGTCAATGGCCTGTCGCCACGGCCCGCACAGCGGACCCTACTTCGCTTCGAATCTCAGATTCCGCGCCCAACCGCCGCTCCGGTTGAGCGCTTTGTTAGCTGCGATTTCTGCGTCTGCGTACAACCCGGTTGATTAACATTGCGATGTATTCGACATGGAGTTCGTTGGCGTCGAGGGCAACCTTGTCGGCCAGCGATGGACTGAACCCCAAGATATCGTCATAAGACACATTGTACCAGATCGGCAGGATTACCTTATTGCCGTTGACCTGCCCGGATACGAGACCATCAAGTTCGTATTGTGTCCAGTTCTTTGCGAAGAATGCGGGAGAGAGCACGACAACGCCATACTTCGACCGAGCGATACCATTATCAATAGAGCGACGTAGACTGTCGCCAACCGACAATTCGAATTCGTCGTACCAGACCCTGAGTTGTAAATCATGAAGTTCCTCAGCAAGTTTTCGGACGAACGGATCTTTGTCTTCGCTTGCGTGCGATATGAAGACATCGTATTCACGATCCGGTAATTCGTTGGTCGAGTAATCACCGAGAAGGCTATCGAGCAACTGGATTCGCAGTGCGAGTCGTTGTGCTGGTGTGCCGAGCGAGAGTGTTCGGTAATCAAAACCGAGTTCTTCGCAAAGCGATTGTGGATTGCCATCTGCCAGCCAGTTAAGCGGAAAGAAGAACGTGCCCTCCAAGTTCGCGACATGGTGACCGAAATCTTCGGATGAACGATACGTCGATTCTGTCTGCGCTCGGTCGAGCAGCGTACTCATGAATTCCCGCTCGTCCTCAAGACGTGCGAGCATTGCCGTGTCGCCATTGTTGTGTTGCACGGAAACTCCTCCTGTTCTGGGTGGACTTCCGTGCCCAACAGCCGGGTAGGTCAGGCTCTGCCTGACGATCCAATGCCGTGATCGAGTGATGGAACAGCGTTCGTGCATCTGAGCCATGTCGTCAGGCAAAGCCTGACCTACGTTACTATTCATCACACCGTCGTAGCGAACAATGTTCACGCAACTTCATTCGTAAATGATCCGTCGTCCGCTTTGCGTAGCCGGGCCTCTGTATCCGGAACCAGGAGGCAAGATAGTGGGTCGTATTTACAAGAAGGACGGGAAGGGCATTGGCTGGGCGGCGCCTCCGTCTCCCGTCTCGGCTTGGCGCTCGGTCGAAACGGGCGAGCAGTTTCAAGGTCCATTTCCAATATAAATCCGGGTTGCTGCCTGGAGAACCAATGATCGGGACCACCATAGTAAGTAGGGTGCGTGACCGTTGATTGAGTTGGTGCGTTCGGATGTTGGGGGCCGCCGAACGACGGCCCGCGTTGATCGCGCGATCCCAACGCACCGTCATTCAACGGCCACGCACCCTACCTGGCTTATTTGCCCCCGGCAAGTCACCACCATGAACGTTCAAGAACTATTCTTTTGCCCACAGTATCAACCCACATATTTGACGCATATTGTTGGCTCCCTTGAGGGTAAATGTATAATCGGTCTGCGTTTTCTAACGGAAACCAAGATGGCGGCGGATTCAAAACACTTGTGAAAGTAAGCGGTGGTTTAAGGTCCGCCTGCTGTGTTAAGCCAAACGTATCTGACATCTTCTGTAAATCTGAATCGTCTTCGTAGCTAATAAGAGCCAGGTAAATTGGATCGCTACCGTTGTCCCGCACGAACTTATCCACGTACTTTATGCCTTCGCTTTCGGGTAGTTTGTCCCATGGTGCAAAGTATTTCCGGTTCTCCGAAACCAACGGAACTTTTTCGCATCCTGCGTAAAAGGTACCCGACAACAGTCCAATGAAGTACAGCACTATGCCACCAGTTTTGAGCTTGCTTGACTTATTCACGGGCGTCGCCCTCTGCGGTGTTGACGAGAGTTTCTTCCGCGTCGAGTTCTTCGAGGGCGTCGATCGCGAAGTTCTCCAGGTGGCGAGCGATCTTCATTCGTTCCACATCCAGTTCCTGGCGGTGAGCCGCACGGGAACTTTATAGTCACTGTGATGGGCCGAGTTTTGTAGTATCCTGAGAATCCGTACGGGGTTCCATAAGGATCAGTCTCAAGCCCCTCATTATATGGTCCTCCAATGTCAGCCGGATTGGCAAATCTGTCACTAACGATGTAGTTAATGGTGCCTTTGAACGTAAATGCTGTGACCTGTTCAGGTTGGCACCCGCAAGTTATGAAGGTTGTTCCTGAATAAGACACCCTGATCACCGTATTTCCGTACACATGGAAGTCATCGGTTGCTATTGACAAGAAAGTATTTCCAACTTCTCCTCCATATGTCGACGCTGGTATCTTGATCGAACCGCTGGTTGCTCTAGAGTGTTGACCGGCGCACGATAACCCAGAATCCTTGAGCATTTCAGACATTACTGAATCGAAATCTAGCTCTTCCATGACGTCCGCGTCATTTAGCAATCCAACGATATCGCTGCTCGGTATGTTCAAATGTTTGCCGCCGCCAAATTCGTAGTGCCAGAGAAAATCTTGTGTCTCAACTGCGGGATCCCAGTTAATCAAGTTGTTCGGCACACCCGGCGCGAGTTGTTGAAGTCCCCATGGATCGGTTCCCTTCGGCACGAAATAGGCTGTGTAGAGATTCTGTCCGTCTGTGTACCCCACCGGATCTCTCTGCAGCCACACGCCCATTTCGGGATGATAGGTGCGATAACGAACTGCGAAGAGTTCCAACGCCGGGTCGTAGCGGTAGCTGGCGAAGAGGGTTTGCCAGTCGTAGCTGGAGGTGGTGCGGGCGCCGAAGGTGGGGGTGAGGTAGATGGGGACGCCGTAGGAGGTGTAGGCGTATCTCTCCTGCACCGTGCCGGTGGCGTCGACCAGTGCGGTGACGTTCCAGTTGGCGTCTTGGGTGGGGTAGAACCGTTCGTCCAAGGTGCCGTTGGCGGTGGTGTCGCGGTCTCGCAGGACCACATCGTCGATGTAGCGCAGGCCCCACACATATTGCCGTTCGGCGGTGGTTGCGGTGCCGAAGCGCTCTTCGAGGGATTGCCAGCCGGCGGTGAAGTAGCAGTGGCGGGTTTCGGCTCCGGTGGAGGCACTCGCCGTCGTTTCGCGGATGATGCGGTAGTTGCGGCCGTCGTAGGTGTTGGTTTGGGTGAGCGTGGCCGCGTCGGAGACCGTCTTCAGGCGGTTCCAGGGGTCGTAGGTGAAGGTGCGGCCGATCTCGAAACCATCGGCGGAGAGGGTGTCCCATTCATTCGCCGTGAATGTGTCCCATTCGTTGGCCGTTAAGGTGGGCCAGGTGAGGCCGGTGGCGGCGGTGGTCGAGGGGATGCGGTTCATGTTGCCCGCGCTGTCGTAGGCGGGCGAGTAGCTTGGGCATCGATCCAACGTTATCACGCCTTCCTCGTTTCGTCATGCAGAGCATGACCTACCTGGCTACGTCTACTTCACTTCTTCACTTCAGTATGCTCCCGGTCTGCCTCTTGATTGTTATCGTAACCGGGCGCTGAGAAGCCCGTGTGAATCAGCGAAACAGCAAAAAGAATGAAGGGTATTGACAACAGCGCCACCCAAATGCGCACGAACCATCGCGGTAATGAAAAATAGATGCTGATGAACGTCAAAAGAAGGCCCAGAGCCAGTGTGTGCCGAAATGTGTGGCAGAAGTGATGCCCGCGTAACTTGGTAAACCAGTTCTCCAATAGATTGAAAGTGCGATTTGTCTGCATAACGGTATCGAGCGATTCTGACGACTGGCTTCTTTGTCGAGGGGGGCATCTGTTAAGAGTGTCATTATCCGGCTTGCTCAGAAGCCCAGATCCCTGCGTAACCGAATTTCGGGAGGAGGTGGCGGTTCACATGGAATGATTCCGGTTGAAAACTGTGACACTGCTTGTGCGCTGATAGCAATTCCCATGTCGATGGCGAACGGGCGAAATTGATGTACCAAACGTGGAGTCGTTGTTGCACCGGTGGTCAGGTTGATCGTTCCATACGGTGCCATACGACCTCCGCAAAGCCGTGTGTAAGATGATATTGGACCCACAGCGGGGATCGGTCGAAACCGTGCTGCGGCTGGACCGCAGATGGAAACGACATCGTCTGCCGGAGCAAGAGTTCTTACCCGGTTTAGCAAACGAATTCGCGATGGATTCTTGAGGGCGAATTGCACGGCTGTTCGTCCTGGAATCCCGAGAGTCCCACCTGAACGAATCGCTTGGGCTCCTTGGAGCCGGGTAGGTCAGGCTCTGCCTGACGGTCCAATGCCGTGATCGAGTGATGGAACAGCGTTCGTGCATCTGAGCCATGTCGTCAGGCGAAGCCTGACCTACTTCACTGCGTTATGCCGCTATTTGGTTGACGTTGCACTGGTTGTTGCAGCCACGGGACGGGCAGGATATCGCACGTACTTGCGACCGGACGTTTGTTGCTGAGCCCTGATGTGCTTGAAGATCTCTTTGATGTCGTAGCTGAACTGGGCCGCATGTTTGTCGCGGACCGCCCGGACTTCGGCAACGATTGGATCACTCGTCGTCGTTTTCATCGTCAGGTTCCATGAGTTCGGCGGGTGTGCAGATAATTGTTGGTTCGTAGCCTGCGGTGCGGCAGACCCGTTCGATTTGGGTTCGCGTGGTTGCATTCGCGATGTGCCGACAATTCCATGTTACCAGATACTCGACGCCGTTCGTAACGGCGATGGCAATATGGCCCGCATCTTCAGCCGCTTTTGCGGGGATGGCCCCGGAATCGACCAATTGTTGGGCCAGTTCGCCTGCTTCTTCGGTCACGTCGAGCCGGGTAGGTCAGGCTCTGCCTGACGGTCCAATGCCGTGATCGAGTGATGGAACAGCGTTCGTGCATCTGAGCCATGTCGTCAGGCAAAGCCTGACCTACTTCACTTCCGTTTGGTTCCAACTCACCGCACGACATTGAATTCATCATCGCTGAATCGGAATAATCCCGCATCAAGGACCGTAACGCCGGGTGCGCGGCGAGTCAATTGGTTTGCCTGCGGGGAGCCGGCGTCACACGGCGGGTGGCACGTCTTGAAACGGCTTCACGCCAGGGGACCATTCGCCTCACATGGCCGACCGTCTACAATGACGAGACTTCAACAATACTTCGAGCCCCCACATGATCGACCGACCCCGCACCCTTGGACAACTTCGCGAATCTGGATACGAATCGGTCTCCGTCAAACAGGAGATGCGGCGGAACCTGCTCGCCAAGCTCCAACAGGGCGACGAACTGTTCCCCGGCATCCTGGGCTTCGAGCAGACCGTCATTCCGCAGATCGTCAACGGGATTCTCTCACGCCACGACCTGCTGTTTCTCGGCTTGCGCGGGCAGGGCAAGACGCGCATGCTGCGGATGCTGACCGAGCTGTTGGATGAGACAATCCCCGTCGTCGCCGGCAGCGAGATCAACGACGACCCGCTTGCGCCGCTCTCCAAGTATGCCCGTGACCTTGTCGCTGAGAAGGGGGACGACACGCCCATCGAATGGATCGGCCGCGACCAGCGGTATCACGAGAAACTGGCGACGCCCGACGTCACCATCGCCGACCTGATCGGCGAAATCGACCTCATCAAGCATGCTGAGGGGCGGCACCTCGCCAATGAGGACGTGATGCACTTCGGGCTCATCCCCCGCTCGCATCGCGGCATCTTTTGCATGAACGAGTTGCCCGACCTGTCGCCGAAGATTCAGGTCGGCCTGTTCAACGTGCTGGAGGAACGGGACATCCAGATCCGCGGTTTCACCGTGCGGCTGCCGCTTGATTTGTGTCTCGTCTTCTCTGCCAATCCGGAGGACTACACCAACCGTGGCCGCATCGTCACGCCGCTCAAAGACCGCATCGGCTCCGTCATCCGCACCCACTACCCACTCACCCGCGAGCTGGGCATGCAGATCACCGACGACAACGCCTGGACCGACCGCGACAGCCCGGCCCCCGTGCACGTCCCGCCGTTCATGAAACAGATCGTCGAAGAGGTCTCCCGGCTCGCCCGCAGCAGCCCGCACGTCAACCAATCGAGCGGCGTGAGCGTGCGGATGTCGATCGCCAACTATGAGAACATGCTCTCCAACGCCGAACGCCGCGCTGTGCTGTTGGGCGAACCGGTCGCCGTCGCCCGCCCCAGCGACCTCACGCACATCGCCGCCTCCGCCCGTGGCAAGGTCGAATTGGCCATGACCGAAGAGACCGGCGAAGAGGACCGCCTGCTGCACCGGTTCGTGGAAGAAGCGGTCAAGAACATCTTTGACCAGCACTTCTCCGCCAAGCAGTTTCGTGCCATCGTCGAGTTCTTCGAAAACGGCGGCCGCCTCACCGTCGCCGACACCGCATCGACCGACGACTTCCTCGGCTCACTCGACGGCATCCGCAACTTCCGCAAGCAACTCGCCTCCTCCTCCGCCGACCTCGCCCCGGAGTTGTCATCCGGCGAAACCGCAAGCGGTGTTCAAGCCGCGATCGCTGAACTCATCCTCGACGGTCTCTACGCCCACAACCGCCTCAACAAGACGGCGAAGGACGCCGGGATGCAGTACGGCATGTGACACATCGAGAAACGACTGGGTGACATGCTCCCAAGCAGCGGTTTGAGAAAGTGCGCCAAGGCAGTGTCAGCCGTGCCGAAGTTCGCGAACGGGCTGGTCACTCGCACTGCCGCGACGGCAGTGGCCCCCGGCACCGGTTGCTCGTCAGTGAGTCCGTCCTGCTGTGTGCGGACGATACGCTGCTGAAGGCTCGATGCTTCGAAGGGCACTACGAT
>JAJRSR010000326.1 GCA_024278695.1 Planctomycetota bacterium | reverse complement strand
TTATACGGACTCAAAGGCATGGCCTCCTACGCCCACCACGCCCGACGGCTCGGCAAGGTCGATGAGGACGTCAGTGCGTTCATCGAGGAGGCCCTTTTTGCAACCGTCACGAACGTCAACTTTGATATGGAGAGCCTGTTCGAGTTGGTGATGGAATGCGGCATGAAAAACCTCCGCGTCATGCAGATGCTCGACGAGGGGCACACCGAGATGTTCGGAACGCCGTCGCCGACCACGGTCTACGAAGGCACCAAGCCAGGCCCGGGTATTCTCGTCACCGGGCACGATATGCTCGACCTGTCTGACATTCTGGAGCAGTCCGCGGGCACCGGGGTGAATGTGTACACCCATGGAGAAATGCTCCCGGCGCACATGTACCCGGAGCTGCGCAAGCACGACCACCTTGTGGGGCATTTCGGCGGGGCATGGCAAAAACAAAAATCGGAGTTCGCCAAGTTTAGCGGAGCCGTGGTCGCATCGACGAACTGCGTGCTGATTCCACCCGACGACTACAAGGACCGGCTCTTCACGACCCGCGCCACGGCCGTGCCCGGTGCCACACGAATCCCTGGTAACGAGTATTCCGCCGTCATCGCCAAGGCCAACGAATGCCGGCCGCTAGCGGACAAGCCGGAAAAGGAATCTACGGTGGGGTTCCACCATTCGACCATCCTCGGCCTTGCTGATGAAATCGTCGCGGCGGTCAAAGCCGAAAAGCTCTCACACTTTTACGTCATCGGCGGGTGCGATGGTGCAGAACCCGGCCGCAACTACTTCGCCAAGTTTGCACAGGCCACACCAAGCGATTCTATCATTCTCACACTCGGATGCGGCAAGTACCGCATTCGCGATTTTGATTACGGCACCATCGAGCTTGGCGACGCCGGACCCATCCCGCGACTGCTGGACATGGGCCAATGCAACGACGCCTACGGTGCCATACAGGTTGCCGTCGCGCTGGCCAAGGCGTTCGATTGCTCCGTCAACGACCTCCCGCTGACCATCGTCCTGTCCTGGTTCGAGCAGAAGGCTGTGGCCGTCTTGCTCACGCTGTTGGCGCTCGGCATCAAAGGTGTCCGGATCGGACCTGCGGCTCCGGCGTTTATCTCACCCAACGTGATGAAGATTCTTCAGGAGAAGTTCGACCTGCGGCTCACGGATTCGGAGTCGGTCCCCGACGTGGCGCTCTCGGACGTCGGTTGCGCGTAACGATCAACCAGGTGGGGCGGGTCATGCTCAGCGATTAGCTCACAAAATGATGTAGTGCGTTCTCAATGAAAAACGGCCAAAGCCCAGCGTCGGGCAGTGCCCGACCTACGTGTTGCCGAACGATTCATGTGTAATACGTTACGATTCCCTCGTCGTCGGAAGCGTTAGCGTGAAGGTCGTGCCGTCTTCTTGCGAACTGGCGACACTGATCGTACCGTGGTTTTCTTGCATGAGGTCGCGGCAGAGTGCGAGCCCGAGTCCGCCGGCGCGCTCCTTGCCGTCACGAACCACCGGCTTGGATGTGCTGAACGTTTCGAAGATCGCCGGTAGCACGTCCGCCGGGATCGGGTCACCCGTGTTCTGCAACTCCAGCACGACCGTATCATCCGTGCGATGGGCCGTCACCTTCAGGTACCCGCCGTGGTGCTTCGCCATCGCCTCGCCGGCGTTGAGCAGCAAGTTAAAAAGCACCTGATGAAGCTGGAGCGGATCGCACTGTGCGGTGAGTGATTCCGGTACGGCCAACTGTACCGTCACGCCGTCCTTTCGTGGATCACGGCAGAGGCTCTCCATCGCCTCTTTCACGACGTCACCCACGTTGACCGTTTCGATCTTTGCGGTCTTGGCCGAACCGAGCCGCAGGATTCGCTCCGACATGGCGATCAGCACGCGCACATTCTTGGCCGTCCGGCGCAGCGCCTTCTTATGAAGCTCCATGTCGTCCGTGGTGACAGCGTAGTCGGCATAGGCCAGCACGGGCGTCAGCAGGTTGTTGAACTCATGCGCCATGGTGGCGGCGGCCGTCCCCAGTGTGGACAATTGCTGCGCCTGACGGACCTGGGCCTTGAGTTGCGCGAACTGCTCCTGCAAAAGCACCAACCGATCCTCTAGCGGGTTAGCCAGCTTCTCAGCCCTCGAGGCGCGCGTCCGGACCGGCGTGGATTTGATCATTGGGATTTCGCTCTTGGCTCTGGTACACTTCCCGGAGTTACGTCGCCGGTTTGATTGGTATCGGCCCGGTCAAATACAACACTTGATACACCCGCGAGTCTCGTATGGATGCGCTAACCCAGATTGACACGATCGTAACTTTGCTGACCGAGCTCGAAGTGGAAACGCGCCGCGAGCATCTCGGCGGTGACGGCGGGGGGCTCTGCCGATTGCGCGGAAAAGCCGTGGTGTTCATCGATCTCGACGCAGACGCGGCCACCCAGGTTTCACGATGCTTGGAGGCGTTAGCACTCATGCCGGAAGTGGGTGATCGTTTTTTGCCGCCAGCAATCCGGGAGCAAGTGGAGCAGTTGAGGAAGTAGCGCAACCTCAATATGCGGCGTACCGCGCACAAAAACGGCAGCCCGCGAAACCTCGTAGGCTGAGACGCCCATCTCCCCAGAGAACGTCACAGACAGCAAGGCACACGGGCCACCAGCAGAGGAAGTCGTGCTCCATGGGACAAGAGAACGCCACCCAGCATCAGTCCCCAGCCTTTCGCTTCTTTGCAGTCGCGCGGACCAGATCGATTCCGGTCCTCTCAGCTATTGGGTCGTGGGCCGCAGCTCCCATCGTTTTCATGGTACCACTCGGCATGTCGCGTGCCCGTAAACCGCCGATAAGCCGCCACCCCAATAATAACACACAACCATTTATACACAAAGCACTTACGGCATTACCCCGGAGCCGTTTGAGGCAATCTTAAACGGAAACATGGGGCTGAATCCGGGCACGGGAGCACCCCAACTGGGTATTATTACCCAAATCGAACAGGCGCGGGGTATGCGAAGGCGAGATCGGGGCGACACCGCCCGCTACGGGCTGCCCGAAGCGGCGGACTCCATCTTTTCCGGCTCTAACAGCACTGGGATGGCCGGTGCCAGGAGCGGCAGGAGGTTTGGATCGCCCAGCTTGGCTTCGATCAGCGTGGCCACCCGCTCGCGGCACCACTGACGTTCCTCAGTTTTCGTTTCGGCGTCGAGGCTGTCGTGCCACTGACGAAGCAGGTGAACGCGCGTCCATACGATACCCCGCAGCGCACTGTCGCGTTCGGCGTCATCGCTAAACCAACCGATGGCCCGCTCCTCCATTTGCGCAAGCAGAGTGAGGGCGGCGATCCGGCGATCGTGGCCGGCAAGCACCAAACACCGGAGTACTCGAGAGAAAAACGCGTAGGGCCGCTCGGCGGAGGGCACGTCATCGAGGGCGTAGCTTAACCGGGAGAGGGCGGCCGTCGCGTCCGGCTCGGCCCTTCTTAATAGCGCCTGCCAGAAATTCGCAGCCGTCGCCACGCGCGTGTCATCATGCTCCATCAACGCGGACAGTTCAGAAGCAGCCCGTCGGGACGCCCGGTCGGCATCACCCCCGTCAGGCGGCAGCAACGCGGTCTTGATCGCCTGGTGAAACGCCAGGAGCGTTCGTCTTGTGCTACTAGCCTTGGAATACCGCTTCAGCGCGATCTGGTGATCGTCGTTTTTCTCGACCCCGGATGTCTCGCCGCCATCAGCATCTTCATCTTCAGCGTCGCGGCCGGTATCTGCCTGTTCCGCAGAAACCTTTGCCAATGCTTTGCGAGCCTCGTCGAGATCAGCCTTGGCGTTACCCAACACCTTCTCGGCCGTATCGAAGAAACGCCGGAGTTTTTCCGGCTCGGTCGGCTTCCCGGATGAGCTGGCCAAACCCCAAAAAAATCGTGTGCAGGGGATCTCAAGTTGTTTGCTGAGAATCACGTTTGCGGCAGCCAGCCGCAGTTCGGCCCGGAGCATTGGGTCTTTCGCTGTTTCGGCCAGCGTGGTCAGGCGTTGCACGGTTTCTTGTAGGGCGTCATGGGCTTCAGAGAGGGCTTCCGCACTGCCAAAAGTAGCCGGCGGCACCGACGGAAAGGTCACGGGTGTGTCCTCAGCAAGCAGTGCAGGCACGAAACAAAGCGCGGCACCAACGCCCAAGAGCCACACCGACCATCGAGACAACGATACACACCGCATCAGTAGTTCGCTCCACGGAAACCGTTACTGTTCGTCGCGTAGTGTAGCCGTAGCGCTGGGTTTACGAAAGTTGGCGTCTTTCACGAGATGATCGCGGTTTGACGCGTGTTCAGGCGCTGCCTAGACTTTTGGTGAGGTGTCGCGGGTGCCCGGCTGGCGGAACGTGCGGATTGGCAATCACCCCAACCCAAGAACCAATAGGTGGTGACGGGCTTGCACCGTCCGAGCGACCAGGAGCGAATTCGATGGCAGCGACGCAGTCATCCGCGCAACCCACACCGCTCGCGACGACCGACGCAGACAAGCGGCGTTCCGCGCCGATGACGCTGACCGGATCGGGCTTGGTCCTCGTCTGGCTGCTTTCGATCGGACTGCACCTGCTGCTTCTCGCGGTGATGTTCGCGCTCGTGTTCCCGCACCATCAGAGCGACGAAGACTCTGATCTGCCCATCGCCAAGACCGAGATCGTAGGTTCACTGGAGTCGGCCTCGTTTTCGATGTCGTCCACGCCGGACCTCGCCAAGGCCGAGGCCATCACACAACCCGACACGCTGGAGTTCACGCCGAAACCGCCATCCACGCCGATTGATCTGGCACCGAGCACGAAACCTGATCTCTCCATCGTCGGTATCGGAGCCGGCGGGGGTGATCTTTCGCGTCTGGGGCTTTCGATCGGCGGGTCTACCGGTCCGCAGTTTTTCGGCTTGGGCGGGTCGGCCAAGGAAGCCAAACGCATTATTTATATCGTGGATCGCAGTGGTTCAATGCTCGACACGTTCCAGTTCGTACAGCAGGAGTTACGCCGCTCGATCGAGGCGCTGCGACGCAGCCAGAAGTTTCATGTCATCTTTTTCAACGATGGCCGGCCGTTGGAGCCGCCGCCGCAACACCTGGTTAGTGCCATCGACAAGCGGAAGGAAGCCTTCTTTGAGTTTCTGGGGGCTGTTCAACCTAGCGGCGGCACGGCCCCAGCGACAGCAATCAAGCGCGCACTTTCGCTGAAGCCCGATCTGGTCTACCTTCTCTCTGACGGCGTGGATTTCGACCCGCAATTGCTGCAAAACATCGCCGCTTGGAACGCAAAGGTAGATGCTAAAATCTTTACGATCGCTTACGTCGACCGTGCGGGTCGAAAGATTCTCGAAGCGATCGCCCGGGACAACAACGGCAACTTCACATTTGTATCCGAAGACGACTTCCCCTGAGAACCGGCGCATGCCCTACGCGATGACACCAAAAGTTCATGATTCGCTCTGCCGCTGTTTTGCACTAGCGGCGATCGTTGCCACCTGCGGCGCGGGTACACGGGTGGTGATGGCCGACAGCCTTGTGATCGACGGGAAAAACCACATCGCCGTGCGGGTCACCGGACTCGCAGACGGCTACCTCGTGTTTCGCACGGCCAACGGTACCCCGAAGACCGCACGGCTTGATACGCTGGACCTGATTACCGTTGATCGCGGTGCGGCGTTTGCTGATTTCAACCAGGCCGAACGGTTCGTCGCGAGCGGCGAGCCGGCACGGGCGGTGTCTCGATACCGTCGTATGGTTCACATGTCGAAATCATTCTGGTCTGATCTTCTGAACGCCCGTCTGGCACGGGCTACCGACCTTGCCGGTCAGATTGATCGTGCGACGGAATATTTCATTCGCGTCGCACAGGGGAACTTTTCCGGCCCGGCAACGGCCGTGCATCTGATGCCGAGGTCGATACCCGATCGTCGCGACGGCAAAACGGCGCGTGCGATCGGCCAATTGCTTTCGGTGAGTTCGCAACTTCCGAACGGCCCGGTCCGGTCATTGCTTACCATTTACCGTTATGAACTGTTGCAACGGGTTAGCGACCGCCGCGCCGCTCAGGCTGCGTCACAAGTGGCCGTGCTCACGGTAGACGAATCGATCGGCACGGACCGCATTTACGCAATCGTGTTGAGCGCGCTTTGTTTGACGTTGTCGCATGAGGTAAAACCGAACTACCTGGAAAGCTTGAACCGGGCGATACGCTACGCACCGGAGGCGCGGCTTCCTGATTTTCTGCTGTTGAAGGGTGACGTGCTGCTCTCCGAGGCGCAGACGCGAGAGGACTACATACGTGCGAGCTGGGCTTACCTGCGCGTTGTGACGCACATGCCCGATGATGCGCGTGCCGCCATCGGACTTGTCGGAGCGGCAGCGGCACTGGAACGTATGGAATCGTTCACGAAAGCGACCGCGCTGCTGGAAGAATGCCTGGCGCGGGCGGACGCGACCGGCACCACGCGAGAACGCGCGGTGGCGGCGCTGTCGCGCGTTCGGTCACACAGAGAACCCTAGAGTTTGTCACGGCGCGGCTACACACCGCGCTGAAACCATACATTCGGGAGGACGAGTTTTGTTGCGTATTCTTTATCTTTCAGGCTTCGCGGTGTTGCTCGTGGTGATGGCCACGGCGCTACCGGCGGTAGCGCAGCCAGACGCGTCATCATCTACGGCAGCGACGACACCGAGCGTCAACTACTTCGACTTCTTTGTGGTCAAGGGCGGCTACATCGCCTTCGGGCTGATTGCGTTGTCGGTTGTGACACTCGCGTTGACCATCGAGCACTGCGTGTCGATCCGTCGCGGTACGATCACGCCGACCGACGCCGTGACGCGCGTGAAAGAGCTGATTGACAGGAAGGCATACCTCGAGGCGATACAGTTTTGCAGCAACGAGCCCACGATGCTGGGCTATGTACTTCAAGCTGGATTGCTGGAGGCGCGCAACGGGTTCATGTCGATGGAGCGCGCGATCGAGGAAACGCTGGACGAGCGGTCGGCGCGAATGTTTCGCAAGATTGAATACCTCAACATCATCGGAAACGTCGCACCGATGATCGGGCTGCTCGGAACGGTGACCGGTATGATTCTTCTTTTCGCCGAGATTCACGCGGCCGACGCCTTTCCCGGAGCGCGGATCGTGGCCGACAAGATCGCGGTAGCACTCATCACAACCTTCTGGGGGCTGGCGGTTGCCATCCCCTCCTTGAGCATTTATGGCGTGTTCAGAAACCGGATCGACGTCTTAACAGCCGAGTGCGCGCTGACGGCGGAACAACTGTTGGCTGTGTTCAAACCGGGCAGCGACGCAGCGTCGGCCGTGACCTCGGATAGTGCAACGCTGCCGGCCACGGCTTCTCCCGGCACCCAACCACCGGGTGCCAAACCGCAGCCTGGGCCAAAATCACCACCAACAACAGGCGGGACGAAACCACCCGCCGCGTAAACCGGTACCCACAGATTCGACAATAGCTTGGACGACGACCAAACGATGAGCTACACCCGAAAAGAACGACACACGCCGCCACCGATGGCGTTCAACGCCACGCCGTTGGTCGACGTGATCTTCTTGCTCACGATTTTCTTCATGCTGGTCACGCGGTTTTCTTCGGCCGAGCAAACGCCCATGGAACTACCCAAGCCGGATCACAGCGTGGCAGAGCTCGTCAAGATGACCGACCGGGTGATCGTCAACTGTACGCTCGTCGATCCGCAGGCCGGTGCCGCCGGCGGGGTGATGTTCGCAATCGGGGCTAACCCGCGCGAGTCTTTGGGGGCTATTTCCGATCGCCTGGCGAATGTGAAAGCCCTGCGTCCGAACATCAAAGTCATCATTCGTGCCGATCGGCGGCTGCCCTACGCTGATGTTCGAGCGCTGATGCGTATGATCTCACGGCATCACATTGAACTACTGAACGTCGTGGCCCATGTGGCCGAGGCCGAATCGTGATGAGCGCAGCAACAAACAAAACGACGCCGATAACCCTTACGCGCGAGGACGTGCGGGCCATGCGCGCCAAACGGGGTCTGAAACGACGCAGGCGACGACGCTTGGCGACCACCGTCAACATCGCACCGATGATCGACGTGAGTTTTTTGCTGCTGATTTTCTTCCTGGTGACAACGACGTTTGAACGCGCCGAAGGCATCCTCTCATCAAGTATGCCCGCAGAACAAGGGGAACGGGCGGCCGTGGCGCTGCCGATCAGCCCCATCGTCGTGCGTATACAAAAAACAGGCGAGATGCACGAAGACTTCGCGATCAAGATCGACCGTTTCGACGGCGCACCTCAGACGTTTGACGCACTGCCGGACTTTCTTCGCGGGCTATTCAAAATGCCCGGCTTTGACGAAGAAACCCCCATCGTGATCGTCGCGGCGAATGATGTGCCGTGGGACCATGTCGTCGCTTGCTGGAACGCGGTCGTTCGCGCCGGGAGCAAGAAAATCGCCTTCGCCGAGCCCTAACCACCATGCGCCGACGCACGCCCACCATCGTCAGGCTCACTGTGGCCGCCATGCTCTGCTTTGCGGCACGCACACCTGCGCAAAACCGCCAGCCCGCACCGCGACCAGCCGCAGAAGAGGACCGTCTTAACACGGGCGTGTTTCGCGCCGGGCTCAAGAAGCGCGGGCTCACCGAAGTACTCGATCTACACGTGGCGGACTTTCCGCCGAAGAACGAGATCGACAGGCTGCTGCTTGCTCGTGAAATCAAGCTGGCAGAGTTCGCGGATATGTCGCGATCCACAAAGCACCGGCAAGCTGCCATCGCAGATGCCAACGCCATCCTGCAACAGCTCATCGCGGCGCACGGCGACGATTTACATAAGACGGATCGACAGTTTGCGGATTGGCAGTTCTGGCTGGTGCGGTCGTTGCTGTATGAGCAGGCCGAGCCGCTCATCACGAGCATCCTTTATCACGGCGGTCGAGACGCCGAACGTGCGGCGCTGCGACCGCTGACCCAACAGGCCGTGGCTACGACGGCCGCGCTACTGGCTCATTTAAAGGCCGAGTTTGAGCGGATCGACGCCTTGTCGGTTCCGGCGTTTGAAAAGCTCGAAAGAACCGGATACATCGAACGACTGGAGCAACTGGCGCCGCAGGTTCGCTACGTGCGGCTGTGGGCGTGGTTCTACGACGCGCTGGGCTACAACGCGGACGATTCCCACAGCGCGGAGCGACTCACCCAGGTTCAGACGAGCATGGCAGATATAGATATGCGATCATTGTTGAGCACGCCGCACGAGCAAACGGGTGTTCAGGTTCAGATGTACGCGTTGCTGGGAATGACGAACCGACGGTTGAATCAACATCCGAAAGCCCGCGAGGCGCTACGACGGGCCGTGACGATCGGCGAGCGCATCACCAACCCCGAAGAGCGCGCACGGGTGGCGTGGGCCGTCCAGCTTGCCAGGATCGAAACCATTCGCAATGAACGCGGCGCGGGTCGTTTCAGCACGGCCGCCAAAGCGGTTGATCTCTTGACGCGATCCCTACCCGATGGTGACGGCAGCTTCAGTTTGCGACTCGTGGCTGCGATGGAAATGCGCGACGTGCAACAGGCGTGGTCGCAAAACCGAAAGAAGCGGGGGAAAACCGTGGAGGCGGCCGTCCACCGCAAGGCGAGCTGGCGGGCGCTGCACGAATTGGCTACGGCGTTTCCGAAGCGGCGGAATGACATTTACAGCGTCGTCTTCGAGCGACTCA
>JAJRSR010000325.1 GCA_024278695.1 Planctomycetota bacterium | reverse complement strand
TATTCCCGGGCGCATCACCCGAGACGGTTACATTCGCGTCGTAGCGTCACGTTACCGCACGCAGAAGGCAAACCGTGAGGCCGCTATCGACCGGCTGATCGAACTCGTAGCGATCGCCCTACGCCGCCAGAAGCCCCGCAAAGCCACCAAAGTTCCCGCAGGGTGTTGCGAGACGTCGCATAGCCGACAAACGCGCCACCGGCGAAAAGAAGCGGCAACGCACGCAGCGTGGCTCCGCCTCTGATGGCTGGTAACGCGAAAGCGATAGGATCGGCACCATCCACTTTCACCGCCCCCTGATCACCATCCAATCACGGCAATAGACGGTTGCATAGCAGCATCGGCAGGTTCGTGATATGGACAAACGCCACGCCATCAGACTTCCGAATGCCCGATGGACGCTGCCCGCAGCGTTGACCCGTGCGGACACAGCCCAGGAAAAACACAGTCGAGGTCGCCTAACGGCGACGGGGTTTGCCAGCTTCGCTGGGCAAAAAAAAGAGCCCGGCAGGTCGTAACCCACCGGGCTCTCGATTTACTAACTAAGTACTACGCTTACCAGCGTTTACTGAGCGGTGAAGTCACCACTGTCCAACGTCGTTAGCGTCGTGTTCTGCAGGATGGCGATATCAACAATCGTATCGACAGCATCACTGTTAGCGCCACCACCGTTATCAATTGCCAACGCAATCCGCACACTCGTGCCACTCGTGTAGGCAATGAGGAACGCATCGTTGTCAGTCAAAGACGCACCATAGACGATCGTCCAACTGGTCTTTGCTGCCAACGCTGCAGCAGCATTGGCATAGTCACCAATGATGGCAACGATGTCGGCGTTAGCCACTGTGGCACCATCGCTGGCAAGAACGACCAATGTGCCATCAGCCGCACTACTGCTGTTCGCACTGGTATCAACAAGGTCTGTTGCACCGGTCACTGCCTCAAGCGAGCTGATATCGTAAACAAACGAATCGTTTGTCGTGGTCGAGGTACCAGCGTCAAAGTCGGTGATCGTGTCGGCAGCTTCGTCGCTCGCGTCACCATCGTCACCGTTGAAGATGTCGTTACCGGCACCACCGGTCAACGTATCCGCACCCGCATCACCCCGGATGGTATCCGCACCGTCACCACCGATGATGATGTCAGCTGCGGAGCTACCACGGAGTGAGTCATTCGCGGTACCACCGGTAATCACGACGTCGTCGGCAAAGCCACCCGTGACCGTAATCACGCCAGTCGCGGCCGAGCAGTCAAGGATGTCGGCAGTAATTTGGCCCGTGAACGTCATGGCCGCACTACCGGTCACATTGATCACATCAGACTGAGCCGTCGCCGTCAAAGTCAACGTGCCGCCGATCGTGTTGGTAGCCGTATTCGAGGCAATGTTAACCGTCTCGAAAGTCGAGGCGGTGATGTTGGTCGTCCAAGTAATCCCATCGAGGACGAGGTTCAACACGTCGGCCGTGGTATCTGCAGCAACCGCAATCGTGTTGCTGCCAGCCGGGTTCACCGTATCGACAGTCAAAGTGCCGCCCGTCGGAAGCGTAAACGTGTCACCATCAGCAACGCCCGCATTGAGGAAAAGGTTCGTCGCGGCAAACCACTTCGTGTCGATCGAACCGGACGTGATCGTGTCCGTCTTGAGCGTCTCAATGTTCGTAACATTGGTCTGCACGACGGTCGGCGTATCCATCTCGTTCGACGATAGAATCAGCGTATCGGTTCCGTCACCACCGTCGATCGTGTCGCTGGTGGAGTAAGTGCCACTGATGTCAAACGAGTCGTCTGCCGTACCGCCGGTGAACGTCACGTTGCCCGTGGCGGCGGTCGCATCGATTACGAGCTTACCGCTCGCGGTGCCAGCGTTAATCGTGGTCACCTCAGCATCGAGCGGATTGGTGATCGTCAGATCCTGCGAACCCATAATGTTAACGGTCGTCATCGTGGTACCAGTGTCCACAAGGTCGACCAATGTGTTCGCAGCACCACCTTCACTGGAGACGGTCAGGGTTTCGTACCCGTTCGTTCCGGAGGTCGGTCCAACCGTAAGCGTACCCGCTGTGGTCGAACTGACCGTGATGGTTGCCGCATCGGCCGAACCAGCAAGCGCGGTGTTCGCACTTGTGAGCGTCATGCTCTGAGCACTATTGGCAACGCCGATGGCCGTCATAACCGACTGAAGGTTCGTAACCGTCAACGTGTTGGACGGACTCGTGTTGTTAATCGTCGTCAACGAGTCGGCGTTCACTGCGTTGATGGTCTCCGCGTTGTTCGTGGCAACTTCCACTTCGAGAATCTCGATGCTCGTCAACGCGCTCGGCGTGGTCGTATTACCACCCTGAAGCTGGGCCGAAAGACGATCCGTGCCCCCACCACCGTTGATGTTGTCAGCGTTGTTCAGCGTCTGGAATTGAACACCACCACTCACCTCGCGCTGTCCATCAAAGAAGTCGTCGCCAGCGCCACCTGTAAGGGTGTCGGTGCCGAGCGTCAGCGTAAACGTTTCCGTGGGGTTGTTGTTGTCACACGCGTCGGTGTCTTCGTTGCAGGTCTCGCCATCCGCACAGGGATCGCCAGTCGAAACGCAAACGCCATTGTCCGGATCAGTAAGATCGCAGCTCTCGGTACCGTCGCAGAAATCGGCATTCGTACAATCGGCATCAACTGTGCAAGGCGGAGCGGCATCGCACGCGTCGGTGTCGTCGTTGCAGGTCTCACCAGCAGCACAAGGATTGCCGGTCGCAACGCAAGCATCGGCTTCCTCATCGCAGCTTTCCGTACCCGTACAGAACAAACCGTCATCCGCACAAGGATCGCCGGCGGAAACGCAGGTACCGGTATCGAGATCACAGCTCTCGGCACCGTTGCAGAACGCGCCGTCATCCGCACAGTCAGCGTTGTCCGTACAATTCACGTCGCAGGCGTCGGTGTCCTCGTTACAGGTCTCGCCTTCGGCACAGGGGTCTGTGCTGGCCGTGCAGGTGTTGTCGTCGGCGCAGGTCTCGGCACCGTTGCAGAACGCGCCGTCATCACAGTCGGCATCCGCAACACAAGCGACGCAAGCGCCGTCGGCCGGGTTGCAGACATCGCCTTCTGTCTCACAAACGACAGCGTCGTTCGTACAAGTGAAGCCGTCAGGGGCGTCCGCATCGACCGTGCATACGTCTACCGTACAAGCGTCCTCATCAGCACAGGGGTTGTCGGTGCAAGCATCGGGTGTGCCACCCGGGGTGATTGGACAACCAGTCAAAAGTATGAGCGCGGCAAACGCACTGCACACCATGCCCAAACGGGCGACTCCCCGTAGCGACCGAGAAGTCGTGTTCAACGAAAGTTTCAAACCTAGCATTACCATTGCCTCCAGAAAAAGTTCTCAGGACCTGGCGTGTTTCTTTCGTTTACACGCTCGTCGCTTCGAAACACCAGAAATTCGTAACCTATTACACTCCGATACCACACCGTGCGCCGCAACCTTACCCACACGGCAAGGCACAAGCCATCACGATGCGACTCGAAAAAACATTCAAATCAGCCACGAACGAAGGCCAACAGCCACCGCTCGATCCAACGCCCGCCGCTGCATACCGCGACAGTTATGTTTTTACTTACGGTAACAGCTATTTCGTCTTCGCGCCTCGACGAACTAACCGCAACCAAGATGCCGGGTCGCGAATTGCCTCGGTCCCTATTCCCGAGAAACGCAAGTCCCGTACCCACAGCGGGCGAATTGTAGGAATCGGCTAAGGGAAGTCAACCGCCAATTTCCTATAACTTCACCCTTTCTGAACGGTGGCAACGTAAACAGTGCCGACGCGGCACCCGCAACGTCCAAACCGTTAGGTGCTCATCGGTCCGCTAATCGCGAACCCTTGAGTATTTGAGCCCGAAAAGGGCATTTGTACGGACATTAGATAAGCGCCATAGTCTGTGATTAGTTAGCCTACTGTCAACTAACCTATTGAAGGAATGATCGTTAAGCGATATTGGGCTGCATCGACAGGACACTTGGTGTGATAATCGAATTGATACCAGTATAGAGAATGCCATATTTTGTGATTGGACACATGGTGATCTGGGGAATCCGGGTCGAGTCGGATCGGCGTTGCCACCCCAGAATTCCGGTGGATCGAAGTGAATGGAACTTGCCTTGGCTGGGACTAATCCTTACAAAAACCTGAGATTTCTTCAGTGAGTTGGACGATTTTTTCAGCAATTTCGCTTTTCGCGCCCCGAATCGGACGGGACCAGCCTTGATCTGCGCGGAGAATTTCGATCGTGGCGTTATCACTGCCCACATTGTCGAGGCCATTGAGCACGATCGCATCGCATCGCTTGCGACGCAGCTTCGCTTCGGCGTGGTCGTGCTCGTCGTGATCCTCCATAGCAAAACCAACCACAACGCGATTGCCCTTGATCTTGCCCAGGAACGCACAAATGTCGGTCGTCGGCTGGAGCTGGATGGGACGCATCCGGTTTTGCTTTTTGAGTTTGTGGTCCAACCGCCGCGTGGGGCGGTAGTCGCAAACGGCGGCCGTCATGATCGCGGCATCGCACCGTTCAAACGCCGACGTCGCCGCGTCGCACATCTCCTGGGCGCTTTCCACGGAGACAACATCCACGCCCGGCGGCTTCGCAAGCGACACCGGACCCGAGACGAGCACAACCCCATGCCCGCGCCGCGCCGCACATGCTGCGAGGGCGTAACCCATTTTCCCGCTTGAGGGGTTCGAGATGAAACGGACGGTGTCGAAAAACTCACGCGTGGGACCGGCTGTAATCAGAATTCGCATGAATGAAGTGTTTTCTGACGCTATACCGTGCCTTGCGAAAAGTGCCACATCTTGGCACTTCCCACTCAACCAACGGCTTACCCGCTTCGCTCGGCGCGTGCCGCCGTCAGCAACTTGACCGCACGCTCGGTGATTTCCTGCGGCTGTGCCATCCGCCCGGCACCCACGCTGCGGCACGCCAGCCAGCCGTCATCCGGACCCACCGTCTGACACCCGATCTCCTTGAGTGTCGCGAGGTTCCGCTGGACGATGGGATGGTTCCACATTCGATCGTTCATGCTCGGGACAAGCAACACAGTCGATGAGACACTGGTGAACAGCGTGGTGACGATATCATCAGCAATGCCGGTAGCAAACTTGGCAAGAATGTTGGCCGTAGCCGGAGCCACCAAGAAGAGGTCAGCCTCGTTCGTCGCGGCGATGTGCTGCACATCGGTCGGGTCATTCGGACGCCACAAGCTGGTCAACACGTGACGCCCGGACAGCGCCTGAAACGTGGCCGGCCCGACGAATTTCCGGGCGGAGCGTGTCATGGCCACGGTCACGCCGGCACCGCGCTGCACCAGCCGCGACACGACGTCACACGTCTTGTACGCCGCGATGCCGCCGGTAACGGCCACGATCACTTCGCAACCGGTAAGATCCGAGCCATGCGGCGACTTGTCGGAGGATGGCCTACTCGTCGTCGTCATCCTCAGCATAATCCTGTGGCTCGGTGAGTTCGATCTTGTCTTCCTCGATCTCGCGGATCACGATCTCCATCTCGGTGAGCCCCTTGGGGTCAACCATCGGACGGGCACCCTGGATCAGTTCCAACCATCGTTTCTGCATGAGCGCCGCCAGCTTGAACCGCCCACCCACTTTGTCGATAATGTCGTCGTTACGCAGTGCCTCGATCATTCGCTTTCGCTCTCTTTTTCCAGGATTCGTTTCACGTTTTCGATCGTATCTTCCAGTATGTCATTCACCACGAAATGCTGATAACAACCGCTTTCGTGGGCCGCCGCGATCTCGCCGTCGCTCTCTGCCAGCCGCTTGCTCAACTGTGCTTGCGCGTCACCGTCACGCCCCTCCAGCCGAGCGCGAAGCGACGCAGCGTTGGGCGGCATGACGAAAATGCGGACCGACTCCGGCATGTTGGCCGCGATCTGCATACCGCCCTGCACGTCCACCTCGAGAAGCACGTTCTTGCCATCACCCAGCGCTTGCTCGATCGGTGCCCGGGGCGTGCCATACTTATTGCCCACGTACTCAGCGCTTTCGAGAAACGCGCCCTCGCGTTCGCGACGCTCAAACTCATCTCGCGACACAAACTCATAGCTCGTGCCCGCCTCATCACTCTTACGGGGCGTGCGCGTCGTCACTGAAACGCTCCACACCGTATCGGGCACTTCCACAAGCAACGCCCGACATATCGAGGTCTTGCCGGCACCGGACGGACCGCTGATCACAATCAAACGCCCACGACCAATCGATCCCAGCTTGACTGACCCCGGCTTGGACCCGCTACTCGACATTTTGGACCTGCTCCTTGAGCCGATCAATCCATCGCTTGATTTCCACGACGCCGCGCGCGATCTCCGCGTCATTACTCTTCGAGGCGATCGTGTTCGCCTCACGCAACAACTCCTGCGTCAGAAAATCAAGCGTACGGCCGGCCGCGTCGGTCCGCTCGCAAATCTTGTCAAACTGAACCAGGTGCGACCGAAGCCTGGCGATTTCCTCGCTGATGTCAGCGCGGTCCGCGAAGACCGCGACCTCACGCGTCAAACTGTCCGCATCGAGCTCAAGCTGTGCCGCGCTCGTCAGTACCGAAACCCGCTGCTGCAACCGCTCGTGGTATTCCTCGATCACGGTCGGTGCTCGATGGGCGACGCCTTCCAATTCCTGCCGGATCGCCTTGGCGCAAACCCGCAAGTCATCCCAGAGGGCTTTGCCCTCGGCCGCCCGCATCTCCATCACGGCGTCTAGCGCCTGCGCGGTTAATTCGGCGACGACGGCGGCGTACTTCTTGCGCGTCGCCTCATCCAATGCTGGGCCTTCACAAACACCGGGGAGCGTGGCTATCAGCGCCAGATCGATCGACGGCGTAATGCCCCGCGGCACCGCCACAGAAGATAACAGCGATACGTAACTCTGCACGGCCTCCATGTTGAGCGCACGAAACCCCGGCTGAAGCTCTGATCGCGCTCGTAGCGTATAGGACACACTACCACGTCCGAACCTGCCACGAAGCTGCTTCTCAATATCAGCCTCTAAAAACTGCAAGTGCTCCGGCTGCTTGATCGAAATCTTGAGGTAGCGGTGGTTGACGGCACGAACCTCTAACGAGTAGGCCACACCATCCTCGGCAAGCTCCGCAGCGCCGTATCCCGTCATCGACTGGATCATGGCGAAGCCTATCCCTCGTCGGTCTTGCTACCGTCACCGGAACCAGCCGGATCAACCGGCTCGGCTGGTTTCGTTTCCGGCACCAACTCGACTGGAACTTCTACTCCAGTGCCAGCCGGTGGCGCGATATCAGGCGCGACTACCGTTTCGCCCACTTTGATCTCTATAGGTTTGGCCGTATCGACGCTGGTGCCCTTGAGCGTGATCTCCGGCTTGTCGTCACCGGTCGCCGGCGCGTCTTCAGACGGTACGATTTCCAAATCCGTCACCGCCCCAGCGTCTACAACCGTCGGCGCTTCGGGTGTTTGATCCAAGGTGAAATTTCCGGCTACGTTAAGAACCAGAAACAGCACCGCGATGATGACGGTAATCCAGGTGAACACGTCACCCGTCTTGGCACCAAACGCCCCGCCACCGCCACCGCCGCCGCCAAACACACCAGCCAACCCCTGCCCGCGACCGCGCTGAACGAGCACGACGAGTATCAGAAGCAGACAGACCGCAATCATCAAGAGTGTCAGAGCCAACTGAGGATACGACATAGCACCT
>JAJRSR010000324.1 GCA_024278695.1 Planctomycetota bacterium | reverse complement strand
AATCGGGCATCGACCACATAAAGGTGGCCTTCGGAATCCAGTGCCACGCTTTTCGGCATGGCTAAATCACCGGGAGCGGTGCCTGCCTGCCCAAACGCGACGATCGGCGTGCCGTCAAACTGGAGCCCCTGGATGCGGTGGTTGCCCGTGTCGGCTATCCAGAGCGTGTCTCCGTCGGACGTGATGGCCGTAGGGAAGTTGAAATCTCCCGGTTGGCCGCCGCGCGTGCCGAGTATGCGCAGGACGCGCCCTTTGTCGTCTAGTACCTTCACGTTGTGGTCGAACGTATCCACGACGTAGAGTTCGCGTCGTGAGTCATGCCAATAAGAGGCCACGGGTCTTTGCACGTCTTCGGGGAGCCGTAGCGTTTCCTGCCAAGTTCCGGTCTCGATCGAGAACCTATGGATCGCCACCGCTGCGGAATCGCACACCCAAAACGTGTTGGATGGGCCGCGCGAGATGCCGACAGGCGCAATGAGCGGGGTGCCGCCAGCCGTCGTGATCTTGTGGTACGCCCGACCCACGAGGTCGAACCCGTGTAGGCATCGACCGCCGGGGTCTGCGATCCACACATAGCGACCATCGGTACTGGTCACAACCGCACGTGGGCCGTACAACGCATGCGGCTGCTTTGCGCCGAACAGCAAGTCCGTAATCCCTTGGAAGGGTTTTTGGGGAGCGTGCAGGTTCGCGGAAGAGGAAAGCTGGCCGACGTACCGGATCCGCGCCGGTGCGGGTGGTGCCGGCCAGACCAGTGACGCCGGCTGCGAGGGAAAGATGGCGCGCTGCGGACGGTGGCAACCGCTCAGAGCCGCTAGCGCGGCCGCCCCGAAGAAAACCCAGGCTGTTCGTGTTTGATTCATCAAAAGGTCCGCCGCAGTTGAACAAAGAGCCCCGAGGATTCGTTTTTGGCGAATGCGTCGTCATAACGCGACCACTCGTAGGTGATCCGAAGCTCCGTGGATCGTATCGTCCACTCAAGGGTCAGATCGACATCCAAACCTTCGTCGTCGCCGCTTAGTGAGTCTTGTATGTTACGGTACATGACGGCCGCTTCCATGGTAAGGTTTCGATCGACAGCCCGACGGTATCGTCCTTCAACAGTCAAGAAGCGTAGAGACCGCTTCTTTGGTTCGCCGTTACGCACGTCGGACCAACGCGCTCGGACTGATGGCATGCCGCCGTCTTCGAACCGGTGCGTCCAGTCTGCAGAAAATCGTAACGCACGGAACGGATTGATCGTGGATTTGTGGTCCTCATACTCGCCGAGAAATCGGACTGGGCCTTTTCGGTATTCCAGTCCGCCAAGGTGCCCCGTGATATTGTCCGGCGTGAAGCCGCCCGCGCCTTTGGGACGAAGTTTTTGATCCTGGCGGCGAAAGCGGTAGTAGGGCGAGAACCCGTTAGTCATGTCCTGCCGGATGGTGATGTCGTTGTTGGTTGTTTCGAGAATCAAATCACCTCCGATGGCATAGATATAGTCGATAAGTACGGTTTCTCCGTCGGTGATGCCCCCCGTCGGCTCGCGATCCAGCTCGATCGTGTCGCCGATGAGCCGGACCGAATAGTCACGCCCTTGGATATAGAGTGTGGTCCGGTCCTCCGCTGTGATGAAGATGGAGCTCTGTACGACGTTGGTATTGGATAGCCGAACCGGTTCTGGATCATTGAAGATACCTCGTTCATCGATGGCCTCAAGCTGGCGCGGCCCGCCGCGTCGCGTTTCACGGCGAAAGCCCGTGCGGAGGGACGCGCGCAGCGTACCCCAGCGGTTCTTCTTGCGGTAGTCGAAGTTCGCCTGTGTACCGTACCGCCGCACCGTGAGCCCGGTGCCGAACTTCTGATTCTGTGCGAAGCCGGTAAGCTGTGACACGAGGCTATCATACAGCCGGTGTTCCAGCGTGCCCGTGAGGAGCCACGCCCGTTCCTCGATCGGCGGCACGCCGAACAAAGTGCCTTGCATTCGGTCGGTGAGCTCAAATCGGTACCACGAGTTCAGGCTTTCGGCGTGTCGCAGCCGAACCACTTCACGCCAGCGAAAGCGTTGGATGTCAAACGTGCCGCGCTGATCGAAATAGTTGACCTCTGACTCCAGACGGTTGGCGTAGCTGGGTCCAAAGTCAAGTCTGTGGGAGATGGTGATTTCGTCCGTTTCAAAATCAAGTTTGAACGGCTCCTCGATTTGAGATCGGTATTCGTAGGTTAGCTTCAGGGCGCTGTGGGCGTTAAACTTGTAGGCCGTCTCGAACCGGAATTCAGTTGTTTTTTGCCGACCGGTCGCCTCTTGATCGTTCAGTGGCTCCAGGATCACTTCCGTATCGTTGAACTGTACCGTTGTTGGTGTTTTTTCGTTGACGTATTGCCATACGAAGCCGTAGCCGGTGGTGGTGGTTTGGATGCTGCTTTGAAAAGGTCTGGCGACGAGGGACCGGTACCGTCGAGCGAACACAGTGCCCGGGTAATTTTTTCTGCGGAAGAAAGAGCCGCTCAGGTCGAACTCTGTGATTGATCCGGTGTCGCTGCTGGCGCGTTGGCGACCGTTAAACTCATCAGCGAAATCTTGCTGCAAGAGCCCGAACAGGCCAGCTAGCGTGAACTCCAGGAAGTTGGGGTGGTAGACATAGCCCTCGGTTTCGAGCTTGATGCTCTCCTCCATGATCCGTTCATAGGACTTCTTCGTCCCGGCACCAACCCCGGATTCTTGATCGCGACGGCGTTCCCGCAGTGTGAATTCCGTATAGCCGCCGAAACGCGTGATCTTCACGTTTTTAGCGAGGCTTCGGCCTGTACCGTTGGTCGATTGGCAACCCGCGAGCGGACCCCAAAGGATAAGGATCGAGACCATTACGCAGGATCGTCGATGGTGCGCGCTATACTGTTTGTTTCGTGGTCGTCGTGCCTTCAAACGGCGTAAGCGGTGTGTCTTGGGCGTCACTGCTCCGTCCGTTTCAGAAAGTATCGATCACCACTGCCGTGTGGATCGTGGCAGTTGGTGCAGGTTTGTGTGGCGATGGCCGCGTGGTGCGGACCGGTTGTCAGGTCGTCGGTTTCGTGGCACTGAGCACAAAGCGCTTTGAGGTTGAAGAGCAGTTGGTTCTCAATACGCGATGCGTGGTAGTGGTGACAGAATGTGCAATCCCCCACGGCGGCTGGTCCGTGTGCGTACTTGACTTTTGTAATAAGCGGTGCGTGACAGTTCAAACAGAGTCCGTCGTCAAGCGATCGGACGAGCCCGCCGGTTTCAAAGCTGTGGCAACCGTCGCATCGGTCCTGCCGGTAGGGTGTATGGGAAAAGAGCGGCGCGTTTGGGGCGGCCGCACTCAGGGCGGATGGCATTGGTGCTGCGATGCGAACCGGCGTGTAGCCGACCTGTTGCTGAACGCCCGGCTCGGGCACGCCGTCGATGAAAAAACGGAGCATGCGGTCACGCGTATCAGGCGCGCAGGCGCTAGCGACGACGAGCCCGGCGGCCGTCACGATAGCGATCATGAGCACGGGGCGACGCGACACTACCTAATCTCCTCTTCGTCATAGCCTACTGATCCTTGGCATGCGGGTTCGCAGGCAACTTGGGCGCAGGCTCTTCGTCAGTGTCGTTTGCATCTACCGGGCCGATGCCTTCTTCAACCGGTAGCGAAGGAATCGTACCCAACTCCGATTCCGTGAGCGTAAAGCCTTCAGGGAACGTGCCCATCGCATACACGCTCACGAGACGCTGGCCATACTGGCTGACCACAAACAACAACTGCGACACGTTGAACTTTTCATGGACATATTTTTTGAAATAAGGGATCGACGTTCGGTCGATGGCCAACGTCGAAGGCAAGCCCAGCGCGCCGGGCGCATTACCCGGGCCACCAAACCGCATCAGTGTTTGCCCGTCAGTATCAAACATCTGAACGATTTCCGTCGCGCCGTCCACCAGGTAGATGATGCCATCTGGATCAACCCGAATGCCACGCGGACGTCCGAACTGTCCGAGTTGGTAGCCGGGCGTGCCCTTGGTCCAAACCGGTTCGCCGTCTTGTGTGAGCTTTTGGATGCGCCAGTTGTGTGTGTCGCTGACATAGACAAATCCGCTGTCATCGACGCAGAGGCTATTGGGAATCTTGAATTGACCCGCTTCGCCACCCGACGCGCCGAAGCGACGAAGAATCTCACCGGTGGATCGATCGAGCACGAGAATTTCTGGCGACTCGTCGTTATCCAGGACGAACAACTCGTTTTCGTGAACGGCCAAGTCCACTGGGCGGCTGGGCTCGGGAATGTCGAACGCCGTCGTATACTGATCCTGCGGGTCGAATACGACCACCTGTTTCCGAACGGCATCGACGACAAACTTGAATCCTAGGGAATCAATAGCGACGTTGATGGGTTTGCGCAGTCGTCCCGGACCGCGCACGCCGATCACGCCGTACGTGCCGTTCTTGAAGTCCAATCGGCACAGAGACAGCCCTTTGGTGTCGGCCACATAGGCCACGCCGTTGCGCACTGCGATCCCGTAGGGTTTGTTGATGCGCCGTCCAGCCTTCGGTTCGTCACCCAAAATGAACGTCTCGAACGCGTCCTGCTCCGGTTCCAGCTCGTCGGCACCGCTGGCCCAGGTTAGAAACTGAATACGCGGTTCGGCTGGTGGCGCGGGGAAGAACAGGAACGTGGGTTTCTCTGCTGGGGTGGTCTGGCAGCCAGCCAGGAGCACGAAAGCCATACACAGACACGCAATGGGCAGGTGGCGAGGAAAGGTTCGCGGTTTCATTCTGGCTACTCCATGCGGAACAAGGCCGCAGTTGTCACCTTGCAGGTGTCGACCGCCACGATACGGTCGTCTTTGCCTCGCAATCTATGCGAAGCGGCGACGCATGTCATACCGGGGGCAAGCGGCGTGCCACGAGTCTCGATATTGAGAGCTGTGGGTTCGTAAGCTGGAGAAAACCGCAAGAAAGCTAGTCGATGCGCTATTGAGGGGGACGATGGGCGTATCACAAGGCGAAGAAAGGCAGAAGAGACTTGCACAAAAAAACCGTGAAAGGGCGGAGCCGCCCTTGGGCAGCCCCGCCGCGTTTCACGGGAAAAGAACCGGGTCTTGTTAGCTACTTAATATGGCATTGCAAGCAGAGATAGCTCTCCTGTACCGGTGCTCGAAGAAAGTGCCCAAGCCCGTTGTTGTGGACGTTGTGGCAGGAGGTGCATTCCACGCGTTCGACGCTGTTGATTGCGACGAGCACGACACCCGGCCCGCCGCCGATGCCTGGATCAAACGTGCTCGGATCGTTGAACTCGGCTGGTCTGGCCGTGGGGTATTCGATTCCGATCGGATGATCGTTCGACAGGTCGCTTCCGATCGCGGCCTCGCCAGTGATCACGATGCCCGTGCCGCCTGAGCCGCCGTAGTTGTCGATAGCGGTGACACCATCGTGGCAGCTAAGACAGAGCTTACTTGGACCCTCGGGCTGACCGGCCGTGCTTGAGTACATGACGAACGTCTCAGCAGTTTCGGCATGGTTCCAGAGAACGCCGGTCTCGCCGGACACGAGCGCGTTATGCGGCGTATGGCACGGCAGGCACACTTGGTTTCCCGGAATGGAGACGCCGGGGTAATTGTTGAGGTTGTGCGGCGTGTTGAGCACGCTCACAGACGGGTACGATCCTGGATCGCCGGGAACAATTTGTCCGAATGCGGTGCCGGCGACGCCCAAGATAACGACGGACGCAACAAGATGATGAAGTGTGTTTTTCATGGCGATTCTCCTCAGAGCCAAACCCTTCGACACTTAGCAGCGCCGATTCTTCAACAAGCAGCACTGCGGCGAACTCTTT
>JAJRSR010000323.1 GCA_024278695.1 Planctomycetota bacterium | reverse complement strand
GCGCGGGTTAGTGCGATTATCCGAACCAACGACCAGCAGCTTGCGGCCGAGGCGATGCAGGCGGCCGTGGACGGCGGTATACGCCTGGTCGAGTTTACCCTCACCACGCCGGGGGCGTTCGAGCTTATTCGGCAGTTCGCCTCGCAGGCGAATCTGCTCGTGGGTGCGGGTACGGTGATGTCGCCGGAGCTGGCGCGACAGGCCGTGGACGCTGGGGCGCGGTTTCTGGTGTCGCCCATCGTGGATGCGGCCGTTATTGAAGAGGCTGCAACATTGGAGGTGCCGGTCATTCCCGGAGCGGCCACACCCACGGAAATGGAGACGGCGCACCGGCTCGGCGCTGATCTGGTCAAGGTGTTTCCCGCGCCGGCTGGCGGTGTCGGGTACATCGAGGCGATCCTCGGCCCCTTGCCACACCTCAGACTATTCCCCACGGCCGGCGTGACGCCCGATAATGTGGCCGACTATCTTCGCGCGGGTTGCTTCGGCGTCGGGTTGGTTCGGTCTCTGTTTGTGCCGGATGATTTGGAGCAGCGAAACTTTACGGCGATTCGTCATCGCGCTGAGACCGCCGTGGCGGCCGTAACGGCTCTTGCGGGATAGGTGCCCAGCATCGCACCAATAACGACGGCGTGCGTTCGATTTTTCGCGTGCTGCTGTTCCTGATGGCGTCCGAGTGTTCCGTAGTTGGTCGTACGCCTCGGGCTGCTCTGTCAGTCCGATAGCACGCCCTAGGTGGTTTACCCCTATCGAAACTTGCGCGGCTCAACCTCCGATAGACGACGTAGCTGATACGCAGAAGGGGCGGCCGAGCGCGATACGTTCGATGGTGTCCCTCGGGCTTTACGGCGGCGAAATCTTATGAGCAATCTGTTACACATTTGCCTGTACAACCTCGAACCGGAAGCTTCCGAGGAACTTCAGGGGCACATTTCCAACCTTAACTTCGTGCGCCTTACGGCAGAGGTTTCGACACCGGAGGACTTGGCGGCCGTGCTTGAAAACGACGACGCCAACGTCGTGTTCTTTCACCTCGATCCCAATCCGGCGGCCGTTGTGGAAGTGATCGAGTTGGTGTCCACGAGCTACCCCGGCGTCGCTTTGTTGGCTGCTAGCCATCAGACCGATCCGCACTCGATTCTCGAGCCGATGCGTGCCGGTTGCGATCAGTTTGTCTGCGAGCCCATTGATTCATCCGATTTGGCGCAGGTGATCGGAAAGCTGGCCACCAAGAGACTCTCAGGTGCCATCAAGAGCCGGTGTATTTGCGTCGTCAGCCCGAGCGGCGGTTCGGGTGCTACGTCCATCGCGTGCAACCTCGCAATGGAAATCGGCAAGGCGTCAGAGCGTCCCTGTGCGTTAGTCGATGCCGATCTTCAATTCGGTGATTGCGCGATGAACTTCGATTGCGATCCGAAGTATACGCTGTTCGACCTAGCGGAGTCCGTCTCCCGTCTTGACCAATCCCTCATCGAATCGACGGCCGTGGCACTGCCGAACAACGTGTCATTGTTATCGCGTCCAAAGGCGCTCGATCAAGAGGAAATCTTCACGCCGGACGTGATGCACCGCATCGTCGAGCAACTGACCGGTGCGTATGAGAACATCGTCATTGATCTTCCGAATGAGCTTAACCACCGCAGCGCCGCCATCCTTCGTCAAGCTGATTTGGTGCTCGTCGTGTGCCAGTTGCTCGTGCCAAATATTCGTAACACGGGCCGCTATGTGGAAGCGCTGACACGCATCGGTCTTCCGGATGACCGGGTCGAGGTGGTGTTGAATCGTTGCGACGGTCGTTCCGGCCGGGTCGCCACGAAGGATGTCGAGGCGGCTATCAACAAGGCCGTCTACGCCACGATCCCGAACGACTTCCAGTTCGTCGCTCGGTCCATAGATTTCGGGCGTCCGATCGCCGCGCTCGACGAGCGAAACCCCGTGCGAACCGCCATCCGAAAAATCGCGGGACAGATCCTAGCCAAGTCCGGCGCATCCGGTCAGGCCGAGCCTGCCAAGGACGAACGCGGTTTCTTCGGACGCCTGCTGACGCGTTAAGCGGTACCGCTCGGCCTCGCTGTCGCTACGCCACCATGTCATTGAGGGGTGCTGGGCAAGTTCCATCCTGCCCGTGTGGGGTGCCGCAATCGCACCAGACACCCATCAAGAAATGATCCAACCCTTCCAGTTTTTTCCTTGAAATTCGGTGCACTGACGTGGTAGTTTGTAGGTGCTGAGAGTTTTTCGCCGTTTGTTCAAATGGAGGGGGCCGCTCTTATGACGCTTCGCGAGGTTTCAATCGGGGCCGCTACACGGTCGCTACACGGTCGCTACACGGGGCGGGCGGTGTTCCCTGTCTGTGTGCCCTGGTTTGGGCGGCTGTTCTCGCCGCTAGCACCGTGGTAGTTCAGGCTCAGGAGCCGCTGCGGCCTCGTGAGCCGCTCGCCAAGCTGTCCTCACTTACGAGACCGGGTTTTCCCGCGCATCTTGTCGTGAAGTTTCGTGATGATATGAAGGTTCGAGCGGTTTCCGGCTCGCTGCGG
>JAJRSR010000322.1 GCA_024278695.1 Planctomycetota bacterium | reverse complement strand
AGGCCGTCATCATGATCGAGAAGCTGGACCATTCCGGCTCAACACAAGCGTGGGCTTCGTGGCCTGAAGACGAGGGATTGGCTATGGCGAACGCGCAGGAGTCTTGGGATTGCAACGTGACCGGCGAAGCCATCTGTTGTTCGGGTCGAAACGGGAACCAGGTCAGAGTCACATGCCTATGCTTTGGCGGCACAGGCGTTTACGGCATTCCGTTGTTTTATGTGTGCGGCGACACCGGTTGGATGATGTAATGGATGGGATTATCACTTGACTGACGCGGAACGGGCTTTGTTTCATATGGCAAAAGGAGTCTCTGGTATGCGATGTCAAAAACTAATGGTATGCGTTGTCTTGAGCTTTGGTGTCTTGGTGTGGGCTGGAGATGATCGAGACGCTACACCGCGTGCTGAACCGGTCAAAGGTGCGGTGGCCATTCAGGGCCTCGAACAACTGCCAGCCGGGGTTCAGGCTAAGTTGCTTGAGGCAATCCGCGAGTTTGGCCCTGAAATCATCGACCGAGCGCAGCGTCAAGAGGAGCAATTAGAGGTGGCTCAGCTCACCCCCGCCGTATTTTTGGCCGGACACGAACCCCTCTGGCTTTCGGACCCTGAGTTGGCCCAATACCTCGAAGACGTGGCCTTTGATGCTGTCGTGAGCGGCGTAGCATTCTCAAACGAGGGCCTCTCGGTTCGCGAAGACGATGATGCTTTGAGTTTTCGCGTGGATACACCAGAGGGCATTCATCTTATCCAGATGGTGTGGGAAGATGACGAACTCATCACCAAGTTCGCTGCGGTTCGATCGTGGCCTAACGGCAACGGTTCCGTGGCCCTTCGGGTCCAAATGGTCGATGGGAAAATCCAGGTCGATCGAGCCAGGGAGCATTTGGAAGACCAAGCACTGCAAGGAGATACTGCTGCGGGCACGGGTAGTGCCGCCGATGCTTCTGGGGACGGATGCGCCACCACCCAGGATGGCGTCTGTTGCTCCTTCACCAACGGTAACAGCATCCGAATTGTCTGTATGTGCCGCACGCGTCAGGGCAACAACTATGAACTTTGTGGCGACACGAAGTGGCTGCATTGAACGATTGATTCAAACAGTTGCGGTCCACGAGAGGCTGATGATATACGATGTCCCCGTCTCGGATTCACACTGAATCCGAGACGGGGGTTTTTCGTGAGCGTTCGGCGTTTACGGCCTACGGCGGCTCTTCCTGCTAACGGGGGGCTGGTTGGTGTTGGCTTGGTCTCGGAGGTTGGCGAGGTCCATACCGGCCGCGATCTCGATACGTTCGCTGTTGGTGTTGAAACGGTAGGCAATCATCCGCTGCTGCCCGGAGTCAATGATGTAAACGAGTTCCTCGTCTGTTTGGTCAAGCGCACCAACGGTCATCTCGTAATCGCCGCCTCGAACGGTCATGCCGTCGGCCAGGACCGGCGCGGGACGGGTGTGGATCACGGTTAGTCCGACGAACAGGATGATGGCCGTCGTCGATAAAATGCCGATGGCGAAGTTCTTGTTGTCCATCAAACAGTCTCCGTAAATGTCTCAACTACCCTCGGGAATGATACCCGAAACACCTAATTGCGAGCCATCCACCACAAGACGACGCGCGACGGCCACGTATTCCTACCGTCCGAAGTCCCGCGCAAGATCCCTCGGTTGAACAAGTATCAAGCCCGGCGATTGCTGTCCGCCCGGATGAAACGCGTGCAATTTTCGGGCGGGAACATCCAACATGTAGAGCACGTCGTAATCACGACCAGCTGGTTTGGCAGTCACCGTGATGAAATCACCAGGGCGGGCACCCATCTGAGCGTGCGCGCGCGGAAGCTGGACTAGGCCAGCGACCAATAGGGCGGCAAGAACGACGTTGAGTCCACCAAGCAGCACAATCCAAGACCGTTTGGTTAACATTCCGATTTCCTCCGTCACAGTGGTTGACGGTATCGATCCAACCGCCCGCCTCAATACATTAAACCTCTAATGGAGGTGCGAGCGCTTGGCGCTAAGAAACCCCGTCAGGCATACGAGCAGGATCAGGAGGGTAGCCACCAGCCAGATGACCAAGCCGCCCTCTCGCTCGACGATGCGCCCCGGAGCCTGTGCCGACGCGGCTTGCGTCAGCGAGAAAAAAACTGCCGAAGCCAAAGTTGGCAAGACGCTTTTCACCGTCCAGCGTTTTCGTTGTTTCATCATTACCTATTTCCCGCAACGCCAATCGAATCTGACAGCTATTATAGACCGCCCATCAACCGGGTAAAGCGGCCGTGCATCATGCCGAAGCGGCTACGTCGCCGGTTGGCATCGGGACTACCAGCCGACGAAAGGTCTGCACGGGGACGCTCACCGTGCCCCACTTGGGTGATCGTCGGCGTGCCTCCTCTGCGTAGCGATCTGCAGGGACCGGCAGGAAAGCATACGATTCTCCTTGGTAGGTGTGCGTTTCCGCATGGGGTGTTCGATCGCTCGGACCGAGCAGCCAATAGGCAAACATGAAGACCGGCTCGTATTCTGCACCCAGGACGGCATGCCATTGCGTCAGGCCATCCAGATCGTCTTGCGTGACCCAGTTTTCCCAATACCGACGGCCCCCCTTTCCTTCATACGGAAACTTTCGACCTTTGACGTCCACCACCCACGTTTTAGCTCCCGGTGGGTAGACGATGAAATCGAACGACTTGACCCTTACGCCGGAAAAGATGGCCTTGCGCTGCTCATCGACGGGAATGTATGGCCAGCCGCGTGACCGAACGTAATCTTCAAACGCCGCTTCGTAGTGGATGTGCCTCTTAGTCATGCGTCGCCCCGAAGCGGCATCCCGCTAATTGCCCTTCCATGAGTGGCGTTACGGCGTATCAATCTCGTCAGAAACTTCATGCCGCTGCCCCGACAGATCGTAAATCGTGAACTCAACCTTGGTCGAACCGTGATCGTTTAACACGTTCCCCGGTGGGTCATAGGTGACCGTGTAATAGGCGTCTGCGTCCGGACCGGTGATTCGAAAACCGGGGCGACCGGGTCTATCGATGTAGATCGGGATGGCCGACCCTTTGTCACTCTGGAGGCGCATAACGCCGGTTTCAGGATCCAGGTCGGACGGTGGACTCGCAAGACGCAACCGTACGTGTGCCTGATAGATTAACAGCGTGACCGAGTCGGACGCGACGCGCTTGTCCGGCTGTTCAAACGGGCTGTTGCTTCGCAACCATTCATCGCCGACTTTGATCTGATCCCGACCCGCCAGTTGGCGGTAGGCTGTCACCTCCACGTGTAGAGATTCTCCGATATCCGCATTGATCGGCCGCGTAAACGTAAGGTGCCCGGAAGGATTGACCTCCATCTCAATTCGCTCGCCCGCCATTGTCGCGACGCCGTAGTCAATAATCCCCACGGGGTCTACGAAATGATCAAATGCATCGGTCAGGACGAAATCGAAACTGACATGCTCTCCGATATGGGCGTATTGTTTTGGATCGGGAGACCATGCAAAGCCTTCTGGGCGCGATCCTGTCGAGGTGGCCAACGACCCGGATATACACCCCGTGGATAGAACGGTGGCCATCAAGCCGAGCACGCCGCAGCGTACCGCATGAACAGGCACCTTAGTTCTAGACACGTAACGGAACGATGGCATGGTTTTTCTTGCCCTTGGGGGTACGCGGTGCTGCGGCATCCCGATGCGGTACGGGGAGCTTCCGGCCGAACGTTTCAAGGTAATAGGCTTCGAGCTGGACTGGATGGGTGAACAAGTGGTCGTAGCCGAATTGCCCACCGCTGTAATCGCAATCCTCAGCCTTATAGTCGCGGCAGATCGACGGCCTGGATTCGTAGACACCGCAGAGGTTGTCATCCCGAAGATTCTTGCAGCGGGTCTGAATTTGGACGTACCAATCGCCCTCTTCGACAAAGACGCTAATGCCCTCATGCATGAGGTACCACCGAATATCGTCGAAATCCCGTCGATCCTCCGGCACATCCAACGGCAATGCCAGGTACCGGCAACACGCCCCGGCACAGTGTTCACATAAAACAGAGCCCATGTCAATCGATCCCAGTGAATAAATACTGCGAGTGAGTCATCCTAACCGTAATGGGCAGGGTCTTAGCCCGCACCTGATTCCACCCGCTTGCCCAGAGCGTGATCCCAAAGGATTATAGAAGGCTGGCGGGGCCGGTCAACGATGGCGGCGTCCCGGCCCACCTGCAATTGGAGTCAAGGTCGCCGTGATGAGAATCGTCGCAGGGCAATGGAAGTCGCGCCGCCTGGTTCGCCCGGACACAGATTCGACCAGGCCGATGTCAGATCGGGTTCGAGAGTCTGTGTTTTCCATACTTGGGTCGCACTACGGGACGCCTGGGCTCTTGCCGCCGATCCATGTGGCCGACGTATTTTCCGGAAGCGGCTCTATGGGAATCGAAGCGTTGTCTCGTGGAGCGAGTTCGTGCCGGTTCTTCGAGAGAGGCCGGATAGCGCTCGCGGCATTAACCCAGAATCTCGAAAGCGTGGGTGTGGACCCGAAAGCGCATATCCAGCGCGGTGATGCGTGGCGGTCTGCGATCGTCGGCCCGGATGATGTGGCCTTCGACTTGGTGTTGCTCGACCCACCCTATAAGGACGCTATGGATACATCGCCGCGCGGTAGTGTGAGACGATACCTCGCGAAACTGGCGTCTTCGGTGGATGCAGACGCGTTGGTCGTGCTTCACCATCCCAAACGCACGACGTACGATCTTTCATCGAATGATCCGTGGCATATTTTCGACGCCCGCTCTTTTGGCAGCCATGGGCTGACGGTGTTTCGGCGATGACAAATGGCGACCACTCGGCGCGAGACGCCGCCATGTTTGTGATTGATCGGCTGCGCGAAAAGGGATACGTGGCGTTGTTGGCCGGCGGCTGCGTACGCGACATGCTGCTCGGATTGCCTCCCAAGGATTACGATGTGGCCACCGATGCGACACCGTTGAAGGTGGCAGAAGTATTTCCACAGGCCAACCACGTCGGTGCCAAGTTTGGTGTCATGTTAGTTCGTAAACACCGGCACGATGTGGAGGTCGCGACATTCCGCAGTGATGGGGTCTATTCCGACGGTCGCCGGCCGGACGACGTGACATTCGGCACGGACCGGGAAGATGCACTTCGCCGCGACTTCACCATCAACGGGATGTTCCTCGATACGACGACCGACACGGTCATCGATTACGTCGGCGGGCGAACGGACCTGGAGGCGGGCACCATCCGTACCATCGGCGACGCGCGCGAACGCCTGGGCGAGGATCATTTGCGTATGCTCCGAGCCATCCGGTTTGCCGCACGGCTCGGTTTTCAGATTGAGCCGCAGACCGCCGCAGCGATTTCCGAACTGGCCCCCCGGCTCGCTGGCATTAGCCCGGAGCGAATTTGGATCGAGCTTGGTGCTATTCTGACCAACGTTCATCGGGACAAGGGGTGGCGATTGCTTACGGCGCTCGGCTTGGCGGACCATCTTGCCGCAGGCTGGACCACCCCGCCGGAGTTACATGACCTCATCGTCGCACGACTTGGCGCGCTAGGTGGCGGCGGAATCGACCCAACGCTAGGGATGGCCGCCCTCTTGTGTGATCACACGGCGGATGTCGTTCGTATCATCTGCACCGCACTGCGTCAGAGCAACCGCGAAGTCTCGGCCACTGGGTGGCTGGTAGCATCGCTGCCAATGGCACGGCTTGGCCCGCAACTTGAGCTTGCAGATTTGAAGGCGTTGATGGCACATGGTCGTTGGTCCGACCTGACCACGCTATTGCGTGCTGATTTGGTAGCCCGCGACGAACCCGTCGAGACTTACGACCGGCTCGTGGATCGAGCGCAAGCCATTCCCGCTGCGTCGATCGCTCCCCCGCCGCTTCTCGACGGGAACGCGCTTGCGGGGCTCGGATGCAGGCCGGGACCGCGGTTCGGACTGATCCTACGAGACGTGTACCGTGCCCAGCGAAACGATCGCATCTCAACCACAGACGAAGCCGTATCGTTGGCCAAAAAGCTGGTTGAGGGCTTGGAAGAGCAACCCGAAGCCTAGCCGCCCAAGGCACCGGCCCGCTCGGATACACCGACAATTTGAGTGAGGCGCAGGCCGAAGTTCTCACCAATCTTGACGGTCTGCCCCAGGCCGATCGTTCTGGCACCGACAGTAAGGGCGAGCTCAGCATCAAACGGGACTTCGAACTCAATGATGGTTCCAGCCGTCGTGGCGAGGATGGAATCGATCGTCATCTCTCGCGTGGCTAAAACCACCGAGAGTGTGACTTCGAGCTCCAGGATGCGCGAAACCACCGGCGTTCGCGGCGGCTCAGGCACAATCGGTGCAGGTTCAGGCGGTGCGGGTGCAGCCTCGGCAACAGCGGTGGGTGGTTGTTCGGCACCCTCACCTGAAAGCAACTCGTCGATGTTGGCCTGCGATAGTCCCATCCGGTCACCATTGGAAGCGCGCACCAAATCCCCGCTACACCAAGTACGATATCGACGCATGGTGGGATGGAGCTTGAATACTCACGGCCCCCTGCACCTGCTTCTATCGGAATGGATAAGCCATTTTTCGGACCGGGGGCACCCAAACAGCAATTGATGGCCTGAGGAGCGGCCTGGGCCACCGATCCAACGCTGTGGTAATTAGTTGGCGAATGCTTTCACGAGAATGCAGGCGTTGTGCCCGCCGAAGCCAAACGAATTACTTAAGGCGACCTGAACCCGACGGTCTCGGGCTGTGTTGGGGCAGTAGTCGAGATCACAACCTTCGCCCGGCACATCCAGGTTAATAGTTGGGGGTATAATCCCATTTCGAATGGCCAGCGTACAGGCGATTACTTCCATACCGCCGCTTGCACCAAGAGAATGCCCCACGGCACTTTTCGTACTGCTGACGACGAGATCCTTGGCGTGATCGCCAAAGACGCGCTTGATGGCGATCGTTTCAGCCACATCACCGAGTGGCGTGGACGTGCCATGCGCGTTGATATAATCCACGGACTCCGGTGCGAGCTGAGCATCCTCAAGTGCCTGTTGCATAGCCCGAGAAGCACCCTGGCCATCTTCCGCCGGCT
>JAJRSR010000001.1 GCA_024278695.1 Planctomycetota bacterium | reverse complement strand
TGGGTGCTCATGCCGTCCGATAATCATTGCCGTGGCGTCGCAGAGACTTCTATCTCTCCAACTTGTCTCAGAAGTTGCTATGATGCAGAACCGCTTACAAATAATCATGGTCGTAGCCATTGCGGTGGTAGGCGGAAACGGGTTGGGGTGTAGCGTCTACGGTGGGATTAAGAAAATGCGGGCACACACATTCTTAGTGATTTCGGTCTTTGCGGTACTATTGTTGGCTGTGGCTCAGCGTCCGGTCCTTGCGCAATTCGGACCGGTCATCGCGTGTGATGTAGACGATGACGGCGACGTCGATAGCGCCGATGTGAGCGAGTTGTCCTCTTGCATGCTGGGGCCGCTTACACGTCACGGTAACACGGCACCGTGCGTCTTCACCGACGCGAACAAGGATGAACACATTGACCTGCGCGACGTGCGGGATCTGCTGAATTGCTACAGTGGCGAGGGCGTCGCGGCCGACCCCACCTGCGCGGTCAGACCGGTCGATATCGCCTTGGTTGCGGATTGCGCCGGCGGCAATGCACCGTCCCCGTCCCAGGCACCCGGAACGGACCTGCACAAGCTTGTGATTGACGCACCCGGCGCGGTCTGTAACGACGGCTCGCCGGCCGTTGCCTACATCCGGGGTGCGAGTGGTCCCATGTTTGCGAACCGTTGGGTGATCTTTCTAGAAGGTGGCGGGAGCTGCGGGTACTTCGAGAATTGCCGGGATCGCTGGTGCGGACTTCATCCGATTTACACCGCAGCCAAGATGAGTTCCGTCTGGGCCCATGACGCCATACGCAGCGCAGGTATTCTCGATCGATCCATGACGCCGATCGCCAACGCCAACCTCGTGTTCTTGCCCTATTGCAGTTCGGACACGTGGGCCGGTCGGCACTACGCGGCCGTGGTAACGAACGATGTCGATCCGTCGCAGCGATTCACGCTTCACTTTCAGGGCCATCGTATCGTTGAAGCGGTTGTAGAGACCCTCAAGAACGGACCCGTCACCTCCGAGGATGGTTTGGAGACGGTTCCGGACCTCTCGAATGCAGAGGGGATCATCTTCGCCGGTGAATCCGGCGGGTCGAACGGTGTGCGGCACAACCTCGACTGGTTCACGGCTCAGTTCGATCCCGCGCAGACCACGGTGCGTGCGGTACTCGATGCGGGATTTTCCGCGCCAGGTGAGTGGTATACGGACGAGACGGTTGGAGCGGCGATTGATTCGCACGTCGAGAACTTTCAGTCGCCCCTCTTTGGTCCCGACATGTACGATGGGTTTGTCGATGAATCGTGCGCGGCGCTACTTGCCGGCACGCCGGACGCATGGCGATGCACGAATACCCCGTATGTGGCACTCAACCACATCACGACGCCATTTTTCGCCCGCATGGATATGACGGATTCAGTCGCGGGTGGCGGCGCTGCCGGGCTCGGTGTGACAATCGAAGATTTTGCAGGTGCCGTCAGAGCGATGATGCTGGCGCTGCCCCGCATCTCGACAACGGCTGCCGAGGCAGATGCCGTGAACTTCACGCCCGGCGTGTACGTGCCAAACTGTAGCAAACACATCGCGATCACAAATCGTGACTACTTCTATGTGTCAACGGTAGAAGACGCGACATCGCAACGGAGATCCTTCCACGAGGCGCTGACGCAATGGCTGCTGGGCAACGACGTGCTGATCGCGGATGAGCACCCGGCCGTCACGTCTACCTGTCCGTGAACATACAAGCGATATCAAACATGACGCGGGCGCTTCGCATGCAGGGTATCAACCTATAGCACGCCCCATTGAGACTCAGTTCTTATAATCGTTGTACTTGTGACGTGCTGTATTTACACTGGGTGGTTGGTCTGGTTGTAGGGTTATTGCTTGCAAGGAAAAACAGCGATGTCTCACATGTTCAAACTCAGTTTCAAAGTTGCGATGGCGATCGCGACAAAGCCGCGTGCCTGCATGCTTACAGTTGGTTTTCTGGCTTGGATGCTTGAGATGTTCGGTTGTGTATACCTGGAAGGAACTGCGAGTCGTGCGGCCGCATACAACGATTGGGTTGTCGGCGGCGATGATGGTTAGCGGGATTCGCTGAGTCTTGCGGCTTCTGAAATGGTTGAGCGTGTCATAGGTTTGCCCATCGTTTGCGGTGGTCCATAATCCGCTGCAGACGACGGGAAGGTGCGCAAGATCGTGGGTGTACGGGTTGGCTAATGATCCGGCACGCCGTCGCCGTCGTGGTCGTGATCTTCTTCGTCGGAGGATTCTACCGGCTCGCCGAATCTGGCGAGCCATTCCTGGGCTACGGCGTTCTCGGGTTGCTGGTTGAGAATGCGGCGGCAGATCGCGATAGCGTCGTCGTCGCGTCCCACGTCGTAATACGCCACGACGGTTTGTTCGAGAATGCCGATGGAAGCGTCTTCGCCGAGTCGCTCCAGGCCCGCGTCCAGCATGGACACCACCTCGTGCTTTGAGATGAGTGCCACGATCTTGGCACGATCGCGGGCGTAGCCAGCCAGTTTGATAAACCCAGCCGAGACCTGCATCGGGTAACGCAAGGCGGACAGCCGGGCGGTCTCGGTCTCGATCAGCAGCTTATATTGAGCATTGACGGCCATGAGGGGGTCCAGTTCACCCGGTCGCGCCGTCACGACGTTCTTCGAAAGTTTAAGAGAGTCCTCGGCCGCCGCAGTCGCGGTGGTCCATTCCTTCCGGAAGCGCGCCGTACGCGCCAAGTGCGTCAGATGATCGATCGATTGCCGCCGGTCGGCCGCTACCGTCTGCTTCGCGAACTCGAGCGCCTCGGCATAGTCGCCGACGTTGGCCGCACACCGCGAGAGCCCGTACAGCACCGTCGGCTCGCCATCAATCAGGGAGGCTGCCTTGTCGAAGTGGCTACGCGCGAGCCGGGTAAACTCATTGACCACGAGTTCGCCCAGTGTGCGGTGAGCTTTCCACTCCGTTCGCCCGTCCCGTGTTCTCACGAAATTGCGAAGGTGATCGACGGCGTCCCACGCCTGCTCTTGCCGAATGCTAACGAAGGCGTACAGGTACGGCAGCCACGGGTGGTCGGGCGCGTTCGTTTTCACAATTGCCAAACCACGATCGAGATCCCGATTCGCGCGCTCCCGAACGTCCGGGTCTTGCGATGCCACCAACTGATCAATCGCGCGACGGGCTAGGTCCAGCGCCTCATCGACGGCGAGTCTCGATGGATCAATCGCGGGCTGGCTCTGGGGCGGAGCGTCTTGCGCCCGTGCTGTCGTCGCGTTCTGCTCGATAGCGGTGAAAGCGATAAGAATAGCGAACGTGCGTATGCGCATGGTTCTGTCCTCGCGGAAACGCCACCAACATTCCGGTGCGTCTTCGCACCGGTAGTGGTTCATCGGTGCATTATAGGCAAGCCCCGCAGGAAACAATCACGCCGCACTACGAACGAATCGCGTTTCTCTGGGTACGGTTTTGGGAAAGGCGGGTGGTGCGATCAGCCCTCGACGTACAACCGGGGCACGGAATCAAAATCGGAGCCGTCCGACGCGCTGCCCGCGCCTTGTGCCTCACTGGCACCCGATGGGGCATCGCCGTGACCGGCTTGATTGCGTTTTTCCTCGTCACGGGCATTCTGGAGCTTATCGACAAGGATCTGCCACGTTTCGCGTTCGATGCGAAGTACCTTCAGCGCGTCGTCGATGTCGCTCACGCTGCGGCCAACGCACGCGTCTACGAGTTTTCGATAGAGGAAATTGTAGATAGACGCGACCCGCTCACACAGGTCTTGGTTGACCTCATAGTCCAGCCCGTTCAGCATCTCCAAGATGATATGCTGAGCCCGGGTCAGTTTGTTGTAGGATTCTTCGTAGTCTTTTCGCTCGATCGCTTCGCGGGCCTGCGTTGAGAAGCGAATGGCTCCGTCATACAGCATGAGCTGTAGTTTCTCCGGGGTGGCCGTCAGCACGGCATCGCGGAGGTAGGTGTTGTTTTGGTTGTCGGCCATACTGGGAGTTCTATCGGACAATCCGAGGGCGTCCGTAAGGTGATGTCCGATTTCGGGCGCTGCGCGGTTTTAGCGGCCGTTAGAGCCCGTTCGGGGTGCCTAGCCGAGCTGGGCCTGTAGCGTCGATAACGAAGTCTGTTGGTTCTGAAGGCCGGCGATCGTGGATTCCAGGGCAACAAACTGGGCTTCCAACCGGGCACGCTTGGCCTCGATCAGCACATTGAGCTGGTCGATCCGGTCGGTGAGTAGGTCCTGTTGATCTTCGAGAAGGGCATCTTTCCGAGCGAGCAGCCCATCCAGATCCTCGGTCATCTCGTCGAGAGAGTCCTGGAGCACCGCTCCGAACCCGGTCTCCTTGCGAGTGAACATCTCTTCCACTTTCTCCGGAGATTGCTCGTAGGCGTCGCGAAAGACGTCTTCGTTGAAGTCGAGTCGCCCGCCGGCTACGAGTCGCAGCCCCACGCTGAAGGGACGTGAAAAGGCAGCGTCTACCCCCTGGATCTCTCCCAGGATAGCCCGCCGCAGCCGCGATTGCACCTGATCCACCGTGGAGTCGCCGAACAGCGGTCCGCGAACGAACGTCTCATCGTCAAAGCTGTCGCCCTCGGCAATTTTGTCGATCGTGCTGTTATACTGGTCCACGAAAAGCTGCACGCTATCGACAATCGCATCGACATCTTGAGCGACGTTGATCGTGACGTCTTCATTGCTTGTTGAAAGTAGATCGAACGTCACACCCTCCACGACGTTTTCGAGCGTGTTGGATGAGCTGGTGATGAGCCGTGTGCCGCCGTTGGCGTTGCCGATCGTGACCACGGCGTCTTGCGCGCGGGAAAGCGTTTGCAGGCCGAGGTCAAGGCTACCCGTATCAATCGTAAGTTGGCCGCGCCGTCCGACGGTTTCTGACGTGAGCGTCAAGCTGAACGGAGAAACTGCGCTGCCGTCGTTAAGAACGGAAGCCGACACGCCTGCGCCCGCATCGGAGATTTTTCTTGCCACGTCGCGCAACGTGTCGTTTGCGCTGATCTCGACGCGTGTCTCAAAAGATCCGTCGATCGTTGTGGCTCCGGTGCGCGCGGTGCCGGCGATCCGTAGGTCTAAGGCCGTGCTGCCGCCGTCCACGTCTTCGATCGTAAATGTGCCTTCGCCTGTGGAATCGTCCGTGACGAGAATGCCGTCACCGGTGTCGTTGATGCGCGCGGAAACGCCGACCTTGGTTAGCCTGTCGATGACGGCGCCCACGGTTCTTGCGCTGGAGAGGTCGATGGTTACAACGGCTCCGCCGGCCTTGGTGATTTGGATCGAGCCCTCGGACACGCCGCGACCGAGATTTAACGCGGAAAGTAGGGTGTTTTCGTTAATGTATTGCCGCTGCGCGTTGCCGCCGTCGACCACGCTGCCCACACTCGGCGCATGGACACCCGCCAGCCCAAGGTCGGTGGCCAACGTGCCGGAGACGTCGCTGATTTGGATGCTTCCCACGCCGTTCGACGCGTCGGTAAGCTGTAGTCCGGTTCCGCCGAGGTTGACGGCGGCCGTTAAGGACGTGCTGCCATCAGCGTTGATCAGATCAATCACATCTTGGAGCGTGCGTGCCGTGCTGAGGTCTATGGTGGCCGATGTGCCGTTTCTGTCTGTGATGGAGATTTCACCGGCGGTCACACCTTGCCCGCCGTTGAGCGTTTGCAGCAGCACCGTGTTGAGCCCGGCGATCAGGGGCCGCGAGCGGAACGCGCCGGCCGAGCTGGAAAACGTCGCGCCGAGCAGACCCAAGTCGCGGGCCGCCGTAGATACGACCTCGCCCTCGGAATCCACCGCTGCTGTGACGGTGACTTCGTTGCCAAAACCCTGTGCGGTCAGCACGATACCGTTACCGTCGTCGGATATCTCAGCGCGAACGAAGCTGTTCCCTTCGGCGAAGTTGATGGCCCGGATGACGTCGCCGAGGTTCGACACGCTGAACACATTGCGCCCGCCGAACGACGACTCCTCGGTTTCGTTGGCAATCCCGAGGTCCGCCGCCAGGAACCCGTCCAGGTCTTCGATCTTGAGTGTGCCAGCTTGATCCGTGCCTGGAGTTGATTCGTCGGTGACGAGGAAGATGTTTCGATCACCGTTGGTCCCGCTGCTTGCGGAGGAGCCTAGGGTTACCCCCACGCCAGCTGCCTGGGCGGCGTTGTTGATGCGGTCTTTGATATCTCCGACAGTAACGACGGCCTGGGATTCGAGATCGCGCAAGTCAACATCGACGCTGTTCCCTGCGCGGTCCGTGATTCTGATCAATCCAAGCCGCACGCCGGCACCGGAGTTCAGCATACGCAGGTCCGTCGGATCGTTCATAAAACTCGACAGCGATACGTCGAACGAGCCTTCGGTTGTCGAGGTGAACGTCAGGTCTTGTTTGGCGACCACACCGCCGATCCCACCGACGCCGTTGCCATCGTTGAGAAGGGAAGTTGGTGTCGCGTTCGTGAGCCGGACAAGGTCGCGACCGTCGATGCGGCCGGCTGCCACACTGGCCGCAATACCCAGATCAGCCGCGATACGCCCGCCGCCGATATCGGCTATGATCAAATCACCGGTGCCGCCGGACAGGTCTTCGATGATCACGCGGTCGCCGAGAAGCTGGTTGCCCGCAAAATCGACTGTCGGTATGCCCGTGACGCGTGCGCGCACGTTGATCTCGGTTTCGTTGTTGATGGTCCGGAGTATGTCGTCAAGGGTTTGAGCGGTGCTCAGGTCAATCTCGGTGGATGCGCCACTACGGTCTGTGATGCGGATCGAACCGCGACCGACGCCGGTGCCGCCGTTGAGCGTGTCCAGGTCGGTGCCGCTGTTGACGCGCCCATTGCCGACCTCGATCGTGATCGAGCCCGCGCCAACCGGCGTACGTTCCGTGTCGGCAAAGCCGCGGCTAATGAGCGAGTTACTTGCGACGAGCGAACGGACGCGAAACGTGGTCGAGCTGGGAAGGGCGTTCTCCGACGCGGTGGCTGTTGCGACGGCCTCTTGCGAGCTCGTGGCGCTGAAGGTTCGGAAAAAGCTCGGTTTGTCGAAATTGGAGACGGAATTTCGGATCGACAAGAGCTGCGCTGACAACTCCAGAAACGCCGCACGGCGCAGGTCGATGTTCTGAACGCGCGTCTGAAGCGTTTCGATCGGTCTGCGTTCGAACGAGATAAGCTGATCGATCAGGGAAGCGGTATCAATACCCGTTACCAGCCCGACACCACTAGAGATTCCACTCATCTTCAGCCGTCTCCCGGCTGCGGGCAGGCTCTATCGAATCAGCGCGCAACAACACCGCAGCCTTATGGCTTATCGGTCCAGCAACACATGGGGCTACAGCAGTCGGTTCGAGCAGCTAGGTACCGGAACCCTAATTCCAGCAGTTCGGTTAATAACGGCTTGGGGGCTGGTTAGCCTAGCAGTGACAACACGAGGTTGGGGACTGAGTTGGCGATCTGGAGGGCGCTTTGGGTGCTTTGGACCAGAATCTGTGCTCGCGTCAACGCCGACAGCTCGGCCGCCATATCGGCATCACGAATGACGGATTCAGAGGCGGTTACGTTTTCCAGAGCGATATTCTGGGCTGCGATGTTGGTATCGATCGTGTTCTTGGCGAGGTTACCGAGTCGCCCCCGTGCCGTGGAAACCTGATCGACCGCCTCGGCGACGATTTTCTGCATCGTGAGGAAGTTCTTGCTGCTGAGTGAGTTTCCCGCACCGCTACGGAGTGTGTTCAGACGCCCGACCACGGAATTGCCTAGCTGGGTCGAACGCAGCGAGTTAAACGCGACGTTGACCTGCCCGTTGGTCGTCACCTCCGGCGTAAGCTGGAAGAGCGAACCACCGCCGGTGATGCTAAAGGTCTGCGAGCTAACGGTCTGCCCCTGCGCCTGTGTCACATAGATTCTTGCGTCGATATTTCCGGTTCGTACGTCGGCGCGGAGCCCTTTCACTTGCGCGGCCTGTCCGTCGATCAAGACGCCCGCGTCCTGCCCGGCATCCCGAATCACGGTGTTGTTGTTGCCCGTGGTGATGAAGTTTCCGATGATTGGTGTGATCGAGACGAACTGGTCCGACCCTACGGATACGCTGTTAAAGATGATCGCGCTGGTGGTCGTGCCGGTGGCGGTCGTGGATACGATCGCGGACACGCCCGTGGAATTATTGATCGAGTTTACAGCGGCGGCAATTTCGGAGATCGTGGCACCGGCGGCGAATGAAATCAGTTCGGTACCCGTTGTGCCTTGGATTTCAATGGACGTTGCGGATGTCGTTGACGTTCCGCCCGGGTTGGATCCGATCAAGCTCACCTGTGCGGTCTGGGCAGACTGTGTGACGGCAACGGTAATCGTTCGTGGACCGGTCTCCGGCAGCCGCGCCGCAAACACGGTGACGCTGGCCAACGCACTGGTCGCTACGGAAGACAGCGTGTACGCCTGTGATCCGTCGAGTAGTTTCTTGCTTGCAAAACGCGTGGTATTCGCGATTCGGTCGAGGCTGGAGAGGATCGAGTCAATCTGAAGCTGGTTGGCCGCCACCTCTTCGGTCGAAAGTGCGCCTTCGTTGGCCGCCTCGACGACCAACGCCTGAAGATCCAGGAGCAGGGCGTTTGATTCATTCAGCGATGCCTCGGCCGTGGAGATCACGTTTAACGCACGTTGCGAGTTATCGACGGCTTGTCCGATCGCGCGGATTTCGAAGCGGAGACGCTCCGAAGCAATGAGCCCAGCCGGATCGTCCCGGCCGCGGTTGATGCGCAAGCCGCTGCTGAGACGCTCCAACCGTGTGTTCATATCGTTGAAGTTTCGCCCGAGCGCCGTGATCGCACGAAGGGCTGGTACGTTACTATTGATTCTCGCCATGCCTGTCTTCCTTGACCGACTGGCATCGTCTGCGTTGAGACGATGCCCCGGACCGCACCACCGTGTGCCATCCGATTGAGCCTGATCCCACCGGTTCCGCGAGTTCGCGGTCAGGTTGACGCATCTGCTGGGTCATAGACCGCCAGCGAGCGCGCCGGAGCAAGTTCAACCGTTTTTCGGACGAAGCCGGCAGCGACTTTGTTAGCGGACCAAGTTTTTTCTCGGACGTTGGCGAGATCGGCGTTTGGGGCTCGGCAGGGATGAAAAAAGCCGGCGTCCGAAGCTCAGAGCTTCAAGACGCCGGCTGTTGTGTCGAAATTGGTCAGCGGCTCGTCGAAACCGCTATCCCAGTAGCGAGAGGGCACTTTGCGGCTGGGCATTCGAGAGCTGCAAGACGGTTCCGGCCGAGGCCACCAGAATCTGAGCCCGTGTCAGCTTGGAGGTCTCTTCGGCGAAGTCGGCATCGCGAATCGCACTTTCTGCTGCCCGGATATTTTCGCCGGCGACCCGGAGCGAACTGATTGTTGTTTGAAGGGTGTCCTTCTGGAAACTGCCGAGACGGCCGCGGAGCGTGGCGACTTCTTTGATCGCGGCCCGCACGATGCGTTGGGCGGTCGTAAAGTTTTTGCTGGCCATGTCGTTGGCCAGACCGGAGGACAACGTTGAGAGGAACCCGACCGACGCGTTACCAAGCTGCCCGGTGCTGACCTCGCCGATGCCGAGCGATTCCTGCCCCGACAATCCGACCGTCGGCGAGATGGCGAAGACCGCGCCGCCACCGGTGATTTCAAAACTCGTAGAGGCCGTGCCGGTCCCGCCGCCGAACGTCGTGGTGAGCGTGAGATCCGCTGCAATGTCGCCGGCGCGAACCGTGAGATCCAAGCCATTCACGATGGCGGCGGTTCCGTTTACCGTAAAGGAGCCATTTGTGCCGGTGGATTTTGTGGTGTTGATGCCGATGGCATCACCGGCGGCGTTCCCGGAGTTTTCAAGCACGGAGACGGACACAAAGGCGTCGGTACCATAGTTGGTGGTGCTGATGCTCAAGGTTGGCGTTCCGGTGCCGCCTGTTCCGAGGTACGCTGATGCCCGCACACCGGTCAATCCGGAGAGTGCGTTTACAGCGGTGGCGATACTAGCGGCCGACGTGCCGGACGCGAAGCTCAGAAGCTGGCTGCCGAACTCACCTCGAATTTGAAGCGTTGTCGTGTCGCCAAGCGTTCCGTCTCGTACGGTGGTCGAGGTCGCTGTGGTACCACCCAGAACCGCGCTAATGTTGCCCCGGCTCGAGGCTGTGACCCGGTTGATCGTAACTTGCCGGAACGTCCCGGCGGCGATTTTGGCCGAGTTGATCTGGACCTTGCCAAGATCGGTTAGTGTCGCACCAGTTGGCTCGTTGACGTTCACGCCGGAAAGCGTGAAGTCGAGTGAACCGTTGAGGAGTTTTTTGTCGCCAAAGGCGGTTGACTCGGACAGCCGGTTGATGGAATTGAGGATGGAGTCGATCTGAAGCTGGTTGGCCGCCACCTCGTCGGCGGTGACGCCGGCTTGGTTCGCGGATTGATCGACCAAGTTTTCCAGGTCAAGCAGCAGCGAGCTGACTTCTTGGAGTCCGCCCTCTGCGACTGCCACGATGGTATCCGCGCGTGTCGCGTTGCCGATGGCGGCGTCGATGGAGCGAATATTGGCTCGTAGCGATTCCGATGGAATCAGTCCGGCCGGGTCGTCCTTGCCGGAGTTGATACGCAGACCGCTGCTGAGTCGCGCTAGCGATTGGTTCAGCCCCGCGTTGTTGATGCTTAACGCGCGTTGTGCGATCAGCGATTGAACATTCGTGTTAATACGAGTCATGGTTGCTGCGTGCCTCCCAATCAGGCGCCCGGGCGCTTGCGGTTACCGACCGTCGCGATTCGCGGCGGTCCGGCGTACATGATTGAACCCGGTGAAACGAACCCCGCGATGCTTGCGTTACACCGTCGAGCGTTTGGCGTCTACCGCCGGAGCAAACCGCTCGTTCGTCTCAACTGTTTCCTGCGTCTCCAACCGTTCGGCGATAGCGGCGTTTCGAGGCTGCGTTTCATGCTGCGAAACGCTCTGCGAAACCCCGGTCGGCGGCCCAATAAGAAGTCGTCCGACACCACGAAGAATCGTCGCGCCGATAAGCATCCTTTAGCACTTTCGGACCGAATGGGTTCCCGGGAAATGGTTATCAGAACCTACACGATCCGCCCGTTTCCGATAACAAAACGCGCCCGCGTTGGCGTGGTGTGATCCCAGCAATTACCGGACATGGGCCTACGATATCCGCATCGGCGATGTCAAGTTTTTTTTGGGTGACGTCAGGCGTATCGGACGTTGGCGGTTACGCACGAATCGGTAATCGCGTGTGCCTGGTACTGTGCGAAAGCACGGCAATCGTTTGGTGTGGCTCAAGAGCGACTACGCTATGGTGCCGGCTGTGTGGCTTGCGGTTGGGTGTGTCGAGGGTTTTGCCGGATGGCAAGGTGCCTCAGTCCATGCGTAGGTGGTGCCTCAGTCCATGCGTAGGTGCCCAGGGGCTTGAACGGTTACCCGTTGGCGGGGGGACGGTAAGGGGTATCTCCTGTCGTCCAGCAAGCAGCGACGCCCACCGCAGCCGGGCTGCAGTGGGCGTCGCTGAATCTCGTTCAGAACGATAGATGGGATGCTACCGTTCCGTAATCGTTCTATTGAGCGGGGGCGGTCAGCTTGTCTTGGACGACCTTGGCAACGAGGGCGTAGACGCTGCTGGCGATCACGTCGATCCGAAGGGCATCGGCCAGTTCTTCGATGTCGCTTTCGATCGTGGGTAGCAGTTGCACCAATACGCTCGGATCGACGCCCACGAAGTTCGTGGCGTGGACGCAGGTGCGGGCGATATCTTCGTCGGCCTCAGGCACCTCACAGAGCATGCGTGCGATCTGGTATGAGGCGTTGAGGATTCTGGCGACGGTGGGAACGTCGCCCTCCCCGGGGTTATCAGATTGATGCAGGTTGACCGCCTGGGAGACGCTATCCGGGAGCGTCCAGTGGCTCAGCACCATGGCCGAAACCTGCGAGTGCGTCACCTCAACGGCGGCGAGCTCTTCCTCGGGCGTGATCGGCGTGCCGTG
>JAJRSR010000019.1 GCA_024278695.1 Planctomycetota bacterium | reverse complement strand
TCATGGCATTGTCGCCGTTGAGATCAACGATGTCCTCCGCGAACGGGCAGGCGTCATTGGCCGGTATCACAGCAACGGCACACTCAGCATCGATGGTACAGGCGTCGCCATTGAAAGCACCACCGACACAAACATCGGACACACAGGAGCCAATGTCCTCGCCGCTGCATGACGACGCCGATCGAACCGTGACGCTGTACTTGCCGCGGGTGGCCTCTGACTTACCCGAAACCAACAGGTAGAAGGTGTCGCCACGAGGCAAGTTGGGCAGGCAAAGTTTCGAGTTCAGCGCCTGCGTGGGATCGCCACAGCCGTCGGGCGCATCGTCGTTACAACCCACCAACGTCAACGAGTTACAGGCCTCGGTCTTGTTAAGCACACATTCCGAACCACTGGGGCAATCTTGAGCTGCGATACTACAGGCAACTTCAATTTCTCTGCAGGTGGTTCCATCGGCACAAATCCGCGTTACCGTGCTGCACAAAGAGCCATCACCAACGCAAACCCCAGTATCCGTACAAACACCGCTATCGTTATCGCCAATCGCGTACACCTGAATCATCGAATCCTTGGCGGGATTAGAGCTTCCGCAGGTGCTTACTTCAATGTCAAGCGTACCACCCACGCCATTGGGATCTGGCACAGTAAAGTAGTACCAAACAGAACCCACGCCAGGCGTGCCAGGCTGCGGCACATTGTCGCCGCAGAAACCGTCGTCAGTACCCTGACAGAATGTGTTATCACAGGTGCTTCCGGGGCAGTCTGCGGAGAAATCGCACACCGCAAAATCCCGGCAGTTAATGGATGTGGTACATGCCTGACCGTCGTCGACACCGCCCACACAAACATTAGCCGTGCAAACACTGGTGAACGGACAGCCGGTCATATCGGCACAACCGTTACCCATATTGGGGCCTTCAGCACAACGCGGCGAACAAGGCAAGCCATTGTTATCGCCACCAACGCATGCCGTCTCCGGCACATCACCGAAAGTAAAACACCTTTCGCCACTGTTGCAGCCGCCAACACACGTGGCGTTACTCGTTGGGAATGCGGGGTCATAGTTGCAGTAGCCAAGGCTGCTGCCGAGGCAATCGAAGTCGTCCTCACACACCACACCCTCACTGCAGCCGCCCACGCAGGCGCGCTGACCACTGTTGCAGCAAATTGAATCTTCAGGACCCTCCGTAGCGTTCTCGGCGTCAGTCGAAATGGCAAGTCCGTTCACCTTGATCTCCGTGGCACCGGCCTTTCCGGTCTCCAAATCTCCCGGCGCACACTCGTCATTGGACGGCGTTACGTTCAGGCAGATATTCTGCGCAATGCTGGCACAAGCGGAATCCCACTCGATGTCACAGCAGAATTCAGAGTTGGTCGGGAAACCACGGGCGGAATTGCAAACATCCGTGCAACAGAACGGATCGCTACAACCCACAAACCTCTCGCAGAACGCCTCCTTGCAGTCTCGTTCAAACTCGCACCGTTCGTCCGCCCGCGCGCCGCCCTGGCAAATGCGCGTGGCGCAGAAGCCACCGGGGATACAGTCAAAATCGTCATTGCAGGGGTCTGTATCGTTAACACCCCCCACGCACTGAGGCACCGGCAACAATGGACAGGTGCCATCATTCGGAGCTTCGGGATCAACGGCACAATCGCTGTCGAAAAAGCACGAACTGCCAGGCTCGATACCACCGTTGCACTCGGCCGGGTGCGGCAAAAGGCAGTCGCCCTGCGCCCCAAGACACGCCACAAGCGGACAGCGCTGCCCACCCACGCTGCAATACTGCCCAAGGTCATATATACGACTCGCGTCTAACGGCAAGATAAGGTTGCACTCGTTCAGGGTCACGTTGTCACACTCGCCGTTAGGCTGACAACAGGCCGAGTCGCCACAGGGAAGAAGGAACGGATCATTCTCGACGCAGAGACCTGGCTCACAGGTGCCGTTGGGGCAATCTTCTGGCACGCCGCTTGCGCAAGCAAGACCTTGATTCGCACCACCCACACACGTTCCTTCAGAGCAATCGGTATCATCGCCACAGCCGAAACCATCGCGAAGCCCACCTGAACACACGCGACAAGAAACACCCTCCGCCCATGCCGGCCTCAAACTGGAATTGTTCGGTGGAAACGCACAGTTGATTTCCGCAACGTCACGACAAACGGCCTCGCCGGCCGAATCACGCATATACTGATCGCAACAAGCTCCAACCGGTGCCGCACCGTCACAGGTGATCGTCACATGGAACCCACCGTGAGCATCGCCGATGTCTTGTGGATTGTTCAAAGCCCACGTTCCGCCAGCCGCATTGCCGGTAAAGATGTGGAAGGTAGCGTCCGTCGAACCGATTGAGGCATCGTTGCGGGTCAGCACCCACGACGCGTTAACGTTGTTACCCATGAACACCGCCTGTAAACTCACATCGGGTAGCAATACCGGCGGATCAAAGACCTTGCGAACAATTTTCACACCGTCTTCTTGGTTACCGAACACGAACCGGCTACCCGGGATGGCGTTCTGGTTGAACGCACTAAACTCATTACAAAAACCCTCAGGTGCCCCATCGCCGCCAGTACGTCGCCGAATTTCGAAGTCGTATCGGCCACGCCCACGGACAGCGACTTCCATCTGCACCATGTTGCAAGTTCTATTGAGCGTGATGTCATCAGCGAGACACGTCAGCGAACCTGAATTGTAGCCCGCATTACCAGCGTTAATGTTTTGATAGGTCAAGAAGGTGTCAGGACAAGCGTCGTCGCCGTAGACCGAGGCTTTGAAGCTGGAATGGGGCCAATCCGGGAACCCACCGACGCTAGAACTGCACGCGAAACTAAGCGTATCCAAGACATCAGCAGAAAAACCCACCAGCGCGGGAGCCCCCACCACAACACCGGCATTGGCCCGGCTCATCGAAACGCCCAACCACGCCGTCGAAGGCAGCGTGACGGGAGTGTTCGGCGTAAACTCGATCTCGTAAAGTGCATCAGCATCAGGAAGCAAGAACTGGCAACCATCTCCAGGTTGGGTTGACGCACAGCCACTCGTGCCTGGGATCGGCACACCGCCGGCACCTGGGCATTCCGTGAACAAGCCGAACTCGACGCGAAGCGGACCACAGGTCACGCCTTCGCCACCGCAGGAGAACGGGTTAGCCTTGCCCACAATCTCAAGTCGATACCCTGTCATCGGACAGCCATCTCTGACGGCAAAGGCCATGTCGTCGCTAACCAACTGACCGAATGGAATCTCAATCACGAACTGACCGAGCGAGTTTTCATAAATCGGCTTGCCCGGAAACACCACATGTCCCGCGACACCGTTACCGGCATTCGAGACCGTGTACTTCTGGTCCGCCGTGAGGGGGTAAACCTTGTACTCTTCCGGGAGAAGGTTACCCCGCATGGTGCCTGTCGCAGACGAATCGGTAATGACGAATCGGCTACCATCTCCTTCGATCAATGGCGGCGTCTTTGCCGAGGCTTGCCACGACACCATTGCCGCCGAACAGACTACGAGGCTCGAGATCCAGAGCGTCTTCCTTCGCATGATTTCCACCCTTATTCAATCGCTACGACCAACACCCAAGCGAGACACGCCCGCCCAGGCACACTTGTCCACATTTATCCAACAACGAAACGGCAGCCGAACCATCGGCGGCACCATGCGAAGGTATTCGCACGACACCAAACGCCGCTCTGTCAACACTGATCTAAGCTAACTAAGGACCGCTCGCGACGTGAAATCCGCCAGGCAGTAGGCCCCCCCCAATACCTCAAGCGTGCCATCGATCCGGCACCACGCCGAACACCCCTTGTTGATTGCGTATCAGCCAAAAGTATTGACCCGAGAGCAACCGCCAAGTTCGACGTAGCCGCCAGCCGAAAAACAGCACAACGACCGACCGTAACGATAGCTCTCAACCAATGTTATGTCAAGGTCACGAGGGTCTGGGGCAACCCCGCGATCTTCTCGAACACCCCAACACGACCGCTGCTACCGACAAACGCACTCCGGCAGCCACAACACCGCGATCGACCCACCACCCGAATGATAGGCGTACCAACACGTGGTTGACCACTCGGACGTGCCAATACCCTCCTTTTTTTACACCAAGCCCAATTGAGATTCTCGGACCCACCTTGAAAATCTCGCTACAACACTATTACCCTCAAGCGTTTAGGATGATTGAACGACGATCCTACACCCACTGCGACCGCTCACAACCGCAAAACAAACGGTCACACGAAACCACCCACGCGACCGATCCATGCACCTGTCGCCGGGCCACACCTTCGAAAGAACACCTTCCTCGATGAAAAGCTCATGATGACAACGACAGGGAGAATCTATCCAACAGTCCGGTAACCGGCACGGTCATAGGATACAGACGAAGCCTGACGCGAAACTACCGATAACGCAATCGCTAAATACCCCAAGAGGCGGCTGGTTGGCAACGACCGAATTGAACGCCACATGAAAACGAAACACCGGGACGCCGAAGCACCCCGGTGTTTCGCGGAGGGGAAAGAAGCGCTTTGAAACGCATGTTTCGCAATCTTCAACAGTCGAGCCATACGGAGCCGCCCGACCAATCCGTAGATACTATGATAACTCCCACTGCATTTTCAATAGGATATTACCCTAGGTTTTCTCGGACGTTGCTGGTGAGCCAGATGGATCGGCCCGGGACCTACGTCTCGCGCGACCAGCCACCCCACGGCGGGACGTTCCAGTGACAAATGCTGCGAATCGCCTGCCCGCATCGGTGCAAACCGCCGCTGTGACCGTCTCCGGAAGGAAGGGTTTTCCCTTGCGTGAGCCATACCAAAGGCGAAAAGCCTCGCGGACATCTGTGATTTCTTCCTTCGTCAGATCACTCCGAGCCATCCCCACGCGGTTGAGCCCCGCGACACGTCCCTCACGGTCTGTCATCACAAACGGTGGGATATCCAAGCCAATGCCGGCGTTTCCAGCAATCATGGCCAACTCGCCGATTCGAGCGAACTGGTGCGCACCCGCGCCGCCGCCAAAGACCGCGCCGTCGCCCACGGACACATGCCCCGCCAACATCGCGTTGTTGATCAAGGTCACGCCCACGCCCAACTCGCAATTGTGAGCCACATGGCTGCCTGCCAGGAAAAAACACCGGGCACCAATGGTCGTCGTGGATTCCGGTATCGTGCCGCGGTGGATCGTGACGTGTTCGCGAATGATCGTGCCTTCACCAACGGTGCAAAAACTCCGCTCGCCGCCATACTTCACATCCTGCGGCTCATGCCCGACCACCGCGCCGAAATGAATCCGGCACTGCCGCTCGATGTTCGTCCAGCCGGTGAGGTAGGCATTCGGGCCGATCACGCAGTCGGCACCCACCCGAACGTGCTCATCGATCACCGTGAACGGACCAACATCGACGCTCGGATCAATTTCGGCTTTGGGATGAACTACCGCTGAGGGATGAATCGCCAAGAATCACAATCCTTCTCTGTTTTCGCCTCTCCAGCATTACAAACGCCGGATCGCCCACGCGTCACTTTTTGGAAATTGGCAGCCCAAGCTTTGCCATCACCATTTGCAAATCCGACCAGGTCTTGCCTTTTTCTCCCGGATTACGTAGCAAATACGCCGGGTGGTACGTCGGCATCAACGACACAACCGGGCCCGCCCCTTTGGTTCCGGACAGGTCATACTCGTGAAAGCGTCCGCGCAGCTTGCCGATTCCGCTGGTCGTGCAGAGCAGCGTTTTCGCGGCCGGCGCACCGAGCGCAATGATAACCTCCGGGTGAATCCACTCTAGCTGCTGCTGAAGGTAGGCGCTGCACGCCAAGATTTCGTCGGCCGACGGATCACGGTTGCTGGGCGGTCGGCACTTCAGCACGTTGCAGATATAGACTTCATCACGAGCCAAGCCCATGCCGGCTTCGATCATCTTGGTCAGCAACGCGCCTGCTTTTCCGACGAACGGCATGCCTGTGCGGTCCTCATCAAAACCTGGAGCCTCACCGACGAACACGAGCCGCGCTTGGGGGCTTCCGCAACCGAAGACGGTTTTCGTTCGCGTTTTACTCAGGGAACACTTGCGGCAGGTCTGCACCTCCCGCTCATCCAACACGCGCAGACGCGCTCCCGCCTCCGGATCACCACTGGCGGCCGATCGAGGCCGGACCGCAGACGCACCAGCCCCTGGCGCGGCCATACCTGCTAGCGCGCCAACAGGAACAGGCACACTCTCCACGCCGAACAAACGGTCCGACATGAACTGCTGGGCCAGCGCGGCGCGTACATCAACCTCGGGCGGTGCAGTAAGATTGTTAGATTGGGGCGTCGGCACAGCTCGGCTCCTCGGACGACGAACGGGCTCCAGATGCCCGGCTCGCATGGATACGACTATGACGTGTACTCGCGGATAGTTCAAGCTATGATCTCGGCGTGGCAGATTTTACGGAAATCGAGGTGAAGCTGGGCGACGGCTACCCGGCCTACGCCCGCTATTGGACACCGGATGCCCTTCGCGGTGCGGTCCTGTGCCACCACGGCATCCAGTCCCATTGTGATTGGTACGCCGGATCGGCGAGGCGGCTCTGCGAGGCTGGATATGGCGTGTTGCAGATCGACCGGCGCGGCAGCGGACGTAACCCAACCGCACGAGGGCACGCCGAGTCCGCCGATCAGCTCATCGACGACGCCCGGATCGCCCGGGACACCTTACTGCAACACACCGGACTGAAGCAGTATCACGTCGTCGGTGTGAGCTGGGGCGGCAAGCTGGCCGTCCGAGCGTATCTCGATCACCCTGAACAGTGCCAGAGTCTGACACTTGTTACGCCCGGGCTGTTCCCATTGGTTGGAGTCTCCAAGGACGAAGCCCACCGGATCGGGGTGGCCATGATCTACGAGCCCGAAGCACGGTTCGACATTCCGCTCAATGACCCGAACCTGTTTACGCAATCCGAACCATGGCGGGACTTTCACGCGACCGACCCACTTACCCTCCGCCAATGCACGGCCGCGTTCTACCTGGCATCGCGACGGATGGACAAACCCATCGCGAAACTCAACACGGCCCCGCCCGTACCGATCCATCTGCTGACCGCAGGCGCGGAGGGGATCGTCGATAACGAGAAAACGATCGGCTTCATCGAGAAACTTGGCTGGAAAGGAACCGTCGTCACGGATTATCCCGGGGCGAAACACTCGATCGAGTTCGACGCCCCCGAAGCGTTTTACGCAGACTTGGTGTCGTTCATCAATCAGTGCCAACCAGAAGCGACGTAGCCGCTACGGCTGAGGCAGAACTGGTGAGCCGGGACGAGCCGCGAAAATCTTGTCGGTCTCATGCCACCGCACCAGGTACAACATACCCGAACGCGGCGACTCCGTTTCGGCGAGGACTTTCGATCCTTCGGGGTTCCAGGTGAGGTACAGGGCACCGGTTGGCACGTCTTCGCGAGCGCAGTGCGCGCGCGACGAAAGATAATGATGCCAAGACCCCTTCCCGGTCACGGCCACCGACGGCACACCAAACTGACCTACCACGGCGAGATCGTTGAGATCGCTGTAGATCGGACCGCCGCGATACGCCGTCGCCACAGCGCCGCGAAGATCAACAAGGGCGTGGGTTTGATCCATCGCAAGACCATACATTTCATAGAAATCACGCTTGGTGGGAAGCACCGAGAAAGCCAGCAAAAGCCCGGCCACGATAGTCGCACGCGGGAACCGTACCGCGTGCTGTCGGAGCATGAGCACGCAAAGAAGCATCAGCGCGGGCACAGCGGGGATCAGGTATCGGGCGGCCTTGCTCTCATAGAAATGCAGCATGGACACGCGCGACCCCACGATAGCTAGCAAGAGAATCACCAACGCGCAATGCGAACTGTGGGGCCAGTCACGCCAACGCGGCATCAACCAAAAAGCACTGGCAACGCCCCCAACAAACAGCACGACCGGAAGCTGCGGAAAACCGCGAACATAGAACCAGATATCATTAAAACTGTCGGCTTGGATGGCGAAGGAGCCCTTCACAGGTGCAAACGGATCACCAAACATCACGGCAAACGTGATCAAAAACGGAAGACTCGCCGTGACCAAACCCACCGCATAACCGCCAAGTTCGCGCCAGCGCCGCTGCAACAAGTAGACCAGCACAAACGCCGGAATGACCGACACATACCCCCAGTGGAGCATGAACAGCAGCAGGCACATCACCCCCGCGATCGCCGCCTGCCGCCTCATGAACCAATAGACCGCCACCAGTGTGAGAAAAATACCGGGCATCTCGGTCAGGGTGAGCACGTTGTACAGGCGAATGTTGGCGCAGAGCATGAACAGCGCAACACCAGCCAGCGCCGCGCGCGGTGACACGAGGCGACGCAAAATCAAAAAGAAGGTGGCCGTAGCGCCGATGTGAGCCAACGCCGAAATAAACCGGCACTGCGCCCCAAAGAGCGCGAAGAGCAACGGCAACAGCGGCGGTCGATGAACCGCGTACGGCAGTGACGGTTCACCACCGAACCGGTGCGCGTTAATGAGGTACCAGTTTTCATCGTAGCCCTGAATCGCATTGAGCGATGACAGGTACACCGCGCTGGCGATCTCGACAACGGCAAGAATCACGAGGCAGGCGAAGTAGTACCGGGGCGCAGCAGTGACCGTGCCGCCATCATGCCGGAGTAGGTCCGGCTCGTTTGCCTGATCCACGTTCGCGTACATGTTCGCTCACTCCATACTGACACCGCTACGCACCGTAGCTAACGCGATACTCACGGCACCGCTATCTGGGCTATCGGACCCAGGCGTGCTCAACGTGAGAATGGACCGCTAATCCACGCCCCTAGCCAAAGCCACGAGGTTCGGCCTCCGATAACCCGATGGTGGCGTACCCCGTAAGGGTCGTCGATCCCCGGGTCGGCCGCGGGATGTATACGGAATAACGTTGACCATGGGTGAATTCACGATGCCTGAACGTACGGTGGATAAGGCCGCCTCGACAGATGCACCGCCGCGCGGACTCCAAGAACGACTGGTTCCAACCGGTCCAGCACTATCCGAAGAAGCTGGCCTCGCGTCTCCAACCTTAACCCAACCCACGGACGCCGGCACAACCCGTCGCATGCCGTACTACTACCGTCGCATTCTCTCGCAGCTTTCGCGGGTCGTGGAACCCGGCGCTAAAGTTTTGGACATTGGCTGCGGTACGGGTGAACTTCTCGCGCACCTGAAACCGGGCGTCGGCGTCGGTGTGGATACCGACGGTGGGTCATTGGCAAAAGCACGATGCCTGCATCCACAACTCAGCTTCGTCGAGATGCGCGGAGAAAGCGTAGACCAGCTTTCAGTAAAGTTTGACTACGTCATTATTTCGCAGGTGCTGGGTGAGGTCTACGATATTGGAGAATTGCTCACCGCAGTGCAGGGCGTTTGTCATGACCGCACGCGCGTGATGATCGTACAGTGTAGCCGTGTCTGGCAGCCCGCGCTCAAACTCGCAGAATGGCTGCGTATCAAACGCCCGTCAAGAGAAAACAACTGGCTACCGGCCGATGAACTCGAACACTTGCTCAAGATGCACGGCTTCGATTCAATACAAACCACGGGGCAGACGCTCGCCCCACTCCCGATGCCGCTTGTCTCAGGGATCATCAATCGAGTGGTCGCCAACCTGCCGATCTTTCGGCAACTCTGTTTGAATTACACCACCGTAGCACGTTCGCTTACGGCGGCGCAAGCCACCGCGAACAAAACCGCCAGCCTGACCATCGTCGTCCCCGCGCGCAACGAAGCCGGCAACATCGCCCCGCTGCTCGATCGCATCCCAAAGATCACCGAACAACAAGAAGTGATCTTTGTCGAAGGGCACAGCCGGGACGATTCGTGGGAGGTCATCCAACGTGTAGTCCGCAACTACGACGGACCGTTTCGCGTGCGCTGCATGCAGCAACACGGAGAGGGCAAAGGCGACGCCGTCCGCCAGGCATTCGCAGCGGCCACGGGTGACGTACTGATGATTCTCGACGCCGACCTCAGCGTGCCGCCGGAGGAACTGCCGGCGTTCTATCACGCGATCACCTCGGGCCAAGGCGAACTGATCAACGGGTCACGCATGGTCTACCTCATGGATCGCAAGGCGATGCGTTTCTTGAATCTGCTGGCCAACAAACTGTTTGGCTGGCTCTTTACGTTCCTCATCGACCAGCGCTGCCGCGACACACTCTGCGGCACCAAGGTACTCACCCGGCAGGACTACGAACGGATCGCCACCAACCGCAAGTACTTCGGAGCGTTGGATCCGTTTGGTGATTTCGACCTGCTGCTCGGGGCCGCGCGCCTGCGGTTGAAGATCGTCGACATGCCCGTCCACTACAAAGCGCGTACCTACGGCGATACCAACATTTCACGCTTCCGCCACGGGTTCATGCTGCTACGCATGTGCGCGGTGGCCGGTCGCAAGCTGAAATTCATCTGACACGATCGGCACAACACCGCGACGTACTCTCACACGAGAACCCAACCACCGTCGCGCTCACGAGCAGCACATCGACTCAATACAAAACTACGGCACCACGCAATCAACCGGCGTGGCGTAGGGATAGCCGTCACCAAGAAAAGCCCCAACCACAACGCCAATGTCTCTGAAATCAACCAATCCGTCTGGGATCTCCGGGAAGAGATCACACCGGGTCCACGGTGGAGCATCCACATCTTCCAGGAAACAGTTGACCAGACCCGAAATATCCCTGAAATCAGCGAAACCATCCGGACCGGACCCAACCTCAGTTCCGGCCACATCACCCCATAGAGGCGTCGTCACCACAACAGACTCAGAACGCGTTCCATCGAGCAGCTCGACGGACACGGAATAGGTAGTCTCCGGCATCACCGCAACACCGGCGACGTTGACCGGGCTTCCCCATTCACTAGAAGGCAAGAAAGCGGCCTCACCTTTGGTCTCTGTCAGAAGGGAAATGTTCAGCGCGGCACCAGTCGGAACACCCGCGAAACGCTCGTTGCCACCGGAGCACTGCACAACGATAGCAGCATCCTGGCCCAGACCCGCAGGTACCAGACCCGCAGGTAGTTGGGTCTTCAAGAAGCGCGCACCCTCGGCCGCCACGATCGGCATCATGTCGCACTCATCGGGCACGCCATTGCTGTTACGATCCAACGACGTGGCCCCAGCAATATCGCAATCATCGCGGACGCCGTTACCGTTACAGTCTGGTGCACCGGAGGGGTTAGTGTCGCAAGCCGCCGAAATTGCCACGACCCCGGGAATTAACGTAGCGATCGGGAACGTGACCATGTTCTGGTCCAGCAGGAAAGTCTGAGAGTCGGCCAAATAGAAGTCGATGGTAAACGAACCCAC
>JAJRSR010000321.1 GCA_024278695.1 Planctomycetota bacterium | reverse complement strand
CTGGCGGACGTCCGGTGCGCCGAGCACTGCGGACGCTCGATGTCTGCCTCTCTCTGAATGAAGGGGACTACCTTTGCGAGCGTGATGAGGACGGTGCCGCCCAAGTCAAGAGTATCGACAAGGGGTCGTGGTCCATCTCGTTCAATACGGGTGAAGAAGACGAGACCCTTGGTGCGGTGTTCTTGGCTGACCGATTTGCCGTGGTGGGCGAGGCGAATTTTCGCGTGTTGACTCAGTTCTTCCCTGATCGGTTGGAGAAGACGCTCGCGAAGGATCCGGCCTCCATCGTTGTCGATCTCTGCAAGGAGAACGGCAACAGAATCGATAGCGACCAATTGCAAGGTTTGCTCGTTCCGGATGCTATGGATGAGACAGAGTGGAAGAAGTGGTGGACCCGGGCACGCACCGCCCTGAAAAAACTGGATAACGTCCAGGTCGAGGGTCGAACACCATACCGTATCACCTACACTGACCAACGCGTCGATTTCGCGGACCAGATGCTCAGCGCTTTCTTGAAGCTGCGCGACCCGATTGAGCAATTATCCTTGACGACGAACTTCGTGCGCGACGCCAAGGCACGCGGCGAAGATACCGATATCGAAACGATTACCAGGTGTTACGAGACCCTGCTCTCGCGGGCGGAACCGCTTGAGGAAAAAACACCGGTCCGAGCCTTACTTCGGTTCCTGGCCGCCCGCCGCATCGGTGAATTTGCAGGGATCGAGGGGGCCGCTGATTCTGCGCGAGCCATGCTCGATTCGGAGAAGGCGGTAGAGCTTATCCTCGCGATTGAGGACGCCCCGTTGCAGCTCCTTGGCGCCGAAACATTGATCGAGGCACAACCTGAAGCGTGGCAGGCGATTCTGTTGGGTGCGCTACCCAGGATGTCTATGCCGGTATGCGAGGCGGTCGCCAAGCGACTGGTCGATGCCGGTGAGCCTGTCGAGTCTATTGCGGGTTTGGCGCCGTCCATCCTGAAGTCACCGGTAGAACACTTTGAGGCGTTGCTCTGGCTCTGGAGTGGTCCCGGTGTAGAGGGTGTTGCAGAAGGGGTGCAGCCTATCAAGGTGCTCACAAGGATCTTGCGCGGGCTCGAAGAGTGCCGCCGCAGTGATAGCATTCCCCGGACGCTGGCGACTCGGCTTGCCGGTCGGGCGCGCAACATACTCGTCGCGAGAAAGTGCGAGCGTTTTGCTGCTTGCGTGGCCACGCTTGAGGCCGGCATGGCCGCGGCTCTTCGTCGGCAACTCGATACGTCTGAAAACCTCGGCCGGGCCGCTCGGGAGGATTTGTTTAGAATCCTCGACGTCAAGTTTCCGAAGGTTAAGGCCAAGGTCGCACTCAAGCCTTGGGAACGTGACGATGTCCTCTACGTGACCAACTCCGGGATGATGCGTAAGCAAGAAGAGATCGAGCACCATGTGAACGTCAAGATGCGCGATAACGCCAGGGCTATTGGCGAGGCCGCCGAGAAGGGTGATCTCAGCGAAAACTCAGAATACAAGTTCGCGTTGGAGGAGCGGGATCTGCTTCGTGCGCGGTTGGCCCAAATGAACGCCGAAATGGCGATGGCCCAGGTGCTCTCCCCTGATGACGTCCCTGAGTCGGAGATCAGCGTTGGGACGCGGGCGAAGTTCACCTCGGTGGCTGATGGTTCATCCTATGAAATCACGTTCCTCGGTCCTTGGGAAGCTGACTTCGACGCCGGAACGCTGAACTATAAATCCCCCTTGGGGCTTGAGATGATGGGCACGCGGATCGGAGATGTCGTCGAGTTCGATCATCGAAACGCACGCGGCGAGTTCACGCTCGTCGAGGTGTTCAACGCCATTGTCGAAGAGGCCCGCGCGTAGCAGGTTCCGCCGTTCAACTTGATGGATCACGAGTGAAGGTCTGATCGGGGTGGTCGGTCCATCCTGTGCGATGGGCGCAACCGTAGGTATTACGAAGCAAGATCGAAACAAACGATGAAAGTAGCCATCCTCGGACTGCCTCAATCGGGTAAGACGACCGTCTTTTCCGCAATCACCGCAAAGTCCTTTGACCCCTACGCGCCTCCCGAGGTTCGCCAAGCCGTGGTTCATGTTCCTGATGAGCGGCTCGGATTTCTCACGAAATTATTCCACCCCAAGAAGGTGGTTGAAGCTACGATCGAGTTTGTGGATATTCCCGGCTGTTCGATGGAAGACGCGAACGGTCGCGATGAGTGGAAACGCGTCGTGCCGACGGTACGGCAGTCTGATCTACTCGTAATCGTTGTGCGTGATTTTGAGAACGCGTCCGTGCCGATGCACAAAGACCGGCTGGACCCTGCCGCAGACTTTGATGAGATGCGTTCCGAACTCCTGTTTTCAGATTTGGAAGCGGTAACCACGCGTGTCGAGCGGCTTGAGAAATCCGTCAAGAAGCCCACAAAGACTCAGGAAGTCGACAAGAGAGAACTGGCGTTGTTGTTACGCTGTCAGGCCGCGTTGGAGTCGGAAGCGCCGCTACTCGGGGTGATCAAAACCGAGGACGACCGCGCGCTCGTGGCCGGTTTCGCCTTCTTGACGGAAAAGCCGATCCTCTGCGTTCGAAACGTATCCGATGAAGCGACCGCCGAGGCCAAGCCGTTGGATGTTGAGCATGTGGCTGATAGTATCTCACTCGGTGCGTCGATCGAGGCCGAGATCGCCATGCTTGATTCGGAAGACCGAAAGGCGTTTTTGGAAGACTTGGGGCTTGCGACGCCGGCAAGGGATCGGCTGATCCAGGTGTGCTATAAGGCGGCCGGGCTGATTTCGTTCCTGACGATGGGGGCCGACGAAGTACGGGCGTGGCCCGTGCGCGCGGGGAGTACGGCCGTTCAGGCTGCGGGAAAGATTCACACTGATCTGTCTCGCGGCTTCATTCGTGCCGAGACTATCGCCTACGCCGACTTGGTGGCACATGGCGACGAGAAATCCGTCAAGGCGGCCGGCAAGGCTCGGAAAGAGGGCAAGGAGTACATCGTTCAGGATGGCGACATCATGAACATCCTCTCCAGTGCATAGTCGAGGCTGCCGGGGGAGGGGAGCCGTCAGAAGCCGACCATGGTGCTCGCCGCTCTTTCGCAAATGGTACCGTAAGGTACAATGCTTCGGCAGTCGTGCCTCGCGTCAACGCAACACGCTGCAGCCCGGGGCGTAGCGCAGTCTGGTTAGCGCACCTGACTGGGGGTCAGGAGGTCGCTGGTTCGAATCCAGTCGCCCCGAGTTTGTTGTGGCGTCGCACTGTCTCGCGCCACGTCACATCGTCCCTTTTTTGCAGTCTTTCGCGACGCTCTACGGATTGTCGGTCATCGTCCCCACGTTGTACTGAGTCACGCTGTTTATCGCCCCAACTGTCGGGGTAAGTGGTGGGTTTTTTTGTGTGGTTTTACGTCGGTGCCGGTGCTTCCCGTCGTGGTTCGTTGCAGGCAGGGAGTCGCTCTGTACTCGTTTCTCGTATTCGCTCAGGGTGATCTGTCGCCGTGTCGCTCCACTGCCCACGGGCAACGGTCAGGCCTTCCCGCAGTATTTCGGCAACCAAGCAAGTTGGATCAAACGGGCTGGATTGGCTGCTAAT
>JAJRSR010000018.1 GCA_024278695.1 Planctomycetota bacterium | reverse complement strand
GAGCGCAGGACATCTACTTCGCCCGCAATGTCGGGTTGCGGTGCCAGCTTCGGGTCGAGACCCCGGCGCTGTTGGTCCAGCGGATTTGTGGATCCGGTTTGCAGACCGTCGTGAGTGCGATGCAGCAAATCGCGTTGCCCAGGGCTGTCGATGATGCCACAACCGCGCTTTGTTTTGGCGGAGAAGTGATGTCGCGCACGCCGCAGATTATCCGATCGAAGCGCCGAGCCGCAAACTTCTGGGAGTTTGAGGAAGGGGGTGCTGTCGAGGATGTGCTGCTGGCCGGGCTCAATCATGATCTGGCCAACACCAGCATGATGCTCACCGCTGATGAATACGGGCAGCAGACCGGCGTGACACGAAGTGAATGTGACGCGTTCGCTGCGCAGTCGCACGAACGCGCCCGCGCCGCTTATCGTGCGAGCCACTTCAACGGCGGCGATGCCCTACGCGGGATGTTCGCGATTGATGCGGTAGATTTGAGCGGACAGCCCGTGTACCTGGCCAAAGATGAGTGCGTTCGGAGCACCACAACGGATGCACTGTCCCGGCTTCCCGGCATCACGCCCAACCGGCTTGTCTCTGCCGGAAACGCTAGCGAACTCAGCGATGGCGCGGCCGCCGTGGTGCTGGCCGATCGTGAGAGTGCTGACGCCAACGGCTGGTCCACACGCTTTCGGATCGTTGGCCACGGCGTCGCCGGCGTTGACCCGCGCGTTATGGGTCGTGGACCGGTCCCGTCGATCGCTCAGGCGCTGACTCGCGCCGGGTTAGCGCAGCGCGACATCGGGCTTTGGGAGATCAACGAGGCGTTCGCTGCGCAATGCCTCAGTGTGGAAAGAGAAATGGCATTGCCACGAGATACGCTCAATGTCAACGGCGGGGCGGTTGCGCTGGGGCATCCGTTGGCGGCTACCGGGGTTCGGTTGATCGTGGACCTGATGTACGAAATGGAACGACGCGGCATCGAGTATGGCTGTGCGTCGGCGTGTATCGGCGGCGGCCAAGGTGTCGCCATCATCGTGAACAATACGGAGGCGGCATGAAGCTTGCCCCAGGGATCGGAAGACTACCATGAAACGTGCCTTCTCCTTTGGTGACAAATCGATCGAACCGGCCGTGCGCCGCGTCAACGAGATTCGGCAGGCGGCCGTTATCGGCGCTGGTACGATGGGGCAGGGGATCGTGATCGACCTGCTCAACAAAACCGATTACACGATCGTGCTCTTGGACGTGAAGACCGAGGCGCTCGAAGGTGCCCGTCAGCGGCTCGAATCGATGTGGCGTAAGGAGGTGTCCGCGTTCCGGCTGTGCGAGCGTGAGGCGGCCGCTTGCGCGGACCGGGTGAACTATACGTGTGAGTACGAAGCGCTTCGTGAGTCCGACATCATTTGGGAGGTCGCCACGGAACGGAGCCATGTGAAGGCGAGCATCTTCGAGAAGATCGAAGAGGTGGCCGATCCTTCGCGACTCGCCGCGATCTTTTCGAACACCTCTTCCCATACGACGGCGGAGCTGGTCGAGTTGTTCACGTCCGAGGCGTTTCGCGAAAAGTTCCTGACGGTTCACGGCTACTACCCGTTCGAGGCCAACCGGCTCATCGACGTCATGAAGGGCAAGTACGCCTCGATCACAACCTTCAAAATCGGGACGGTTTTTGCCGATCAGATTCTCGAAAAAACCGTGATCGCTCTGCCGGTGGACCATCACGGGTACATCACCGATCCGATTTTTCAGGCGATGGGTGCCATCGTGTCGTGGGATGTCAACACCGCGCGGGATATCGTCGAGCTTGGCGGTTTGTGGGAGCTTTTTACGGCCAACCCGTTTGAGGTGCTCGATCAGACCGGCCACATGCCCTATACCGAATCATCGCGCCATCTGGGGGCTGCGCTTCCCGAGACCGATCGGTTGCGAAGCCTCTATCAGCGCGATGGTGCCGCGTATCCCGAGTGGATCGCGCGGTTGGAACGCGACGGGCTGACCGGGGTTCATGCGGCCGAGCGCCGCGGATTTTTCGCATGGAGCGAGGGCAACCGTCCAAGGCCCAATGCCGTGCTCGATCCGGCCTCAAGTGAATACGTGCCGATCGGTGAGATATCGCGAAAAGACTATTGGTCTTACTATGAAGCCTCAGAGGGTGATCGGCTCGCCGGAAGAATCAAGAGCGCCGAATCCCTGGTGCATGTCGCCTGTGCCGGTGATGCGGGCGGACGGGCCTTTCGGCGTTATGCGCTGCCGCTTTGTCTCTACACGCTCGACATGATTCAGGACCGCATCGCCACACCGGGGCAGATCAACATCGCGACGCGTGCGGGGCTTCGGTTCAAGGTGGGTCTGGTTGAACTGGTCGACGCGTTGATTGCTCATCTCACCATCGACGGGTTGATCGAGCTGATCCGCCGGGCACGCGACGAAAACGCTGACGATGCGTTCATGGTCGATATGCTCGACATCGACGGTACCAGCGGCCCGCGCAAGGACCGCCCGTGCCTGCTTTGGGAAATGAAACGCCGCAACCTGCCGCGGCTGCTCGGTTACGGCAAGTACTACCGCAGTCCGGTTGCCGAGCTTGATTTTGAAACGGGCGACTACCGTGGTTGCTACCTTGATCTAAAATTGTGCGAGCCGTCATCCAAGGAACGCGTAGCCAGCATCGTGTTCAACAGTCCGCTGCGTGGCAACGTCTTTAACAAGGCGGTGATCGACCAGCTTGCCCACGCGTTCAGCCGCGTGCTGACGCTCCACAAAAAAGGTGCGTGCGGCGCGGTGTTGTTCACGGCTGCCGGTGGCGGTATGCGTATGCTCGGTGCCGATGCCCGAGAGTTCAACCGTGGTTGGTTTGAGCGTGAGCAGGGCTACGCACCACTCAGCGAGTCCGAGGCGGCCGCCTCCAGCCGCAACGCGGTCGGGCTGTTCCGTTTGATCCAAAAGAGTCCGGTTGCGTCGATCGGTATCTTTGGTGAAAAATGGGGCGGTGGGGCGGAGTTCACCTACTTTCTCGACCTTCGCTACGACGTGCGGGCATCCGGCTTTGTGTTCGACGCGCTGGCCCGGGAATCTCGCTGGGGTCAAAAAAGCACCTACAACCAACCGGAGCTGGACTATGCCATCCTTCCCGGTTTCGGCGCTGCGGGTGAACTCAAACGCCTTGGTATGGGTGATTCGATCATTTTCGAGTTGTTCGATCAGGGGTTGACCGCGGACCGTGCCCACCAAGTCGGGCTGTGCAACGGCGTCTTCGAGGAAGAATCCGAGGGACTCCGGCACGGGTTTGAGCG
>JAJRSR010000320.1 GCA_024278695.1 Planctomycetota bacterium | reverse complement strand
GCCTACAATGCCGACGGCGCGCTGACGTTTACGCTTCAGGATGCGAACGACAACGTGGTGGCTCGCGTTTGGGATGGCGGCGTTCCGCTTCGGCAATTCTCTTACGATGCGTATGGCGGGTTCTTGCCGATCTATGCGAACGAACCCGATGCGACTGAGGCCGACACCATCGGCATCCCGGCCACGGAATCGGAAACCGGTTCGCCGATCGACGTCGAAACTTCCTCGATGACACACGCCACATGGCACTTCTTCGCCGGTGCGTGGTTGGATAAAGAGACGGGTGCCTACAACATGCGCAACCGTATCTACTCGACAACGCTTCGGCGATGGCTAACCAAAGACCCCAACGGCCAAGCGCTCGGCGCGAGCTTCGCACTTGCGATGAACGGTGAGAGCCCCGACGTGGATTTCTCTTTGTCGGTTGATGCGCAATATGACAACGGGATGAACGTGTACGAGGATGTCGGTTCAAATCCGATTACTCGAACCGACCCGAGCGGGCTTGCCTATGTCGATGAATTGCTCGTCACACGAGACTTCGATCAGATCTACGATTCAATCGCCGGAGACGATTATGCGTACTTGGGAGCCCAAGGTGCCGCGACGTTTGCCGGTTTTTGGGGTGAGAATGTCGCGCTCCTGCCGGCTGCGGCGCTGGCGGCCGCGCAAGTCTCCGAGGCCGTTTCAGAGTACGCGGATTTCTACGCGGATCAAGTCATCTATCTACCCATTGAGGGTGTCTTCGCTGCGGGCAAGATAGCTTCCGCCGGCAAGTTCATAGCAGCGGGCACCAGCACAGGGCGAGTATCAACGGCAGGGCGCGCCGCCAGTAGAGGATCACGGTTTGCTCGAACAGCAAGATTGATATACAAATATTCGGATGATGTGGCGTAAGTCAAGCTTCGCCACCATAAGAGCTCAGGGTAAGTGCCGGTTTGTAGCCGAGGCGTGCGTCCAGCACTGTTGGATAATGTGGCGTGTGAGTGCCCAATCCTGCCTTGCAACTCCACTCAACGTCTATTTTTCCGCAATTTTACCTTAGTCGCCAAGGTTGTTATAATGGCCGCGGGGTTTTTCTGCTTTGCGACGCAAGCAAAGTTCGCCTACCTCTTGAACCGGGAGACCGTTGGTGATTGAATCTAGTCATTATCAAGTTGATTGTTCTTCCACGATTCCGCGACGCTCCGCTTGGTCGCGGTCGGGAGCGAGTATGTTTGGTTTCGCCCTGCTTGGCTTAGCAGCCATGGCTCAGGCACAGGTTTCCGGTGAGCCGTTAGCTCCCCATCACCCCGAGCACGTACTCGTGCGTTTTCGCACCAGCGCGACGGTCGCAGCCATGCAGACCGCCCACGTGGCTGCAGAAAACGCGGTCACTGTACGAAGCTACGCCTGTATCGATCGGCTTCGGCTGGTGCGTGTGCCGCACGGCACGGTCGCCAGCGCGCTAACTGCTTACCGCCAGAATCCGAACGTGCTCTACGCTGAGCCCGATTACAAAGTGTACGCCTCAGTCACGCCGAACGACCCCAATTTCTCGATGCAGTGGAGTCTGAACAATACGGGGCAAACCGGCGGCTCCTCCGGCTCCGACATACGCGCCGCCTCTGCCTGGGATATGTTTACGGGATCGGCGTCGGTCAAGGTGGCCGTGATCGACAGTGGCGTTGACTACACCCATCCCGATCTCGTTGATAACATGAATGTAAACCCGCTTGAGCTTCCGGGCAACGGGATCGATGACGACGGCAACGGCTGGGTGGATGATGTCTTTGGGTACGATTTTTTCAACAACGACGGCGACCCGATGGATGATAATTCCCACGGTACGCATGTGGCCGGCATCCTCGGTGCGAGCAGCGATAACGGGATGGGGGTCGCGGGCGTGTCGTGGCGGTGTACGATCGTCCCGCTCAAGTTTCTCGGTGCCGATGGCACTGGCGACACGTCCGGCGCGATTGGCGCGCTCGACTATATCGTGGCCCACAACATCCCGCTCTCCAACAACAGTTGGGGCGGTTCGCCGTACTCACAGGCGATGTTCGATGCGATCGAGGCGACACAGAGCATCGGGCACCTGTTCATCGCTGCGGCTGGTAACGAAGCCGAAAACAATGACACAACGCCAAAATACCCCGCCAACTACAACCTACCGAATATCATCACGGTAGCCGCTACGGATTCCACCGACGGGCTGGCCGATTTTACGAATGTCGGTTTCTTTACCGTTGATTTGGCCGCTCCGGGCGTCGGTATCTACAATACGGTGATCTCCCCTGATTATGGCTTTAAGAGCGGCACGTCGATGGCAGCGCCGCATGTGACCGGTGCGGCCGCCCTGCTGATGGGCTATGCACCGGCGCTATCTTCCGATGAGGTTCGCGACCGACTCATCGGCACGGTACGACCCGTCGCCAAGCTCGAACCCTGGCTCATTAGCGGCGGCGTGTTGAACGCGGCCGCCGCCCTGGCTGACTGCAACGGCAACGCGGTTCCAGACGCTGACGACATCAAGAACGGCACAAGCATGGACTGCACCGGTAACGGCATCCCGGATGAATGCGAGGCCGACTGCGATAGCAACGGCATCGCCGACCGGTGCGACATTGTCGATGGCACCCATTCCGATTGCGATGCGAACGGTATCCCCGATATGTGCGATCTGGATTGTGATGGCAACGGCTTGGCCGACGGCTGTGAATTTCTGGCGGGGAATGCAGATAACTGCGACGGCAACGACCTGATTGATCGCTGTGAAATCGACTTCGATGGCGACGGCATCATCAACAACTGCGATAATGACTCCGACAACGACGGCATCCCCGACACCTCGGATGTCTGTCCGTTCACATTGGTGGGCGCACCGGTATACCCGGACGGTCGCCCCGTCGGTGACCTCAGCGTCGATTGCCTACTCCGAAATGATGATTTTGTCGGATTCCAAGAATGCCTCTTGATCGGACAAGGTGGCCCTGGCGTTTTTCCGGCCCGCCTCTGCCGCACCGCATTCGATATGGATGGCAACCAAATGGTTGACCTTCGCGACTACCAGATTTTCCAGCGAGTCTTCACGCGTCCGTAGATCGAACACTTCGCACAAATGTGACCATTTCCGAGGCCGTGCGAAGATTTTCGGACGTTCGGCGGCGTTTTCGGCTTGTGTGATCGGACGGGTTGGGCTATAATCGCGCACCCTGCCAAGTAGTTTTCCAACCAGAAACGTACTGGGGAATGTACAGCGTAACCGGAGAGGGCTAGACGATGGAACGATTTAAGCTTGCAGTCATGATGTTTGGGATGTGCGTGTTGGGGTTTACCGTCCTTGCCGAGGCCGACGGCCTAGCGGATTTGCACTACCGGTTTGAAGCGGTGGATGCTACGGCTACGCCTCTGGCACCAACAGGCGTTATTGCCGTTGTTTTGAATAATGCCGGTATGGATGCCAATGCCCGAACCGCTATCGCGGCACTCGGCGTAGATCCGAATCGTGTAACATCATCGTTGCTGGCTGGCACGCTTCTGATAGACGCCGCGGATATCGGCGGCCCCAATGCACGGGCACAACTTGCCACGCAAATCCTTTCGATTCCCGGTGTTGATTATGTCGCGCCGGTTTCCGAAACGCAGAACGGCGTTAAGCTTGCACTGGCCCCTCGCGTTTACGTTTCGCGGGTTTCAAACCAGAACAGCGACGCCCTCGCACCATCCATCGACTTGACGACTGCTAACGGCTTTGAGATCGAATCGTTGCGAAATCGAATTGCGGCGACTCCAGAAATCAGCGCGGTCACCTCTGGTTGGTTCCAGGTCTCCAGCATTGCGACCCGATACGTCGTCCCGAATGAGCCAGCCTCAGTAACCCGGTATTTGGACGGCACGACAGCTACGCTCCCGTCCGAAACAGTATGGCGCGAGATGTGCGGTGGCACACATGGGGCATTGTCAGTTGATCAGCTAAAGACCATCGCAAACTCCCACGCCCAAGCTGCTCGCGCTATTGAGGAGGAGACAACTGGCGGGATCGCGGCGGTCACGCCCGGGCTCGACCTCCGGTTCCAGATTTTATCATCACTTCCGGCTGGCGCAGCCGCAGCTATCGCCGAGGTAGAAGCCTACCTTGAAGCCCAATTCGATGACCCGGTCGTGATCAACATCTCCTTACGGTTTGCCCCACTTGGCTCAGGCGTTCTCGGTTCAACGGGGAGTTCGTACCTCTCAACGACTTACGCTGCAGCACGCGACGCCCTCCAAGCCAACATGGACATTACCGATACGATTCAGGACTTCCTGCCAAGCACCCCCACGTTGCCCGTACGCTACAACGGGAACTCCGAAACCGTGACGAACGAAAACCGTGTTTTTGTGACCCGTGCGAACTACAATTCGTACATTGGTACGGCATCAGGTTCGACCGCATCCATGACGTTTAACACGCAATTCGCCTGGGACTATACGCCACCATCCATTAGCCCGAGCACTTGGGATTTTCAATCCGTGCTAGTTCACGAGGTTGGCCATGCGTTGGGCTTTACGTCCGGTGCGGACTTCCGTTTTAACGACCTCGAAACGCTGGATCTCTACCGATTCCAACGTAGCGACGGCGACGGAACGAATCATAACCCCGACACATTGGCAGATTTTCAAACCACACCGCGTATGGTCGACCAGAACGAACCGCTACCTATCGACGACGTCAATTCCGATCTGATCACGGTTGAATACCGTATGTCGGACGGAAACCCACGGCAGGCCTCGCACTTCCGTGATCAGAGCCCGGCGATCGGCATCATGGACCCAACGATTGGCTCCGCTCAGACGTTCTTCCCGAATTTTATTCGTCAATCAGACGGCGACATGTTCGACGCCATCGGCTGGGACTACCCCTCTCAGAACTTCTGCCGCCAAGACGCGCCGATACGTAATCTGACAGCCCTACCCGGCAGCCGCTATATTTCCTTTATCCCTCCGGATCATATTGAGACGATCGCCATTCGCGTAAAGCTGGTCTCGCTGCTGAACCCGGAGGGAGGGCTTCCGGCAGGCTCTCCTGATCTTTCCGCGTTCGAGGGTGAAGTGAGGTGGGTGGGCGCACCTGTCGAGTCTACCGACTCGGATCCTCAGGGAACCACACTTTTCGCCGCAAATACAAGCTGCGAACCGGTGTGTCTGGATTGGATCGGGTATGACGTGGTACACGTTTACGGCGGAGAAATAGCGCCAAACTCCGTGTATGAGGTCCAGGCCATCCGGTGCAGTTGCGACACCAGCATCGAAAAGGACTACAGTACTGCCACAAGCCTCACCACGTCCCATTGGGGCGACATCACCGAGCCGTTTTTGTCCGAGATCGCAACGATCCAACCCGACTTTAGTGACATTTCTGCCATCGTCGCCAAGTTCCTCGAAGCACCGGGCGCGATCTCCAAGGCACGAACTCAGCTCCAACCAAATGTGCTTAAACCTGAAGTGCCCGTGGACTTCAAAGATATTTCCGCAGACGTCAACGCATTCCTGGACGGTATCTACGGTTACACGGGACCATGCGTTTGCCCAAGCTCGGTGACTTGCGGTGTCACGTCGTGTGCCGTGGACAGCGACTGCGGCACGGGGGTATGTGTCGATAGCTTCTGCACAGATGCTTGCGGAAGATGCACGCCATAGCAGTGGCAAACGCCTGACGCGCAGTGGGCCGACGCACAACATAATACATAATTTGCCATGCGCTTGCCGCGGCTATGGAATAACATTGTAGCCAAGCCGAGTTGGGTGGTAGACGTACTATCAGTATACGCGCTCGGTGTGGGGTAGCTTACGATCCCTTTGACCGGTATTGCCGTGAACACACGTCTCTTTCACGTAGTGTGACGGACGCGAACGAACTAACGGCAAGGGGAAAGGAAAGCAATATGTCGCAACGAGGTGTTTCGGTCACGGTATTCCGGTTGTTCATGGTAACGGGCGTCATTGCCTTTTCGGGGACGCCCGTCCAAGCAGGCACGACCGGTTCGGACACCTGTAGTGGTGCGATCGTCACCACGATCACCCCAGGCGCTCCGGGCAGCCCCGTCACCACGGTGCTTTCGGGAACGCTCGCGGCAGCTACAGGTCCGGACTGCGACGCAACCACCGGCAATACCGCTGCGGTATGGTGGGAGGCTTTTGAACTGACCACCTGCGGCGACGTCGTCATAGACCTTTGCGGTTCAACACCACTGCATTTCCCTTCCCGCAACGTCCTCTACTCAGACTGTGATACCTCTTGCGCCATCACGGCTTTCGCCGGCGCGCAGAACCGCCAAACGTGCGCTGATAACAACATCACGCTATCCTTCCCGGGCCTGTTACCCGGCATCTATTACTACCCGATCTTGGCAGACCCAGCGATACTCTCCGGTGGTGTTCTCGGAACTTATCAGATGGCCATTAGCGCCGAACAATGCTCGGGGGCATGCTGCAATTTTGATACCGGAACCTGCGATGACAATGTTCTAATAGGTGATTGTTCTGGGCCGAATCAGCAGTTTAACGCACAACAGAGTTGCTGTAGCATCGACTGCGTAATGCCTGGATCGCAGTATGGCTCCTTCGGCGTGGAGCTGCTCGGGAACATTCCGCTCTCCGGGTTTTCGGGATTTCAATCAGACGGGAACGACGTATGGGGCTACGCCTCACCGTCCGGACGGGAGTACGCACTCATCGGTCTATCAACCCAAACGGGCATCGTCGAAGTCACGGACCCGTTCAACCCTACCGTTATAGACCAGGTTTCAGGAGCCAGTTGCATCTGGCGCGACATACGAACGATGGGGACGCACGGTTACGTCGTCAACGAATGTGGCGGCGGCATGGACATCATAGATTTATCCGAGATTGACTCCGGTGTGGCCCCCCTCGTTCAACGGTGGACCACTTCCGGCTTTAGTACTTCCCACAACATCGCCACCAACGACATCAGTGGATTCGCCTACCTCGTCGGCAGTAATCTCAGCCGCGGGCTGGTGGCACTCGATCTCACCAATCCGTCCAACCCGTCAATCGCAGGCGTCTGGTCCGGGCGCGGCCTTCACGATGCTTTCGTTCACAGTTATCGAACCGGTCCGAATGCCGGTCGGGAAATCGCCTTTGGCTTCGCCCCAGGATACGGCGTGGTCATTGTTGATGTGACCAACAAGAACGCTATGTTTGAACTGTCACGGGTGTTCTATCCCAATCTTTCGATTACGCATCAGGGATGGTTGACGGAAGACGGAAGGTATGTTGTCTTCGGGGACGAAGGCGACGAGTCCGGTTCCGGCTTGACGTCGACAACATACGTCGCGGACGTGCAGGACCTCAACAATCCCGTCCTAGTGAACACCTTCACCAATGGCATCTGCTCAATCGACCACAACGTCATCATCCGCGGCGGCCTGAGCTACCACGCCAATTATTCAAGCGGTTTGCGGGTGTTCGACATGAGCGATCCGCTCAACATCTCGGAAGTGGCGTACTTTGATACTGCTCCGAGCACCAACTTTGTTGGGTTCGTCGGCGCGTGGGGCGTCTACCCGAGCTTGCCCAGCGGCATCGTACTGATTTCTGACATTGATCGCGGATTGTTCGTGCTGAACTACGACTGCAATTAGAACGGTATCGACGACACGACGGATATCGCAGGCGGGTTTAGCCTGGACGTCAACAGCAACGGTATCCCGGACGAATGCGAATACGACTGCAACGAAAACAACATCCCCGATACGTTCGAAATTCTCGTGACACCCTCGGTTGACGGTGATGGCGATGGGCTCATTGATTCCTGCCAATGCCTCTTGAAAGCGTCTCCGGAACTAATCGTCGGCGACGTCACAAAAAGTCGGTTCCTAAGTGTGAACCCGATGATCAGCGGCAATCAAACCGCATTACGCGTGACACTCGACAACGTAGCAGGCTTCCCGGTTGCAAACGGACGCACACTCTGGGTCGGTCCCCCGCGCGAATACCCGGAAGAGGACTCGTCAGATCCGTCGCGCACGTTTACCGGCGCGTCACTACAGTGTGAGCCCTACTTTCATGATTGGAGCACTTTGGACGTGCTTCAGGTCTTCGGGGCGGAAATCACGCCCGGCTCCAGCTATCAACTTCACGCGGTCGATGCAACTTGTAGCTCACAAATCGGAACCGGCTTCGACTTCGGCCCCCCCTTGGTGTCCAGCACGAGTCATTGGGGGGACGTGGATGTACCCTACTTCGTCAATCCCGGTGACGTTCAACCTGATTTCATTGACCTAAACGCAGTCGTGTCCAAGTTCCTCGGTGACCCGGCCGCTCCGATCAAAGCCACAACCCAAATGCAGCCCAACGTCGCCATTCCGAGCAGGCCACTCAGCTTTCGAGACATCAATGCGGTTGTTGCCTCTTTCCTTGGCACTGAGTTTCCAGATGGGGCCGGCATAACCGGTCCGTGCGCCTGCCCAAGTGCGGTCACCTGTGGCAGCCTATCCTGCACGAGTGACGGAGACTGCGGCACCGGGTATTGCCTGGAGGGCTTCTGTACCGACCCCTGTGGCCGGTGCGCACCGTAGCCAAGTCAAACCCGGCGTCATGACTGAGCCAAGGCGTTGTGGCAACAATTTGTTGCGGTATTGCTCAATTTATCGGGCGATTTCACTAGTAGTCCCCGCCGCCCGATGCTAGAATAGGCACGCGGCTGTCGCCGTGACGTCCCGGGGGTGGTTCGCTACACTTCTTCGCGGAGTCGATACGAAGGGGTTTTTCGGAGGGTTATTATGAAGCTCAATCTGCGTCGAATTCATATTGGTACAACCTCGGCTATCGCGGCCCTGGCTTGTTGTTCGGGTGTCCTCGCCGGCGTCACCCCACTGACAACTGTGCGTGTGGCGAACGGGCTCAACAGCCCCCTGTACGTTACCTACGCACCCGGTGACACGAGCCGCGTGTTCATTGTGGAGCAGGTCGGACGCATCCGCATTTTGGACATCTCTGTTGATCCGCCCGTCTTAAGCGGAACCCCCTTTCTCGATATCACCGCTCGCGTTCGAACCGGCGGCGAGCGGGGGCTGCTCGGGCTCGCGTTTCATCCTGACTTCGCAACAAACGGTTTTTTCTACGTTGACTACACGAGCTTCTCCGGCTCAAGCGGGGATACACGCGTATCACAGTTTCACGTGCCGCCGGCCACCCCAAACCAAGCCGACGCTTCAAGCGAAATGATCCTGCTTGGCGTTCCCCAACCACAAACCAACCACAACGGCGGTTGGATTTCCTTCGGACCGGACGGTTTCTTGTATATAGCCACAGGCGATGGTGGCGGTGCCAACGACCAAGGCGCTGGACATACGCCGGGCACAGGCAACTCACAAGACATCACGGCAAACCTTCTGGGTAAGATGTTGCGGATCGATGTCAACACAGACGACTTCCCGGCGGACACTACGAGGAATTATGGTATCCCAGCGAGCAACCCATTCGTTGGGATTAGCGGTGACGACGAAATCTGGTCGTACGGGCTTCGTAACCATTGGCGCAACGCCTTCGACAGTGCCACAGGTGATCTGTACATGGCCGACGTAGGGCAAGGTGATTGGGAGGAGATTAACTTTCAACCAGCCGCTAGTGCAGGCGGCGAGAATTGGGGCTGGCGCTGTCGCGAAGGGGCCAACAACTTCATTTTCACCGGTGATTGCGGTGTCGCCGGCACGCCCAGCGAAACCTTGCTTGACCCGATTTACGAGTTTGCTCGCGGTGGATCACCCTTCCGCTGTTCCATCACCGGTGGCGAGGTTTACCGTGGCTGCGCCATGCCTGACTTAAACGGGGCCTACTTCTTTGCCGACTTTTGCAGCAACCAGATTTGGAGCTTCACCTACAACGGCATGCCGCCTGCCGTCCAGGACCGGACGGCTGAGCTGGCACCAACGGGTTCTTCCATTCGAAGCATTTCGTCTTTTGGTCTGGACGCGTTCGGCGAAATCTACATCTGCGATCTCAACGACGGAGAGGTTTTCAAAATCGTCCCCGATGGCGTCGCGAGTCAGTGCGACCCCGTACCGGTAACAGTGGGAGACGACATCTGCATGCAAAAAGGTCCGGACCAGCCGTGCAGCAACAACGACGATTGCGCTGGCACAGTATGTGGACTCAAAAACCGGTACATCTCCTTCACACCACCCAGTGCCACGCTGGCCATTCGCGTCCAACCCTTGACGCTTCCGGATTATCCAGATTTCATCGGAGAAGCCCGCTG
>JAJRSR010000017.1 GCA_024278695.1 Planctomycetota bacterium | reverse complement strand
GGCTGGTTTTTTCGGCATCCACCACAGCATTGATCCTAACGCGATGGGTGGGACCACAACTCCTCGTAGCGGCAGCGTGCCTCTACGCCATCGGCGTATGGCTGGTAGCGCACACCACGGCAGACCGCAACGCGCGCGACCGTGAAACGCAGCGACTCTGGGCCTTCTTCTCCGCAGTCGCAGCAGCCTACGCGATCTTGGGCCCCATCCAGGGACTCATTCTTGACCGCACCCGCAACGCAGTAGGCGCCTCACCATCCGCCTGGTTCCCCCGTTTTGTTGAACAACTCGCCGACGCCTATCAAGCCTTCTGGAGCGGCTATTCCACGAGCCAGGTTTATAGCGCGCTGCCTGCGCCGACTTGGTTGCTCGTCGGTGCTGGACTGCTCGCCCTAATCGGCATCATCAACACGGCACTTGTCGCAAAACAAAGGCCCATCGCCGCGCAATTGCTAACCATTCTGTTGCCATTCCCTTTACTCTACGCGGCCCTCTACGCCAAGATGACGCCGATTCACGCCAAGCCGCAATACCTGTTGCTCGCGAGCGTACCGCTGATGATTCTCGTAGCCATCGGCCTCGAACGCGTCCGCACGACCATCGCCTTGCGACAGCGCGCTTTCGGATCACTCGTCTTTACGGCGGCGTTCGCTTTACTGCTGGTCCCCATGAGTTCCGCGTCGTGGTCGCTACTCAACAAACACGACAAACGCGACTGGCGCGGGCTCATGACATTCTTACGCACCCACACCACCCCCGGCGACGCCTTCGCCATCGCCGGCGCGGACAGCGTCCCGGCATCGTTCCATCCCGCCGTTGGCGGAAAAGCCCGATACGGCATGGGCCACGCTCGGTTCCTACCCGTCGATCTAAACACGAAGCCGGATTCGCTCACACACGAGTCATGGCAGCAAACGGACAACGTCGTCTGGATTGTCGGAATCAAAGACCGCCTCTACGCCGGTCAAGACCAACTACCCGCGCCAACCGTCATACCGAGCCACGTCATCTTCGGCGACTTCCCCGGTCTGTTCGCCGTGGGGATCAGCGGGACCGAAGCCCCATCGCAGCGTCTCGCGCAAGGATTGGCGATCATCACCCATGACCTGCCGGACGGCAGCGCTATCGTCGCACCCCACTTGCTACGCGGACGCCTGCTTCTGGCAAACGGTACCATCGCAGAAGCTCAAGACGCCTTCGACCAAGCCTCCAAGCAATGTCGCTCACCGGAAGAACTCGAAACACTCACCCGCGACTACCTACCGCAGGCGACGGACCAACGTCTCCGAACCGCGTCGCGCAACCCGTAACCTAGCAAAAAACGCCCATACTGAGCCGCCACAGCCGTTTCCTCTAGACCTACCTCAAGACCGACGCCCCGCCATCCGACATATTATCGGAATCCTGCGCGGCACCGCCGGCGTCTGGGGCTACGACAATCCCCCGACGCGGCCAAGCGGACGATCGAATGAACGGTACGAAAAACGATACGACGACAGAACGAAACGCGAACGTGGCACCGTCGCATCGACCGACCTACGCCATCGCCTGGCTTGCCGCGTTGCTCGCGGTCACGCTCGCCGTGCGTACGCTTGATTCAACACCATGGCTCGGCTCGGACGATGCCTCCTACGTCGCAGCGGCCGAGCATGTGCTGTCCGGCACCACAATCACACGCGTCCACCACCACTACGCCCGGCTCTCCGTCATCTTACCAGTCGCCGCGTCGATCGCCGTCTTCGGTGCGAACGTCGTCGCCGTCGAGCTTCCGTCAATCATTTTGTCCATCGTGTGCGTACTACTCGTCGTCGCCATCGGTCGAACGATCTGGGGTTGGTGGGTCGGCCTGTGCGCCGGCTCCATCGTCGCAGTAATGCCCTACTTCCGAATGCTATCCACAACGGCCTACCCGGATGTTCACGCCTGTTTCTGGGCGACGTGCGCCGCGTTCCTGATCCTATGTGCCATACGCTCCAAGAATCGCAACGCCGCACTGCGCCTCGGCGTGAGCGCGGGGTTCGCGCTCGGGCTCGCCGCCTCCGCAAAAATCTTCGCCGGTTGGACCATCATCGGTCTTGTCGCCATGGTACTCAGCGAACCAGCCTGCACGCGTCGTCAACGCCGGAACGTACTGCTCGCGATGTTCGGCGGCGGTATACTCTTTGCCATAGTCCACGGTACCATCTACTACGCCATCGCCGATGACTTCTGGTTCAAATGGCACGCACTCACCACGGCACAGGGACAATCCGGTCTCTTCCCGGCCAGCGGCGACCCCTTTGCCGTCGGACCGCTACGGTTCCTATGGCAACGCCTCACCTTCTTGCTGCATCCGGTCACGTCGGGCTGGGGGTGGCTCGCGCTAGCCTTCTGGCCTGCGGCACTCTACGTCTTGTTCGCTGATAAGCGCGGCCGACCAATCGCCATCTGGGCGATCGCGGCGTACCTCCTTGTCGCCTTCTTCCCCGTGAGCTTCAGCAACGGCCCGCGACCTTACCCGTCGTTTGTCGGCCGCAACATCCTGTACGTCTGCGTCCCCTTCGCCCTCTGCCTAGCCGCAGCCGGTCATCGACTCATCCTAAGCAGACTCACCGCAAAAACCACGCAACGAACTTGGCCCGTGCTTCTCGCGGCCATCGTCGCGATCGCCTATGCAAACCGCCACGAACTCCAATCGTTCGAAGACCGACACACCAGCCGAATCGGCGGCGCGATCACCAAACTCATCAACGACGGCGCATTCGACGGTGACGCCGAGATCCACATGACCGCCTCAATGTTCTGGCGGTTCGGCGTTCTCTTCCCTACTGAAATGCGCAGTCGCCTGCGCGTCTCCGCCGATGACGCGGCACCCCCGTGGTGGCGAGAGACGACCATCAACATCGTCAGCCGCCGCGTGGCCGCCGCGCCGATCAACGGCGCACTAGCCCTGGCCACCCCCGTACAATTCCAAGGCCAAGCAGAGCGATGGGATTACGGCGTCGGCATCGCCCGTTCCGCAATCCCGGCATGGCAAAGCGCCACGCTGGTGGCCGCCATAGACATTAGCGGCACCATCGCGTCATCGGCAACCGCACCGAACGCGCCAACCGAACCCGTAATCTTGCTCAAACGAATACACACGGCTATCACAAACCGCAAACGCGAGAAGAACCATGGCAACCATACTGGCTGAAGCCTCGGCCGTCGCCGACGTCAACGTATCGCACGGCGCATCACCGGAACTGGTCATGCAACGACCGCCCACGCGCTTCGCCGGCGTCACGGTGATCGTCCCCTGCTTCAACGAGCAAGGCGTCATCGCGGACACGGTACGCCAGCTCTCCGAAATCCTGGAAGCCACAAAGCGACCGTTCGAACTCATCATTGTCAACGACGGCTCCACGGATGGCTCCACGAAAGAGCTCAGCCTTTGTGCCAACGTCCGAGGACTGCGCGTCATCGAGAACAGCACCAACCGCGGCTACGGCTTCTCGCTCAAACGAGCCGTGCGCGACGCCAAACATGAGATCATCGCCATCACCGACGCAGACGGCACCTACCCCAACGGACGCCTCAGCGAACTGATCGACATGATCGACGACGTGGACATGGTCGTCGGCGCGCGCGTCGGGCTCAACGTCAACACCCCCTGGCTACGCCGCCCGCCAAAGTGGGCGCTACGCAAGCTCGCCAGCTACCTCTCGGAAACGAACATCCCCGACCTCAACAGCGGCCTGCGCGTTATGAAACGGAGCCTCATCAAGAAGTTCATCCACCTACTACCCGACGGCTTCAGCTTCACCACGACCATCACGCTATCGCTGCTCACACACGGATACGACGTCAAGTTCGTCCCGATCGATTACTACAAACGCGTCGGCATGTCGTCCATCCGCCCGATCCGCGACACGGCCATGTTCATCAGCCTGATCGTCCGCACCGTCATGTATTTTAAGCCGCTCAAGGTATTCGGCCCGGCGACGGCGGCCCTACTCGCGCTTTCCGGCGCATGGGCCGGATTCTCCAACTACCTCACCGGATCCATCGCCATCGCCCCGACGCTAATCATCGCGATGGCCGCACTGCAAGTGCTCGCCATCGGGCTTCTGGCCGACCTGATCGACAAACGCTCGCCGCAGAGCGCGGCCTGACGCGCAACCAACAGCGTAGCGATTCATGAAGAACGACCACGACAACACAACCACCCAAGGCGACGCGATGATCGCGCAAGCCAAACGTCTACTGCCACGCCTCATCCTGGCGTGGACGTTAGCCGTCATCGCCCTACTTGCACTCGCTGCGGGCTTCATGAACTTTGACGACATCGGCATGATCTGGACGGTGCCGATCGAAGCCGTCGCCCTCGTCATACTCTGCACCGCCATGATGGACCTGATCTACGCAGCACGCTGGCGCATCTGGCTGAGAATCGCCGAACCCAACCACACGTTCCGCATCCGCAGGCTATGGACGTTCGTCGCCTGGTCGCGCTTCGGCTCGCAATTCCTGCCCATCCCCGCAGTGAGCGTGGCCATACGGGCGGCCGCCGTCAAAACCGCCGCCGGTGTTTCCACCAAACGTGCCGTCTGTAGCGTCGCGGCCGACCCCGTGCTGGACCTCTACCAGTTCCTCCTCGTCGTCCCCATCACCGCAGCCCTGCTCACAGGCCACCTCAGCGCATCGCAAGCAGCCGGAGGCGTGTGCGTCGCACTGTTGATCGGCGCGATCTGCCTGATGAGCCTATTCCCCTGGCTCGTACGCCTCATTGAAACAGCCCGCCGCTTCGTGAACCGAACCCGATCACAATCAAATCCCGCACCGGTGCAGCCTACATCCGATGGCCTCGGTCCTGATGAACCAAGCAGCGCGTGCCACACCCCCGAGCCGCAGGCCTCAGCCTGCGCGGCGTGGCAAACACAGCCGCCCCCTCACCACACTTTGAGCAACGCAGCCGTAACAGCGTTCCCCAGCTTCGATCGCTGGACCCTACTCAATGCCTACGGACTCACCGTATTACGTTACGCCTTCGTCGCCCTGCGCCTCTGGACCGTCGCGATCGCCGTGGGACTAACCGAGCTAACCGCGTCATTCTTCGCCGCCACGGGCACCGTAACCCAAGCCGCGCACATGGCCACCATCACACCGGGCGCGCTCGGAGCCTTGGAGGGTGGTTGGTTCGCGGCGTTACGCGCTGTCGGCGTCTCCCCACATCAAGCCACGCTCTTCGTCACGGCCCAGCGCCTCTTCATCTGGCTCGCCATCGCCGTGCTCGCGACGCTACTCACTGCCATGTACTTCGCCTTCGCCAAACGCGACCAAGCTGGAACCGTTTCCAACAAGGATGGCTCTCTGTCTTCCCCCCTTACCAAGGGGGGATCGAGAGGGGTTCTTCAACCAAATAAGAATCTCCCACAGTCCCACCTTATCAAAGAGGGGAGCAAGAAGTCGAACGACCTGTGTGGAAGTACTGTTAGAGGAAACAACACGAACGCGGACGAAGCACAGTCGGCCCAGGCAACCCCAACGCTCCCCAGAGTCGCAACATCATGACGCTCATCGCCGACCACAACCCCAGCCAATCGACAACCGCCCCCAAGCAAAACGTCTCGAAGTCCAGTTACGACCAATACGTCCACGACCAGATCGACATGCACAAGCGGCTCGCGGACGTCTACACGACCAAACGCTACGCGCCGGCCTACTCGCGCATCTACCAACGCTATTGGAACAAGCGACTCTGCGACCTCGCCGATCTTCAGCCCGGCGCATGCGTGCTCGATTTCGGCTGCGGTACCGGCGTCATGCTTCCTGAGCTCGTCCGAAGACAATGCCGCACCATCGGGCTGGACGTCAGCTTCGACATGCTCGAAGCCGGTATCGACAAAGCCCCCAGCGCGAAAAGAATCTGCGGAGATGGCGGCCGACTGCCCTTCGCCGACGCGCGCTTCGACGCGATCCTCTGCCGCGGTTCGATCCACCACCTACCCGACCTGCCCCTGGCGCTTTCGGAAATCGCCCGCGTACTCAAACCCGGTGGCCGACTCGCGTTTTCCGAGCCGTCGAACGATTCCTTCATCAACCGCCTCGCCCGCCGCCGGATGTACGCGGCCAGCGACGAGTTCCACGATGACGACGAGGGCTTGAGACGCCGCGACATCATCCCGATGCTGCGCCGCGCCGGCTTCACCGTACAGGTCTCACGCGGCTTCGGATTCCTCGCATACACCCTCTGTGGCTTCCCCGACAAACTCCCCGTGCTAGCCCGCGTCCCCGGCAACCGCGCCATCACCCACGCCCTAATCGCCCTCGACCGCATGCTCGAAGCCATCCCACTCATCAACCGCCTGGCCCTACACTGGCAACTCCGCGCCGTAAAACCATAACGCAGATACTCCGTAAGAGGTGCAGAACAGCCCAAGCCTGTACGATTCGTGAATGCTGACCAAGCGAAACTACGCCTAAACTCGCCAACACAACGCGCGGACAACCAAAGCAGCGGGTGCCCCATACCTGAAAGAGTTTTGTGGTCATACCTGAAAGAGTTTTGTGGTCAAGCGTTTTTCCTGCAGGTCATTTCCGTACGCCTTCCATGCCCTCTCGCGTCTTCGCGATGGGTTCGGCAGAAGCGTTGATTCGTTGACCGAAGCTTCCGTTGATCG
>JAJRSR010000319.1 GCA_024278695.1 Planctomycetota bacterium | reverse complement strand
TGTCCATCGTGTCCGTTTGGCTACCCATGAAACTACTCGCTGGTTTGAAGGGAACGGCGGGCTGTACCCGCGCGGTCAATCCGTATCACTGGCCCGCACGGCGGACGCTACGACTTACGACACCGGCTCACAGCCTGAGCCCAAGCCCCCTTGACCGCGCCACCATCGGAATCCCACAAGCGTCCCGGTATTCGCTGAACTTGTCAAGAGAACACCCCGAGCCATAAAAAAGCCGGGGGCGACCCGCGCAAACGCGAGACCGCCCCCGGCAGGGTGTAAACTATGAACGATGCGCTGTGGCGCTACTCGACCACGACGCCGTCACCTCGGACCCGCTGACGGAAACCGTCGAGAATGAGCAAGAACGGATCACCAATCGGCGCGACAAACATCTGGGCGTCCGTGATGATATTCTGAGCCGGCAGCGGCCCGAACCCATCGACATCCACGGTAGCCTCGACGTTAAATACCTGGTCCATGACCAAATTGATCAACGCTAACGCACCAAAGATACCCACCTTCGTGTCCCGGTTGAACGTTCGCGTACCGTTAAAGTCGTCGGCTGGCGCAAACGCCGTCAGCAGGTTCAGCGCCGTGTTCGGGCGACCATATCGGAACGCGTTCAATCGCGGCACGAAATTACGTGGCAATAGCTCCACGCCGTCAAACGTCATCGGCGTGGCCGACTCGAACGACACGTCCTCGAAAGACACCGAAGCGCCGTTGTCCGCACGACGGTAGTACAGACGAATATCCGTCGAACGCCAGTCAGCCGGATCAAACAACAACGGCAAAAACGGCGCCGTGGGCTCATCGGCATCTTGAACGCCGTTGGCGTTGATGTCATCAAAGAACGGATCACCGGAGGGATCGTAACCCGGGTTCGGCACGTCTGTCCCAAACACGCGTGTGAAGTTCTCTAGGTTAACCGGCAGCCCGATGATTTGATCCGGCGAGACAAGAATGAAGCCGCTGGCGTCCACCACAATATCGAACTCGGCCGGCGCGGGCGGCTCGGTCGCCGTCGCATCGTCGATCGTACCGTCGGCATTGACGAACGTGCCGTCCGGAAGCAACTGACTCCCATCCGTGAAGAGCGTGGTACCATCCGGCAAAATCTGGGTGCCGTCGGCGAGAATCTGCGTACCATCCGCCAAAATCTCAACGCCACCATCAACGATGATGCTGCCGTCGGGCTCGGTAAGCGTACCGTCGATCGGGATCACGGTACCATCCGGAAGGATCGTAGTCCCATCCGGAAGGATCTGCGTGCCGTCCGGAAGTACCTCGGTACCGTCGGCTCGAATCACCGTACCATCTTCCAGCATGATGCTGCCATCGTCGCGGAACGTGTCGTTGAGGAACTGATCGAGATCATCGATCGGCTGGTCAAAGTTTCCTTCGTTGAAGAACTCGCCAAAGCCATCCGGCCGGGCATCCGCACCAACGAAGAAGTCAAGCGGATCGTTAGCACTCGCCGCTCGACCGGTACTTTCATTGAACAGCGCAAACAAACCCGTCCGCTCTGTATCCGGAAGGAACATCAGCAGGTTTCGTCCAGCCGGATTGAACGTGGCCTCACCCGTACCCAGGTTAAAATCCACCCGAACCGGCTCGCCGGATCCGCCAAGCCCCTGGGCCAAGACGAAAATCTGATCGTTGGGTCCGCCGCCCATGTCAAACTCGGCCGGTGCGGGCTCTGTCGCCGGATCGGTCGCCGGATCAGTCGTGCCATCAAGCGTCGGATCCGTGGTGGCATCCAAAGCGGGATCCGTCACGTCAACGATGACGTCTTCAATGATATCCACAGTCGAGTCGAGCGAACCGTCGGTGATGGTGCCATCATCGATCGGTTCAATAAACTCTTCTTCGATGAACTCGAACGGGATCGGCTCCGGAAGAAACTCGGCGGCGACCACGGTGACACTAACGCCGGGGAAGAAGTTGCCCGTACTGGATACGAAATCGGCAAACGTACCGCCATTCACCGGGGCGAAGATGTCTTCGTTGAAGATCGAAACACGAACCGGACCGCGGTCTGAGTGAACGAATGACCCGGTCTCGCGAACAATCAGCTCGACCATGCCTCCCTCATCGGTCCGCTCCGTGAAGCCAAGGAAATACACACCGTTGCCATCCGCGTTGTAGCTCGCACGACTCACGCGACCGTCCGGCGTAATCTCTGCGTCAATGGTGACGCTGGAAACAACCACGTTACCATCGAAACCCAACTTATCGCCATCCGCCACGACGAAGAAATCGCTCGCGCCGGACCGGCTGTACGGAAGGTGGACTCGGGCGTTCCGAATGGTCTCAGCCAACTCGCTGACACCACCCAAACGAGTATCGAGAAGAACACCAAACAAGCGGTCAATCGTCGGCGGGATAGTACCGGCGAGCAGCGTCTTGATTTCGGCGCGAAGTGCCGCTGCCTTCTCCTCGAAGCTGTCGGCATCCACGTCGCCAAAACCACCTTCGAAGAGGGCTCGGAACAATTTCTCCATGTCAAGCGACAGGCCGGTACCATCTGCCGTTTCAAAAACCGTCAGCGGCGGGCCAAAGAAGTTCGGATCAAAGACAAAGTAGGTCAACCGCGCCCCGAATCCGGTGTCGATATCGGTCAGGAGGTCGTAGACCTCTCCAACGGTCAACTCCGCACCACCAAGGTGAAGCCGCGCCATCTCGATCAGCAGGTAGTCATTCATGAGCGGACCCTGCGAAGCGTCCTCGCCGTTCTCCGCGTCGGAGAAGTTACGGTTGGGCTCGGAGAACTCGTTGATGTAGACGATTGTTTCGGGAACCTCTTGAAACACCAAATCTTCAAGCAAGTCCATGCCCAGGTCCAGCGTCAACAACACGTCGATCAGTTCCGGGGAAAGCGTCGATAGATCACCGTTGAAGTTCTCGGCCTCGGCCTGAAACTCCGGCGGTAGTTCAGCAATAATATCCGGCGACAGTTCGATGAATCCGTCTCCATCACCCTCGGAATCTGGACCTTCGAAATCACCAAACAGCTCATCAAGCGTCGTCGCCTCAACACCCTCCAATTCTGCGAGACTACTGAGGTCTAGACCGCCCGGCTCATCAGCAATCGGAAAGCCTGCACGCAAAAAGACCTTGGCCGCACCGATCGCGACATCATCAACATTACCCCGCGTCGACTGGAGGTTGCCTTCGGCCATCTGCATGCCCACCTGGGCACTGGCGGGAATCAAGCTATCAAAAAGATCGCCCAGTTGCTCCGGCGTGAGCGCCAAAATCTCATCCAGGACGACATCCTGATCGATGCCCGTCTCTTCAAACAGATTCGTATAGGTGGCCACGATCCGCGCCACGATGGCGGCTGGGCTGAACGGGAGGTCATCCGGTGTGACGCCGTTTTCTTGGAACAACTCTCGCAGCTTGGCGAGCACCATCGTCGTCAGCGGATCAACACGAACGTCTTCGAGCATACCGGAGAGTTCCTGCTCACCATCAGCGGCGATATGCACGCAACTCTCGACCTCGCAGTCACCGTCCTTGCCGATATCAACGCAGAGCGTGAAGTCAACGCCTACCGGCAATCCATTAGCATCGAACGAACCGTCAGCAAGCAGATCGACCGGCGGAAACGGCTGATCACCATTCATGAGTGGATTACCCATGATATCGCGGAACCGCACAAAGCTGTCTTCCGTGTCAAAAGCCGGCGGGACACTCTGACCGGCCGCGTTCGTGCCGGTTTCGCCGCGCGTCGACTGCGTGTCGAGCACTTTACCACTGAGATTACCGTCGAGGCTCAACGGATCCGAGGCACCGCCGGTGTTACCCGTGCTGCCCGTGCTGCCACCGTTGCAGCCCGCAAGCACCACCGGCATAGTAAACACCAATGCCAACGCAGCGATTCGACTGCCCATCCTTTCAACACTCATGATCATCTTCACGTTCAGTCTCCCATGTTGTGGACCAAATGGCCTTGACGTAATACATAAGACCGCCCGGACGGCGGCCACGGTCACGCCATAGCGCCACAGCCCACGTCCGATTAAATAAACAAAACACTTGGTGGAATTAGCGGGTGATCCGGGAACCTTCTTTATTATTAGCGAACCTTCAAAGATAAACCCGCAGCAATGCGTTATCGGACGAGTCTCTCAAGGTTGAGAACGGGATCTACGGCAATAATTGCGCTAGGTCGTGGCGTGATGGGGTAGTGATGGACCCGCCAAAACAGACGGACGAGGTGACTCAAGTGGCAACAGGGCGAGCAGTGGTGCGAACCAAGGTATACCGCCCCAAGGCTGAAGATCGCCAGGGGCAACGCGATGGTCCCACTTCGAAACAGCCAGCACTTGGCTCGACAAAATTGAGAATCTCCAAACGGACCAAGCCGTAGGTAGCGACTCCATGAATGTTAGATCAAGGTTGATCTACCGCCGGGCATTTCGTTTCCTGGTTGATGCGAAACAGTGGACCCAAGACGGTCACGGCAAACCGCTCGAAGATGTGCTCGCGCCGCACTATGGCCACTTGATGGAAAGCACAGAGCATGTCGTGGAACCGTCAGGAAACCTGATCCCGGCCATGCCGCAGTGGGGCGTGGCGCTCATGGCACTACTGGCGTTGATCGCAGGAACAGTAACGTTCTGGCGTAGCGCGATGCTGCGGCAGTAGTAGTCTCCCGGCACCAAGGCCGTTACGCTGACCGACGCGCCGGAGCCCGTCAACGGCGGTAGCGGCGCGGGGTAACCGGCCGGCAACGTTAGCGTCCACTCATACGTCACGCCGAGGCCGGGAACCTCCACTTTCGCCACGCAATCGTCTTTGCGTATGCCGCCGCTATCCACCACGCCGCTCGCCGTGAACGTGATCGTATCTCCCACGCACACCACGTTCGGCACGACGATTGGACTATGTAGTTATTTTTCCACGCAATCATTCGACGCATCCTGCGAAGCTTCGGGGAGCGGATCGCCGAGTTTCCATTCTGGGAAACGATGCTTATTCTCCTCGAACCATGCGCGGTACCCGTGCATGGCGGCCTTAGCATATTCTTCGCTGTTGTCTCCCGCTGTAGCGAGCGCCGCCCGCCGAATCTCATCTTGCGGACAGTTCCAGCCCTTACGCTCGTTCAAACTTGTGAAGCTTATCATCGCAGCGGCTCCCACTTGGCGTAACCCAGTTTCTGCCCTCGACGGAAATAGCTCTATCAACTGATGGACGCCTTCGCGTATATTCCAAGCAGCGAGACCAGATGCGCCATGAAAGCGAAGTACCGGGTCGGATTCATTAGTGGCGACGCGGTAGAGTAAACTCAACCCCGTCGAATCCTGTGCAATTGTAAGACACGTGAGGATTTGTCTCTTCTCCATGCGTGACCCAAGACCGTCAAAGAGCGCACATAGTTTCGGCAAGCACTCTCGGTTCTGAAGGCACGTTGAGAAGTGTCCTAACCTGTTGATCGCCGTTGCGCGCGTCGCTACATCGGTAGTCGGATTGGCAATGACGGACATAAGTACGTCGATACCATCGTCTATGCCGTACTCCTTGTCCTCCCAGATCACCGATGTCCTAGGCCGTTTGATAATCTTCTTTCGCATGGATGCGGAGACAGTCGTCGAGAGCGGAAGAACGTCCCGAGACCCTGCTTTGTCGTCTATGGCGATCCTCGTAGCCTGTGCCTGAACGAGTTGAGGCAATCCCGCCGCAACCAAGACACTCAGCGTAACGGCGGGCGAAATTCGAAACAATCGGGTTCTAATCATGATTAACTCCAATCTCGGCAGGGCCTATTCGGGGCATCCGATACCACTGCATGTACAGTTCATTTGTTGTACGACGTCCGCAAGATAAGCAGTATCGCAGTTAAAAATCCCCGTGGCAGCATCGTGATTGAATTCCCAGGTGTATGCAGTACACTCGCTTTCTCCAGTCGGGGTGGTGTGGACCAACTCGTGGCCGATCGTGCTCGCTGTCGCATTTTCGCTACCCCGAAAAGCTTGCGTTCCGAATGCCACGCTGAAATCACCGATGTTCGTACATGCTGCGACGCACGGCGGGAATGGGTCGAACATAAAACGTGGGCACGCCACGCAAGCATCTGCGCTGATCGACGGAAGGCCTGAAAACGCTCCGCCTGTGGTAGCCAAGACCGTCGCGTATTTCCATCTGATATAGTTGTAGTCGTTCTGATAGTCTCGCTGCGCCGTCTGGGTCCACCAGAAATGGACCGGCACCACCGTCAAGCTCCTACGAGCAAGCTCAACGCCCCCGTCCACGGCCGCGATCCAAACTCTCACGTCGTTCGGGCATTGCTCTGCCTGCGGCTCATCGAACGACGTGTATAGCCAGCTCGTATCCGTCTGCCTATCCAACGTCCCGTTGTCCGGGGGC
>JAJRSR010000318.1 GCA_024278695.1 Planctomycetota bacterium | reverse complement strand
CTTGTTGAGGCTGGTCTGCATCTGTACCAGTTGGTCGGCCCGGGTGACGGTTTGCTCACCGGCGCGCAGAGTGAAAACCCACAACTCCACTGGTTTGTGCGTTTGCTCGGTAATGTTTTGGTTGCGTTCCTCTTGGCTTGCGTGAACGGCGTGATGGTTGGCGTGGTGAGCCGCGTTTGTGCAGGCCTTCCTGGTTGCCGGTCGTTGGTCAGGTGGCGCGATGCTGTGAGCTTCGTGCCCTCACAAGTCGTTTGGGTGGTTCAGTCGTGGACGCTTCGGCAGAAGCATTCCCGAGCACCGCCGTTTGGATTTCAGTTGTCCGATGATCTGGAGTGTTAAGGGCGATGCCGCCCGGTGAAACTTTTCCGTTGGATAGCGTGGGGCAATGGCTCGCTCAGCGGGGCTTGTTTCGTGCAGGCGGTGCAGTCCGACGTGCAACATTTTTTCGTTTTACCAGTGTGATCAGTACACGGTTCTCGCATGATGTCTTCGTGAAGTATGGATTGCGAGAATAGTGCAATTAAATATTGGTACAGGAGAAGAAAAATGCGACGCCTATTGGTTGTCTTATTGGTGGGGGTGATAGGTACACCTGTTATGGGGCAGGCGATTATGGATCCCGCTCCGCCTACAACGATAACATTGTATTGCTGGGGGACGCAGCCAGCCGCTGCGACAGTTCGAGTAGAGCTGCTAACCACGGTACCGGGTGGTGGTGCGCCTGTGGCCGTCTCTTTGTTCGATACCGCTATTCCCGCTGGACCTGCCGCTACTTGGTGCCCGCCGCTGCTGGCCGCGATTGCTGCAGATCCTGCGGTTGCTGCAGGTGTTGTTACGACTGGCCCAATGGTGAATATGCTCAACGTGCCGCTCAACTCGGCGGCGGGAACTCGCCTTGCAATGCGTATGATCTCGACAACAGTGCCGCCGTTGCCAGCCGCGACTATGCCGCCGCTCCTAGCTGCGGCAACACCGTGGCCAGCAGCACCGTTGCAGTTGCTGCCGGCTGCTGCCAGTTTCAACACGGCGGCACTCGACCTCGGCCCACCTACGCCTTTGCCGGTGGGGATCATGGGTACGCATTTCTTGGCGTATCCACCGCTTCGACATACCCAAGTTATTAGCGATCGAGCGACATTGTCATTCGATCTACCGATCCCCGTCCCTGCTTTATCCGAATGGGGGGTGGTCGTGCTGACGCTGATCCTGATGGTTGTGGGTACGGTGATGTTGGCGCGACGGCGTGGTGGTGTAGCGGGAGTGGCGTAGGTTGTTATTAGTCGGAGGGTCGGCGTAGTTGAGTCGAAGCGGCAAGAAGCGAGGTAAGCGGTCGAAAGCGGGTTCGTCTCAGGGGCGGGGTGCGCCGACCGACGAAAGGGGTGGTGGTAGAACGGATTCATCTGGGCACTCGGCCGGGTTGCGTGTTCGCCCGATCGGTGCCCCTGGTTTGCGCAAGGGAGGGGGCTACCGACGGTTGGTGCTTCGGTTTGTTGGGGTGCTTGCCGGATGTATGGTTGTGTTCAACGCGTGGTTTTTTCTTTCGTTTGCCAAGAGCGAGACGTTTCAATCATACCTTGCGATCAATGCCGAGGCGTCGGCTTTTGTACTTCGCTTATTCGGAGAACAGGCGACGGCCGTGGGGTTGCAGGTATCCTCCGCGCGGTATTCGGTGAATATCCGACGGGGCTGCGAGGCGATCCAGGTATCGACCTTTTTCATCTTTGCGGTGTTGGCATGGCCGCTGACCTTGTCCTGGTGGCGTCGGGGCGCGGGTCTTGTGGGCGGGACGATTCTGCTCTTGGTGCTCAATCTCGTTCGCATTGTGAGCTTGTATTATACCGGTATTTATTTCCCGCGTGCGTTCGAGACCATACACATCGACGTGTGGCAACCGACGTTTATCGTTTTCGCGCTGCTCATCTGGGTTGTGTGGTTGTCGTGGGCTTCTCGCTCTGGACTGGCGGGGGCGCGGCATGCCGAAGCGTAGGATCATCGTTGGTTTCTTTCTTCGATTGTTTCTCCTCTACGGGTTTCTGGTGATCCCTTGGTCGGTGGTGAAGGCGTGCTATGGCTCGTTCTATCGTGTCGCTGCGACCGATATTTTCGGATCGTTGATACCTGGTGGAACGGTTCGGTATGAGCGGATGTCAGAGCCCCGCGGCGGATACGACACTCATATCTTCTACATGAACACACGAACGGGCGCGTGGCAGACGGCCGTCGCCTCTAGTCGGGATCCGGCGTACTTTCAAACGATCTTTTTGATCTCGTTGGTTCTGGCGACGCCGGTGCCATGGCGGCGTCGGGGGTGGGCACTTGTTGCCGGATTGGCGTTGGTTCAAGGGTTTATTTTCTTGAAGGTCTTTGTGACGCTGCTTTATGGGTTTTCACGCCCGCAAGTGGCGGTGTTGGATCCGGCACCGCTATTGCGTCTATGGTTGTCGGCGGCGAATCGTATACTGGTGGCCGACCTTGTCGCCTTGCTGCTCGTCCCCGTGTTTATTTGGATGCTTGTGACGTTTCGGGCCACGGATTGGGATGGTTTGGCCGGATTGGATACCAAGGCCAACACGCAGAGCCACCGCAACCCACCACCAAGCTGAGCAGCCGGCCATGTGCTTGCGGGAGCCGGAATGCTTGTGCAAGTTCATCGCTGCGGTTGGATTGGGGTGCGTTCAACTGGTCGGGAAAATCGTCACTCGGGTGGATGTGGCCGTGTTGCCCTCTGCGTCGGTTGCGGTGCAGGTGATATCCACGCTCAGGTCCAGTTCCGACTCGGTGACGATGAAGGTTGCGGTTCCGCTGGCGGTGTTCACTTGTAGGCTCACATCAGCCGTCTGAAAGGAAAACGAAGCGCCCTGGCCGATGTCGCCGCTTGGGGTGCAACGGAAGATCACTTCCTCGTTGATCTGGGGGGTTGAGTTTGAGACGCCCAGGGTGACGGTGAATGCCGGGATGGTTCCGGGGGGCTGCGTGTCGTCACCATTGCCGCCGTTTGCAGGAGACCCGCCAGTTGATACGGTGAGGGTGCAGCTCGCGAGTGCGAGGAGCACCACGCCGCCGGTAATCGTACCGAAGTATGAGGCGAGCCGGGCGATCGCCCTAGGACTGCTTGTCGTTTGGAGCCTGAGTGGTTGTTGCACGGTCTTCTCCTTTTATCATTTTACGGCCGTGTGCCGCGTCTAGTTTCTGTTGTCGTTGCGGCTTCCGTCGGGAGTCCAAACTCGGCACCTAGGGCGTTTTCAGTATTGGCAGCGGGGGTGGCGGCGTTTTGGTTCGGTGTCATCGACTCTCGGTTGTCCCGTTGCACCCTGTTAGCCCCGGGTGGCGGCCTGACATTACCCCAATCGTCGTATGGGGAGCCTAAACCGGCCGTGGCTGGTGGGCCGATAAGTTTCCGGTAGTGTACCGAAAGTCGTTGTCGCAGCTAGCGTTGCGCGGCGCTGGGCTCTTGTGGGTTGGTGCTGTGGTGCCGGCTTGGGTTCAGTGCGCCACGGAGGGCAGTCCGTTTGATACGAATAAAACGAAGTAAGCGAGCCGGGTGTACGGCCCTGGCGGTGGGCGTGGCGAGCCTTCTGCTTGCGGCGTGCGAGATTGTGCCGAGTTAGATCGGTAACGGTTGGCTCGATCAGACCATCGTGGGCTCATTCTCCGAATCGAAAATGATTGACGTTCGCGCGTCGCTCACGATTGAGGACGTTGCGCCGGGGATCACTGGGGCCGTGTTTCCAGGCCCGGAAGACCTGCGGGTGTTTTATGAGGAGTATCCAATTTCTGCAGGTGACACGCTTTCGGTGGAAATCTACGAGCTTCGTGACCAGTTGGTTCCGTTTCAGGCGCAGTTGGAAGTGTCATCGAAGGGGGAGGTCAACCTGCCGGTGTTGGGTCGAATCATGGCCGCGGGTTTGACGGCTCCGGAGTTCGAGCAAGCCCTGGCCGACGTGCTGATCGACCGCGACATCCTTCTTGACCCGGATGTGACGATCTATCCGACGTTTCTCCAGAAGGCGACCTACTCGATATTTGGTATTGGCGTGAGTGCGTCGAACAACGCGCCGCTTCGAGCGGGTACCTTCCCCATTCGCTCTCCCGAACTCCGGCTTCTGGAAGCCATCAACCAAGTTGGTGGTCTTAATGAGTTTGTGACCGACATCTATGTGTTCCGTCGTTACGTTCCGCCTGTTGAAGACGTGGTCGCAGGGTTTTCAGATTCTCCCTCTACTTCCACGACGGCCTCACGCGACGCGGTGCTACCGCTTGATGATGTCGAAGTGGTTGATCCCGTGCTTGATGATCTTCTCGCGGTTGTGGAAGGTGAAGACGAGGACGAGGAATCACCCGAATGGGATGCGGTGGAGGCGGCCGCAACTGAGGCGTTGGTACAATCGTTCGAGCCGGATCCGTCTACACCGTTCGTGTTTATCAACGGTGAGTTCGTTCAAAACCCCGATTATGTGCCGCCGGCGATCGACGATGGTGGTTTGGTCGAGTCCATGGAGTTTGGTACGCCGGCACCTTCGGTGAACTGGGCGCGGGTTGCCGGGGAAACCAGCTACCGGGTGCTGCGGCTTCCTGCAGAAATGCTGCGAGAGGGCGACCCGCAGGCCAACGTCTATGTGCGTCCCGGTGATGTGATTCGGATCGTCCAGGGTGAAATCGGTGTCTATTATGTGATGGGGCAGGTGAACCGGGTCGGAGCGTTTTCGTTCAACTCCGAGTCGATCACGCTTAAGGGGGCCGTGGCTGCGGCTGGCGGGCTGTCGTCTTTGGCTTGGCCTGATCGGTGTACCGTGTACCGCAGGGTTGGGCATCGGGAGCAGATGATCCAGGTGGACCTTGATCGCATTTTTTCGGGTAAGGATGCCGACTTCCTGATCCGTCGGGGGGATATCGTCAATGTTGGTACGCACCCGTTCGCGCCGTTCCTGCAGCGCATTCGTTCATTGACGCTGCCGAACCCGGTCAGCAACGTGGGGTATAGCTTCACCTACGCTCGCAATTTTGCGGACATCGATTCCTTTGCGGCTCAGCGTAACCCGGCCAACATCACCGGCCCGAGTTTTCCGTTCCTTTTTCCGTAGGTTTTCAAGTATGAACGCTACGGCCACCGTCAATACGAGCGGCTCAGCCACGGAAGCGTGGCTTCGGTTGATCTCCCCGGCTGCTCGGGTGCGGATCGCCGTGGTCGTTGCGTTGATCGTAGCCGTTTATTGGGGGTCCATCCGGACGCACCTGGTTGGTCGATGGCTTAATGACGGGAACTGGTCGCACGGCTGGCTGATCCCATTGTTCAGCCTCTATTTGTTGAACGCCAAGCGTGATGAGCTGGCACGTTGCTGCCCCAAGGCCAGTTACGTCGGCGCGGTGATTTTGATGCTGTCGCTTGCGATGTACTTTGTGGCCGCGTGGCGCTTGCGCATGGCCTACCCGCAGGCGTTGTCGATCGTGGGTACGATTTTCGGGACGACGCTGCTGCTTGGGGGCTGGCGTGTGATGCGGGTGGCGTGGTTCCCGATTTTGTTTTTGGTGCTTGCGGTGCCGTTACCGGATCGGGTGTATGTGTCGATGACGATGCCACTTCGGCAGCTCGCATCGAGTGCGGCGGCAGCGTTGATGCCGCTGTTTGTTTCCGGGTTGCACACCGATGCGCAGGCAGTCGTGATTGATTATGTGTTGCCCGGCAGGCCGCCGGGTACGCTCAACGTCGAGGAGGCGTGCAGTGGGATGCGCCTGATGATGGCATTTATCACGTTGGGCGTGGCCATGTCCTATGTGGGTGACCGTCCTGCATGGCAGCGGCTTGTGATGGTGATGTTCTGTCTGCCGATTGCCGTTTTTTGCAATACCATTCGCGTGACGGTGACAGGGCTGTTGATTGTGGTTGGCGCGAAGGAATGGGCGACAGGCCTGCCGCACCAGTTGTTGGGTATCGTCATGCTTATTTTGGCGTTGTCGCTGTTTGGGTTGCTGGGGTATGTGCTCGGCCATTTGTATGTAGATGTTCCGGAAGATGCTGAGGCGTAACTCACAACATGAGATAAGCGGGCGGTACCGCCGACGGATCAGTTGCTTGTTAAACGAGAAAGAATCACGATGACTACGACTCCCACAACTGCATCCAAGCGGACGATCATGCCGGGGGGATCCCGTGGCGGGTCGGAAGGCGGCACGGCCCCGACCCTGTCCGACGTGCTGGCGATGCTGCGCCGGCGTGCGATTCTCATCACTTTTCTGTTCGTGTTGTTCTCCGGCGTGGCCGTGGCTGGTTTCGTGGTGTGGTATTTGTATTTCCCCGGCTATCGTGCGGAATGTCAGATCGAGTGTATATCCAACCTGCCGGAGACGGGGCTTTCGGTCGAACAACAGCGCTTGCGGCAGGATGAGTATGAGCGTTTTGTCCGCACGCAGGCGTTGATGCTCAAGAGTCCGATGGTTCTTAGTGAGGCGCTTAGGCTTAACGCTGTTCGCGAGACGGATTGGTTCAAGAACACGAAGCCCACTGATTACCTACTGAACCTGACGGATGAGCTTGTCGCCACGCCGGTGCGCGGTACGAACATCATGCGCGTAGCGATGGAGTGCCGGACGAAGACCGATGCGGCCATTATCGTGAACGAGATCGTCAATCAGTGGTACAGCATGGTTAAGCGGCGATCCGCAGAGGATTTCACGTCGGATCGGCTGTCGTTGTTGCAACAGGAGCTTGCCGACCTGAGTCGTAAGGTGGCGCAGGACCAGGAGCGGCTCAAGTTGATCGCTGAGCAGCTACCGCCGGGAGCCATCGAGAATCCCGGAAACAACATTACGTCGCAAGAGGTCCGGCAGTATGGGGAAACGGTGGCGCTGCTTGAGTTGGAGCTATCGCAGTTGGAACAGTACCGGTCTATCTACAATGATCCGCAAGGTGTGGCCATCACGGCCGAGGATCGTGCGATCATCGAACAGGACCCGGAGATTTCTCAGTTGGTGCAGTCGGCGTTTGTACTTCAACAGCAGTACGCGGTTGGAGAGAGTAAATTCGGTAAGAACCACAAGCACATGAAGCAATTGGCCGCGCAGATTGAGGCGGTCGAGCAGGAGTTGACAAGGAAACGCCTGGAAAAATTGCGTGAACGTCGGGCCGACATGCGCGAGGCCACGAATACGGCCTATGACAACACACGTTATGCGCTGTTTGTTGCGCGTGAGAACCTCTCACGTGCGGAGTCCTCGTTGCAGGACCAGGATGCGCTGCTTTTTGACTACCGAAATTTGGATACGAGTATCAACTCGGATTTGGAGTACCGGTTGGAGTTGGAAATGCACATCAAATCGTTAGACCGAATTCGCACGCAGCGTTCGGCCATCAACGTGCACGTCGCGCAGCCGGCCATTGATCCGGTGGAGCGGAGCACGCCGCGTCTGTGGTTGATGCCGATTGGGATTTTTCTGGCACTGGGGTGTTCGCTGGGTATTGGGTTGTTGTTGGAGCTTCTGGATACATCGGTGCATACCACACAAGACGTGGTGCGGCATTTGGATGTGGCCATGCTCGGTGCCGTGCCGGATACGGACGATGAGGAATCTCCGATTGAACATGTTGAAACGGCTGTGCGCGATTCGCCACAGTCGATGATCGCCGAGGCTTTTCGGCACTTGCGCACGAATCTACAGTTCTCTGCGCCGGCTGAGAGTCAGCGTACGTTGGTGATTTCCAGCGCGCAGCCGACCGACGGCAAGACGACCGTGGCGTGCAATTTAGCGATTACGGTGGCGCAGTCCGGACGGCGCGTGCTGTTGGTGGATGCCAACTTCCGGCGACCTGCGGTGCATTCGCATTTTCGCGGTGTTGGATCGGCGGGCTTGAGCAATATCCTGATTGGTGAGGGGCAGTTGTCCTCGTATGCGGCCGAAACGCAAACGCCGAAGCTGTGGGTTCTGGGTAGTGGTCCGATCGCGCCGAACCCCGGGGAATTGCTGAGCGGCGAGTTGTGGCAGTCGTTCCTCAATGATGCATTGACTCAATACGATCAGGTCATCATTGATACGGCCCCGGTGCTGCTCGCCAGTGACGCTGCGCTTCTGGCGACGAGTGTTGATGGCGTGATTCTTGTCGTTCGCGCGAACGAAAGCTCTCGGGGGGTATCACGCCGTGCTTGCCGCCTGATCGAAGACGTGGGTGGTCATTTGTTTGGTGTCGTGTTAAATGCGGCACGGGCGCGGCGCGGTGGCTACTTCCGCGAGCAGCTTAGAACGTACTATGATTATCATGCCGATGCGAGCGGTCGTCCGTTGTCGAACCCACCGGGTGAAGTGTAGCGGCTTGTCGTTTGATGCGTGTTGCAAGCGGGTTGGCGTTCGGTGTGCCGTGCAGGCTGAAGCTTCCGGCTCAGGGGTGAATTGCACGTCGATTTGTACATCACGGCAGCTAGGCGATCGCGAAGAAGGTACCTGCGGGTAGAGAGCGGATAGAGAAACGCTATGCGTTGTGCGGTATCATGTCGTGCGCTATAATGCGCGGCTTAACGGCGTGGGCGTGGTCTTACGCTTCTATCGAGTGAGTGACGTAGCGGAACGTACGCCGAAATGATGACATCCCCTGCTTCGCGCGACGTGCGCATGTTGGATCTCGCGGCCGAGTTCGCAGTCTTCGGTGACGATGTACGCCGGGTTGTGAACGACGTTCTCGAAAGTCAGTATTTCATCGGCGGCCCTGCGATTGCCGAGTTTGAGGCTGCGATGTGCCGGCGCGTGGGCGTAGCGCATGCGGTGGCCGTCAGCAGCGGTACGGATGCACTTCTGTGTGCGTTGATGACGCTTGGCGTGGGCGCGGGTGATGAGGTCATACTCCCGTCGTTTACTGTTTTCGCGACGGCCGGTGTGCTGGCGCGCGTTGGGGCGACGCCCGTGTTCGTGGATATTGATGAGCAGACTTTCAACCTGGACCCGGAGCGGGTCGAGGCGGCCATGACCGCTCAAACGAAGGCGATCATCGCGGTGCATGTGTTCGGGCAATGTGCGGACATGGACGCGATCAACGAGTTGGCCTTGCGCCGTGGGGTCAAGGTGATTGAAGACGCGGCGCAGGCGATCGACGCGACGTATCACGGCCGCAAGGCGTGTGCGTTGGGTGACCTGGCGTGTTTGTCGTTCTATCCGACAAAGAACCTCGGCGGATTCGGCGAAGGCGGGATGGTACTTACGAACGATGCGTCGCTGGCCGTGTTGGCTCGGCAGATGCGGGTTCATGGTGAATCTTCGCGGTACCATCACACGCACGTCGGCGGTAATTTTCGTTTGGATACGATGAAGGCAGCCATTCTTCTGGTCAAGCTGAATCATCTTAATGATTTTACCGCGCGTCGTCGCAACCACGCGCGGCAATATGATGAATTGCTTAGCGGTTTGGGTGTTACGACGCCGCATGTCCCTGCCGGGCACGAGCCGGTTTATCATCAATACACGATCATGTGCGATCACCGGGATGCGTTGGCTGCTTACCTGCGGGAACGCGGCGCGCAGAGCGGCGTTTATTATCCCGTCGGGCTGCACCTTCAGGAATGTTTTGCGTCACTCGGTTACAAGCCGGGTTCGCTTCCCGTGACGGAGCGAGCGTGCGGACGCGTTTTGTCGTTGCCGTGTCACCCGATGCTGTCAACGGAAGACGTCGCGTTTGTGGCCGGGCAGGTCCAGGCATTTTCGGTCGCAGGCGGCTCAACGAGTGGTTCGACGGATACTTCAGCGCTGTCGGGTCGTCCGGCCTAGCGCTTGCGGAGTTTGCCAATGCGTACTTTGGTTACAGGCGGTGCGGGTTTTCTTGGTAGTCATCTGTGCGATCGGCTGTTGGCTGACGGTCATGACGTCATCGCTTTGGACAACCTGTTTACGGGTAGCAAACGCAATGTCGCGCACCTGCTGGACCGGCCGCGTTTTGAGTTCATTCGCCACGATGTCGTGGAACCGATCTTGCTTGAGGTCGATTGGGTTTTCAATTTGGCTTGTCCGGCGTCACCCGTTCATTACCAATACAACCCGGTCAAAACGGTGAAGACTAGCGTCGTGGGTGCGCTCAACATGTTGGGGCTGGCCAAGCGCGTCAAAGCCCGGATTTTGCAGGCCTCGACCAGTGAGGTGTACGGTGATCCGCAGGTTCATCCACAGACGGAAGACTACTGGGGGCATGTGAACCCGATCGGCCCAAGAAGCTGCTACGACGAGGGCAAGCGCGTGGCCGAAACGCTTATGATGGATTACCACCGGCAGAATAAGGTTGATACGCGGATCGTGCGTATCTTCAACACCTACGGTCCACGGATGGCTGTGGGCGACGGCCGTGTGATTTCCAATTTCATCGTCCAGGCATTACGCGGCGAGAAGCTCACGGTCTATGGTGATGGCAAGCAGACGCGATCGTTTTGCTTTGTGGATGATCTGATCGAGGGGCTTGTGTCACTGATGCAGTACGAGGGTGCGGACGCGCATGAGCCGGTCAACATCGGCAGTAGCGATGAACGATCCATGAACGATGTCGTGGAATGCCTGGGTGAGATCATCGGGCAGAAGTTGGACGTCGAGCATCGGTCACTGCCCGAGGATGATCCACTACGCCGGCAGCCCAACACCGGACGTGCCAAGGAGCGGCTCGGTTGGCAACCGCGAACGTCACTGTTGGATGGGTTACGGAAGACCACGGATTATTTCAGGGGTGCCGTCTCCGTTGAGGGCGCAGCTTGTGGCGATGTGAAGTAGGTGCTTCGTTTTCCACCCTTCGCCAGGCGCGAAGAAAGGGACGGCCGCTCTGGCGAATCGCCCCCTGTTGGATTATGATGGGTGCCATGAGTCGGAGCGAGATGCAGGACAGCGATCGGGCGGATGTGGCCGCCTTTATTTCGGAACACTGGCATGACACGAAGGTCATGAGCCAGGGCCGTGCGTTCGTGCCACATGAGGAGTCCGGCTTTGTCCGTAGACGCGATGGGCAAATCATTGGTCTGCTCACCTACCGGGCCGACAACGGCTCGATCGAGATCCTGACGCTCAACGCCACCGTCAAGGGTGAGGGCATTGGGACGGCGCTGATGCTTCAGGCAATCGACAAGGCCAGGAATCTGGGTTGTAGTCGTATCTATCTTACCACGACGAATGACGCACTCCGGGCGATCCGATTTTATCAGCGTCTCGGGTTTCGTATGACCACGATCCACATTGGCATGGTCGATGAGGCTCGCAAGAGCAAGCCCAGCATCCCCAAGACCGGGGAGGGCGGTATTGGCATTCACGATGAGATCGTGATGGAACTGGCCATAAAGCCGTTCCTCGACGACGCTTCCTAATCGTCTCCACCGCAGGTTGTACAACTTCCCATGATTCGTTTCGCTGGTATCCGCCGTATTCGGTCTGTTTTGTAGGCTTGGTGCCGTTATCAGGCCTGAAAACGCGACTGGTCGGTCTCGCTGGGCATACATGGAGGCCTTCGATCGTACCTGGCTTGTAAAACGGCGTTGAAACTCGTGCGAACCGCTAGCGTTGTGTAGTCGATACTCCTACTGTGACTCTAGACGTTTGTAAGGCG
>JAJRSR010000317.1 GCA_024278695.1 Planctomycetota bacterium | reverse complement strand
CGTCCCGTATTCGACACAAGCGGAGCGTTGACCGATTTTCTTAACCCGGCCTTTCCAAGCGGTTCCAACACAGTAAACATGCGCGTGACCGACGGAGGTCGACCCTATTCGGTGACCGCACTAACAGTAGACCAGCGCTGGATCGTGGACGATGGTGATGCCCAAGTCGAGAGCTTGAACTTCGCCGATCCCGACATCGACTTCGAGTTGCGGATTCGCGACAGTCAGAGCTGGGATTGGCAAACACCAAGCCTTTCGGGCCTTTCAACAGGGAGTGTCGTGTTCTCGGGTGGGACTACATCCGTCGACGCGGTCACGTTTGACTTGACATCAGCAAATGGCAGCGGCAGCCTCTCGTTTGGTCTCGCTCTTACTGGGCATCCTAAGGTCACGATCGACATCCCGCTTGCCGTGACGGGTTCGCCAGCGGTCCCGACTTCGTCAGAGTGGGGCGTGCTCATCAATCTGTTGGGCTTGATTGCCGCTGGGACTGTCGTCTTGAAACGGCAAAGCGCGGCACATTGATTGAATCCTCTCCAGGTAGGTCGGTATACAATAGGAATAAACGGGACGAATAAACGGGAATAAACGGGGACGGTCACCCATATACGACTTTCTCGCTGGATTGGTGTAGGTTATCAACATGCCTCGCGTAGCCAGGATCGTCATTCCGGGGCTGCCGCATCATGTGGTTCAGCGCGGCAACAACCGTCAGGATGCGTTCTTCGCTGGCGGCGGCCGCCGGGCGCACCTCGGATTCCTCCGTGAGCCTTGCGAGCGATTTGGCATCGTCTTGCTCGGTTATCAATACCGCAGCGCTGCGCCGTCCTCGAGAACGCCCCCTTACTCTGCCGATACCTCGCCGCAAGCAGGACGGCCTAGGTCATCAGCCGGGTTAGCGCCTCGCGGTATTTCGCGGCCGTGTTGGTGACGATCTCATCCGGGAGTTCCGGCGCGGGCGGCGTCTTGTCCCAGGTCCCCGCTTCGACCAGAATCGTGAGGTAGTTCCGCACGTACTGCTTGTCGAAGCTCTCCTGGTCGCGACCGGCCTCATACTGATCCGCCGGCCAAAACCGTGACGAGTCCGGCGTGAAAATCTCATCAATCAGCAAGAACTCACCATCACGCTCACCAAACTCAAACTTCGTATCGGCCAAGATGATACCGCGCTCGGCCGCATGAGCAGACGCCCGGGCATAAAGCTCCAAACTCTTGTCGCGTAGCAGCGTCATGCACTCCGTGCCGACATGATCACACGCCGCCTCGAACGAGATGTTCTCATCGTGCCCATCGTCGACCTTGGTTGCCGGGGTGAAAATCGGCTCGGCGAGCTTCTCGCACTGCTTCATACCGGCCGGCAACGACACGCCACACACCGCGCCGGTGCGCCCGTAATCCTTCCAACCGGAACCGGCCAGATAACCACGCACCACACACTCGATCGGCACGACCTTGGTTTTTTTGCACCGAACGGTTCGGCCACGAAGCTGATCGATATAGGCCTCGAGCCCCGGCGGCGCGGTATCCTGAATCACCTCAATCAGATGGTGCTTCATCACACCGTCAAAAAGCTCGAACCAGAACTGCGAGATTCGTGTGAGCATCGCACCTTTTTCGGGGATCGGCGTGGGGAGCACAACGTCGTAGGCGCTGATCCGGTCGGTGGCCACCAACAGCAGCTCGTCGCCCAGATCATAAATGTCCCGAACCTTGCCGTGCCGCACAGGCACACCCGGAATCTTCGTTTCCATCACAATTGGCGTGGTTTCCACGGTCATCAGCTTCCTCTCTGCGTATGATCTTCGCCGAACATCCCGATCGCGTGCGAACCGATAGAGCCGCCCACGACAACCCGTCACCGAATCGTAAGCCCCGGCCGCGAACTTGGCAACGACTGCGAGGCTCAGGCTTCAGCGGCTCCAGCAACGCCGGTTTTGAAGGCCTTCGGTCTTGCGTCCCTCGACGGATTTCCGCGAGTTGGCCATAATGGCAGGCAGGATGAGGGTGCTGGCCCATTTCGGGTCGCACCCGAATAGAAACGGGATTGCCATGTGCGGCCTACGGTGTCGCCATCGAGAGGCGTAAACTCCAACCCCATGCTCAGATTCAAGGTACATCGAGACGGCAAGCCGGCCGACGCCGTCAACCTGTCCGGTGCCTACTGCATCGGTGCCGACGACGTGCCGCTACGCGCCGATCTTACTGCGACGGACGGCATCATGACCTGTGATAAACGTGCGGCTGGTCCTGCGGGGCTGACGTTGTTGTGGAAGGTGGTCGGCGTCGGCGAGGTGATGCTCGAGACCGTTCGCCTCATGGAGCGCGAGGAGCCGTACATCCTCACCGTGGAACTCGCCCGCGGGCGGCTCATGCGGATCAACGCCAAGCTGGAAGATTGGGGCATTCTCGATCACGAAGACGGCGCGTCGATAGCCGGCATGCTCGACGACGCGCGCGAGGCGCTCATCAAATCACTCCAAGCAGACGAAGATGGGTCCGCCTCTGCACTAGGCGATGAAGCACTGCGTCTGGCTGTCACGGCCAGTGTTGAGCTGTCGCGCGTCCACGCCGATCTGTTTATCACGCGGCGAAAAGAAATCGGCGGTTTTTCGCGGCGCGTCTTCGGCTGTTCGATTCACGCGGACGCCGTGTCCAACCTGGCCTGCCAACGGATGAAAGCGTGTTTCGATTTCGCCATGATCCCCCTGGCGTGGCGGCAGATCGAACCGACTGAGCAGAACTTTACCTGGGACACACTCGATGGCTGGGTCGAGGCGCTCGCGAAGCAACAGGTGCCAATGCACGGCGCGCCGCTGCTTTCCTTTGCCGAATCACATACGCCGGATTGGCTCCACACCTGGGCCCATGACTTCGACACCGTTCGAGACCTCGCCTTCGAACACGCGCGGCGCATCATCAACCGTTACGGACAGCACATACAAACGTGGCACGTCGCGTCGGGGTTACACGCGAACACCTGTTTCTCATTTAACTTTGAGCAGCTCATGGAGCTCACACGCATGACCAGCGCGCTGGCGGCGCAGCTTGCGCCGCGCGGGACGACCGTGCTGGATATCGTCGCACCGTGGGGCGAGTATTACGCACGAAATCAACGGACGATCCCGCCGCTACTCTACGCGGAGATGGCCGTCCAAAGCGGCATCAACTTCGACGCGTTCGGACTCCAGTTCTATTTCGGCCCCGGGCTCGACGGCATGTATGTACGCGACATGTTTCAGATTTCGTCCATGCTCGATCACTTTCTGAAGTTCGCGAAACCCGTGCGCATCACGGCGGTCCAAGTGCCGTCGAGCACGACGCTTTCCAAGGCCGACATGGAAACGCGGCGCATGCCTGCGATCAACGGCGGCGTCTGGCGCGAACCGTGGAACGAACAGATTCAAGCCGAATGGCTCGGGCAGTTTCTCGACGTGGCGCTGAGCAAGCCGTTTATCGAGAGCGTCGCGTGGCACGGGTTGGCCGACGACCCGACCCAACCGGTACCACACGGTGCAATCATGGGCTCAGACCTGACTCCAAAACCCGCAACCGGGCGACTGACCAAGCTCCGTTCGGAAATCTACGCGAACGCGAAGCAGGCCCACTAATGCGGCCGCTGCGCTACGCACGCTCGTTGATGGCGCGCCTGCGGTCCGTGGTGCCGCCATCTTTTGAATCTGTCACGCCCGCCCCAACTACTGGCGTTCGCTCGTCCGTGGTCATCCTGGCGGGCGCGTGGCTTGTCACGCTGGGTACGGCATGGGTCACATCAACGAACCCTCAAAGCGAAAACTTGATCGCCGGTCGCGCACCCTACGGCACACTCAACCCGAACCGAGCACCGTGGTACGAACTCGCCTTGCTACCTCGGATCGGCGAAGCAAAGGCCCGGGCCATCGTGACCTATCGACGCGACGCTGATCGTGGTGAATCAAACAAGGTCTTCAGAGTCGCGGATGACCTCAAGCAAGTAAGCGGCATCGGACCAAAGACCGTGCAGCGTTTGACACCCGAACTGCGTTTTGAAGATTAGCGTTTCTTCTAAGATGACAGTGTTGCGTCCCTCGTTTCGGTCTTAGCTTGGCTTTTTGCTTTTCCCTTTCGCGACCGTGCCACGGACGAACGTCGGACGGATGCAACCCGTGCATCATCTCGAACCCCTGAGCGCCGCAGCAACCCTTCGCGGTCATCTTTGCCCATCGCGCGGAACCGCCGCCGCACCAAGCCGTTCATGTCCACGCGCGTCCGAGCCAACAGCGAATAGAGCATCGCCCCGCGATCTTGCTCGTTCGCTGCGTCAAAGCGCCGCGTGTATTCGCGTGCGCCGGCCTCCAACAACGCACGCTCAAGCGGTCCGTCCATCGGCGCGGCCAGCCCCTCCGCACTGGCCCGCGCACGACGAAGCAGCTCGGCAAACTCCGGGTCTCGATCCAATAACGATCTCACGCATTCAGATAACCGCGTGCCGCACTGAGCCACACGGGCGTAGGATGACTGCGTATCCCGAGCGATCTGCCGCAGCGGCCGCCGCGATTCTTCGTTGGGAACCAGCAGCCGCTCATTGGCCAGCACTTGCAGCAGTTCGTCCCGATCACCGCGCGTCGAAGCGCCACCCTGAAGCGAAGCCACGGCCTGCGCCACCGCCCGCTCATATTTCTCCCGAACGCGATCACCGATCGTCTCACCGCCGTCGCCATCACCACGCGACGAAGCCGCACGCAGCGTAAGCATCTGCCCCTCGGACAGGGAACTTTCGCGCGGACGTGCCGGTGCCGCGCAAGCCCCCTCCCCTTCTGATACCCGCTGATCCGAACGACGCGGCGGCACGTAGACGGTCAGGAACTTGCTCTTGATCCCAGGGCCATCGCGCATAGCTGGGTATTTAGGGTGACTAGCGCGATTCGATTTGATCGGGTATTCCTACCGCAGGCTTGCCGAATGGACGGGCAAGGATTGCTTTCGGAAAGGATTCCCGATGACCGACCCCACAGT
>JAJRSR010000316.1 GCA_024278695.1 Planctomycetota bacterium | reverse complement strand
TTTTTGGTTTTTCCGGCCCGGTTTCGAATAGGGTTTCCGGGTCCGGCTCAACAGCGTCTGCGTCTACCACGATCGTGTCGGCCAGGCCCATGTCGTTACCCGCCACCTTCTTTTTCTTCTTGATGATCGCACCGTGTTCGTCGAACTCCATATCAGCCTGCGAAGTATGAACCTTGGACAGCTCCACGAGATTTCTACGGAAGTCTTCTTTGTTGATCACCGTGATCGCACGCACCGCTTCCACGACCTCATTGATATACCGCGTGAACACATCGCGGCGCTTGGCGTACGTTGCCTTCTTTCGTTTGCGACGAAGCAGAATGCCGAGGCGCCGGCCGCACTCGGCGATTCCGAGTTTGATTTCCTTGCGAATCTCGTCGTAATCGGCGATCGCCTCTTTACCCTCGGAGATAAACGGCACCCAAACGCTGGCCATGTGGATGAAAATCACCAACGGTGCCTGCGGCATGCCACCACCCGGCTGCGACAACCCGTACCCGTTCCAACGCGTCTCGCTGACAGCTTTCACCGTGCAGCACGAACCGGGCTGATACAGCAGCGGCACACGGTTCGCAAAACGAATCACGCGCGCGGTGACCGGTGCTTTGTTCTTGCTGTCTTCTTCATTGTGTTCATCGCGACGGTCCGAGCCAAGCTGTCCGCCGTAGGCGAGCCCCACCTCAATCTGAAACGGGTTGCCGCGGTACACACTCGGCGGGCGCGTGCTGGCCGTGTAAAACTCCGCCTTGATCCCCTTGAGAAGCCCGGTCAGGATTACCTCTGCGCCCATCGGCGCGAGGCAATTCGTTGACGGCGCTCGAAGCTTTTGGGCTTGCAGCGCAACGTAAACACGCTCCGCTTTCTGCGGCGTGATGGCCGACGGCCTGGTCCGGGCGGTCAAACCGGCTGTTTCGCAAATTCGCCTTGCAACCGCATCACTAACGCGAGAAAACTCCTCCGTTAAGAACCCGCCGAGGTTTTTGGAGGCCGTCTCCTTGATCATCTTGATGAAGGTGCCAAGCTCGATGCCATAGGGATGTGGCTTGATCTCCTTCGTTTCGTCCTGGAGTGAATCCGTACCGCGCGGAAAGACCACTTCGGCCCCCGTCGGCGGCACATACACCATCTTCGCATGCGGGTTGGCGATAGCCGTAAGCTCCAGATACTCGTCCACGCTTTGGCGGCCTTTGTTGTACGCCGCTTGCAGCTCGATCGTCACCTGCGTACCGTGGGGCCAATCCACCTCGATGGTCTGATCTTTGATGATGTCCGGCCGGTTTTTTCTGGTGTCAATCGCGAGGGAATAATCGTGAGCCTGAGCGCGACTGCTGGTTCTGCTGATGATGTGTACGGGCTTGCCGGTGGTAATTAGCCCGTACATACCGGCCGCACTGATGCCGATACCCTGCTGCCCGCGCGACATCTTAAGCCGATGAAACTTGGACCCGTAAAGTAGCTTCCCAAAAACATTGGGGATCTGAGCCTTCATGATACCAGGCCCATTATCGCGCACGGTCACACGAAAGCGATCCTGATCCAACTGCTTAATGATGATGTGGATTTCCGGAAGGATGCCGGCTTCCTCGCACGCATCCAGGCTGTTATCGACGGCCTCCTTAATGGTCGTGAGCAGCGCCTTGCGTTTGTTGTCAAACCCGAGCAGGTGACGGTTCTTGGCGAAGAACTCAGAGACGGAGATATCGCGCTGTTGCGCGGCCATCGTCTCGGCCGTAGCCGCGCTACGCGACCCACCCGCTTTGGACGTGGGTTTGGCCTTCGGTTTTTTCGGGGCAAGGTTTTTCTTTTTGGCGGACTCGGCACTCACGGGCACAGGCTCCGCTTCCGCAGTATCGAACCCCAGTGAAAGCTGTGCTGCGCCGGGATCCGGCGATGCGAGACTCGGTTGAGCCATCCGTGGCGCTCCGTTTGGTTGGGCTGAAAAACTAACTTCGGCATAAACCCCGCATCTTACCGACACGGACGCTTCTTACAACGCAGCCAAGCCGCGACCCCACTCGTATCGGCACGGGGATGCCGTCTGGCTTGACCAGATCAATGAACCCGACCATCCCAAATCGGCTCGTCAATAAACAACTGTTTCTAACCCATTGGAGCGCTGCCATTTAGGTCGCAGAGCCGGGAAATCTTCGTTTATGGGCCGCTTGGATGTGCCACGCACGCCAAGATAAGCTAACATAGCGGATAAGATGCCTACTGTACCTACTGCCATCTGGAACGACGTCCTCGGACACATCCAGGTCAATCATCCGCAACTCATGCGCGGCTGGTTCTCCACGCTAACACCCCAGCATGTGTCCGGCGGCGTACTCGATATCCTTGCCGCCAATGACGCCCAGCGGCGGTATCTGGAGAAACACTGCCGGTTCGCACTCTCAGAGGCCGCCCAGGCAGCGACGGACCGATTAATCACAGCCAAGATTTCCGTGAGGTCGGACGACGATAACGACGAAGGGTCCGTAGAAGCCCATCCGGACCCGGACCAGCTCGCGTTCAACCAAGACTACACCTTCGAAGACTTCGTAACCGGACCCAGCAACCGCCTCGCGCACGGTGCGGCCGTCGCCGTCGCTGGCGATCCGGGCCGGGCGTACAACCCGCTCTTTGTCCACGGCGCAGTGGGGCTCGGAAAAACGCATTTACTCCAAGCGATTTGCCATGAGGTCATCGACAAGAACCCCGGAACCCATTGCTATTACATTTCTTGCGAAACATTTATCAATCATTTCATGGAAGCTGTTGAGTCTGGCGCGCTTCATGAGTTTCGGTATCGGTACCGTCATGTCGATGTGCTTGTGATTGATGATATCCAGTTCCTGGCGGAGCGCGAACGGAGCCAAGAAGAGTTTTTTCACACATTCAACACGCTGTTTCAGTCTCAGCGACAGATCATCCTGTCGGCCGATTGCCAGCCCTCGGAAATCCCCAGCCTCGAAGAACGGCTCATCAGCCGGTTTAACTCCGGGCTGGTGGCACTACTCGACCGCCCCTGTACTGAGACTCGAATGGCTATCATTCGTAAAAAAAGCAAGCTGCGATGCATCGAGGCGCCGGAGGATGTGGTCCATCTGATCGCAACGCGTATCGACACCAATATCCGGGATCTGGAGGGCGCTTTGGCCCGGCTCGACGCGCTGAGCCAGGCAACCGGCGAGCCGATCTCGCTCGCGATGGCCGAAGCGTCGCTGGGCAACTCGCCTGGCAAGCCGATCAAAATCCCGACGATCCTCGAAGCGGTGGCGAGCCGTTTTGATGTCAAGGTCTCCGACCTCCAGGGAAAAAAACGCTCCAAGGCGGTCACCTACCCACGCCATGTATCAATGTACCTCGCCCGGAAGATGACCGAGCGTAGCCTCGAGGATATTGGCGGATATTTTGGTGGCCGCGACCATACGACCGTCTTGCATGCCAACCGCACGATCAGCAAGCTCGTGGACACCGATCCGACGGTCCGGCAACTCCTGGATGAGATCACGACGGATGTGAAAAATGCTGGTTATTGATGGGATTTATTCGCCTCTAGCTGTCGAGTTTCCTGTGTTTTCTTGGTATCATTCCACAGCCCCAGGTGCGGATTGGGAGCGAGGTACGAATGTGGCCGGTCACCAACAAGGCAAGCGACAAGAATCGCACAGGCTTGGACGTTGGTATTTCACGGGCAGGTATCGGGGCTGCCGGAGGTTATGGTTTTGAGTGGTGCGCAGAGCACGAATAGCACAGTCCCTATTACGACTACTAAGATTTATTGATATAATTATTAGAAGAGACACAACAAGAACATGCAGAAAAGGGATTGAGATCGCATGAAGCTGAAATTCAACCGACAGGAAATGGCCGATGCCTTGTCGGCTGTGGGTGGCGTCACGCCTACGCGTAGCACCAAAGATATTCTAAAGTGCGTGCGGTTTGATGTGCATTCCGACGTGGTGTGGCTATCTGCTACGGACCTGGAGTCGGGTATACGCTACGCCATCACGCAGGTCGAGGTGGATGACACGGGCGACACCTTGGTGTCGGCCGAGACGTTGAGCAAGATCGTTCGCGAATGCGGCGATGACTTCCTAGCGGTGGAGACCGTCGGGAGCATCATGCACATTCGCGGCACTGGCAGCTACTTCCAGATTGTGATGCAGGACACGGCAGACTTCCCCCATGTCGCCACACTGGAGGGCGATGTGGACCTTACAGTGGAGTATCACGTCCTGAGCCGCCTGATTGATTGGACCGTGTTTGCGGCCGCGAGAGAGAGCACGCGGTATGCGATCAACGGTGTACTCTGGGAGGTTGACGGCGATAAGCTGACGCTGGCCGCGACTGATGGTCGTCGGTTGTCGGTGGCGCATGGCAAACTTTCCGGCGCTCCAAGCGGCAAGCCGTTGCAGGCGATTGTGCCGTCCAAGGCGCTGTCGCTCTTTTCGCGGCTGGTAGTTGATGAGGGGGCTATGGTTGGGATCAAACTGGCACCGAACCAGGTCATCCTGAAAGTCGGCAGCGTGACGGTGAGTACGGTGCTGGTTGAAGGGCATTTCCCGAAATATCAAGACGTGGTTCCGTCCGACTGTGACCGCTTGGTCGAGCTGAATACGGCCGACTTCCACGGCGCGTTAAAGCGGGCAGCCCTGCTGACGAATGAAGAATCCAAGGGGGTGCGGTTGTCGTTTTCGGAGGATGCGCTGACGCTTTCGACGCGTGCGCCGGAGCAAGGCGAAGCAACGATCACGCTACCTGTTTCGTACCGCGGAGAGCCGACAGAGATCGGCTTCAACCCCGTTTTTCTGTCTGATGTGCTTCGCGTGGCTCATACGGATTCGGTCATGTTCGCCTTCAAAGAGGCCAACAGACCGGGTATCATCAAGACGGGTGAGGACTTTATCCATGTGGTCATGCCGGTAAACTTGTCCTCGGGATAAGTGTCGCACTGTTGAGTCGGGTAACCGGGTTATCCATATCCGGGCTATCGACGTAGGTGTTTCCAATGTTTGGCTTAGGGTGGTGTCATGATGCAACGTGACGATTCGGAAAAGAATGAGCGGGAATTGGCGTGGGCCGGGCGTAACGGCAGCCAGCGGCGGCACGGCGCGGTACGAACCAAGCAGGCTAGTGCGGCGGTGGTTGAGCTGACGGGTATGGTTCACGATCGCTGGCTCAAGCCGGCATCGACGGCGGCTGCGGCATTGGCTCCCCTGGTGGATGAGAGTTTTCGTGCGCATTGCCGCGTGGCTCGTGCTGCGGAAGGTCGTGTGATTATTCAGGTTGATGCGGCGGCGCTGGTCGCGGGTATGCGGCAGCGGTGGGTTGGCGTGGTTCGTGAAGGTATGAAGGCGGTCGATCACCGTTTGGCGACCGGTACGGTTGTGTTTGAGTATGGTCGGTCCGGAGTGGAAGTTTCGCTCGTTTGACGCGGCAGCAGGATGGACAATGAGTGATACTATTGTGACTGAGCAACGCTACGACGAATCAAGCATCACGGTTCTTGAGGGGCTTGATGCCGTTCGCAAGAACCCTGGTATGTACATCGGCGGCGTGGGGTCGGCCGGTTTGCATCACCTCGTCTATGAGGTGTTGGATAACGCGGTTGATGAATCGCTCGAAGGCCATTGCGATTCGGTGCTCATCAAGCTGAACGCGGACGGGAGTTGTTGCGTTTCGGATAATGGCCGCGGTATCCCCGTAGGGCCGATCAGGCATGAAAACCCGCAGCTAGACGGCAAGCCGGCGCTTGAAGTCGTGATGACGGTGCTTAACTCCGGCGGCAAGTTCGACAGCCAGAGCTACAAGGTTTCCGGCGGGTTGCATGGGCTCGGTGTTAGTGTGGTTAATGCGCTGAGCGAGTGGCTCAAGGTTGTGGTCCACCGCGACGGCAAGAAGTTTACGATGAACTTCGCCCGTGGCGACATCGTGGGTTCACTCAAAGAAGAGCCTGGCAGCGATCAGACCGGCACCAGTATCGAGTTCAAGCCTGATCCGATCGTCTTCCCTGAGGGTGAGCTGAAGTACGAAACGCTGGAAGCTCGTATTCGTGAGCTCGCGTATCTGAACGACGGCTTGCGGATCGGTGTGGTGGATGACATTTCGGGTCGGGAGTGTGAGTTTCAGTTCAAAGAAGGGCTCAAGGATTACTGCCTTCACCTAGCCGGCGGTGCCGAGCGGCTTCACAAAGAGCCGATCATGATTCGCGGCGACGAGGATGAAAACGGCGTGCAGGCGCAAGTCGCGCTGATGTTTACCGACGCCTACACCGAGAACATCACCTGCTTTACGAACAATATCCAC
>JAJRSR010000315.1 GCA_024278695.1 Planctomycetota bacterium | reverse complement strand
GGGCGGCCCCCGGCAGTTCCCGACCCGAGGTCGAGCACTCCCGCCGGCAGCAAGGATGAAAACCAAGAACCCCGCCACGCGTGTGCCGGGGAGTTGCTTAACACAATGGACGGATTGTCCAATTCACGCTGAACCAGTACAAAACCATATCGCTTTCGGAGTTTTGGCGTTGACGAGATAGAGTCTTGTCTGCGCTGCGACTACAGCCTGGCGGGTCACAAGTCACTGCCATTCCGATGTCCCGAATGTGGATTGGAATACGATACGGATGTGCAGGTGTTCGCAGTGCGGTCCCTGGGACGGTTTGTGGGGCTTGGCCTTGGAGCTCTTCTGGTTTTGAATAGTGCAATTCTGCTAGTGTCACTAATCAGGGCCGGAAATTATGGTATGGCGTTCGTCGTGATCTGCGTTGTCGCCGGTGCAGCCGTTGCCGCCTCCTTCGTATCGGGAATCAGGTCAACTTGCTCTCCGCCGGCGGAGTTCTTCGTCGCGGTAATGCCTGTTGGGTTGGTGTCTCGATCGTTACTGAACCATCCAAATACGGTGACCACCGATTGGGGCGAAGTTCTCGATCGCTACGGACCGCCGCGCGATCGTTTCGACGATCCAAACATGCCGTCCAAGTTTCGAGATATTGTTGGTCTCATGGGCGTGCCCTTAAGAAAACGGCAGCGGGTTTCACTCGGAAAACTGGTTCAAACGCGGATGGATAGGTTCTGCGCCGATTGAGCGGTGAGCACCTCTATTTCTTAGCGGAGGGGAGATGAGATCGGAGAAAGTATGAAAGAAAAGTCGGTCGGCCAAGCCTTGCCAGTGTACTTGTTATGGTGCTCATTGCTTGGCTTATTTTCTGCCGTCGTCATGTGCCTGGTTGCGTTCTTCGCTGATTCGGCCATGACGCTGCAACCGTCGGGTCTTCGCTCCATCATCGAAGAGCTTCCGGTCTTGCTCGTGATCGGTTGCCTGCTTGGTTTTTTCAGCGCGGCCTTCTCGTTGTCGCTTGTGCTCAAGAAAGACTTCCGAAAGACGCTGAATTGTTTGTTCATAGGCACCATATTGATGACGGTTGCCTCGACGGCGTTTGTGATGATCCTGCTCGGACGGCGGGATGTTTTTCTACTCATGATTCCCTGTTCCGGCATTCTCGCGTTCGTCGGGACATGCCTTTATCTCAATCGTACGCTTCCCGACATGTACATTCCCGGCCATTGCTCGTGCGGTTACGATTTGACTGGGAATGAATCAGGTGCCTGCCCTGAGTGCGGTAAGCAGATTATCACCGATGAATCGTAGCCAGAAGTCAGGAATTTGGATCGATGGCGGTGTATGTTCGGCTTCCCGATACTCGAATGGTTTTCGGATTCGCGCTTCCAATGTACGGGTACGGGTGCCCCATTTCTTGAGAGGTGGGGAACTCGAATCGAATCGGGTTGGGTCGGGGTGAAACGTCCTACCGAGTCCTGGCTAGAGCATTCCTAGTCCAAGCGTACTGAGTAACCCCCCTCAATCCCCCCTTGGAAAAGGGGGGAAGGAAGAAACGAGCCGCTACGGTTGGATTGTGGCTGCTCTAGGCTTCTGGATTCGTGTCCCCCACGGCTGAAGCCGTGGGCCACCCAGCACCCAGGCAGCGAAAGCACTGATGTTTGCTAGCCCCATTCCACGTTCTCGGATTCCCCGGCGAAGCTGCGTTGCTGCCGCTCTACCATGTGTCTATACATATTGTCTTCGGTCATGAGTTTCGCGTGTGAGCCTACTTGCACGATTCGTCCGGCGTCTAGCACGACGATGATGTCGGCGTGGGTGATGGTGCCTAGGCGGTGAGCGATGACGAATGTTGTGCGGTGCGATAGCAGGTCTTCTAGCGAGGCTTGGATGAGTTGTTCGCTCTCCGTGTCAAGATTACTGGTGGCTTCGTCCAGGATTAAGATTTCTGGGTTGGCTAGGATCGCGCGGGCTATGCTGATGCGTTGTCGTTGACCGCCGGATAGTTTCAGGCCGCGCTCGCCGATGAGTGTGTCGTATCCCTCGGGCAGTGCTTTGATGAACTCATGGGCGTTGGCGCGATGAGCTGCGTCTAGCATTTGTGCATCGGTGGCCCGGCGACGCCCGTAGGTGATGTTGTCGCGCACGCTGCCGTCAAACAAAAACACCTCCTGCGGCACGGTCGCGAGTTTCTGGCGGTAGGTCTCCAGTTTCATATCGCGCAGGTCCACGCCGTTGGCGCGAATCGCGCCGATGGTCGGGTCGTGAAACCGCGCGACGAGATCGGTGAGTGTGGTCTTGCCGCCGCCGCTCGGTCCGACGAGTGCCACGGTGCTGCCGGCCGGGACGCTTAGGGTGATGTTGCGGAGCACCGGATACCCTTCTCGATACTCGAAGCAGATGTTATCGAACTGGATGTCTGAGATGGGCGTGGGGGCGTCTTGGGCATCGGGTTTGTCGGGCTTTTCCACGGACCAATCGAGCGCGTCGAACACGCGCTCCGTCGCGGCGAGTGCTTGCTGCGTCGCGCTCATCGCATGGACGATCTGCGATACGGGTTGCAGCAACATGAAGGCGTACATCTGAAACGCGATGATGTCACCGACGGTGCCGCGCCCTTGGATCACGAGGTAGCTGCCGAACCCGACAATCGTCAGGCTGATCGCGGGGATAAGCAGCCCCCAGCCCGCGCTGACCACGAGGCGGAGGCGCTCCGCGAGCAGGTTTTTGCGGATGATCGTGTGGTGGGTGACGGCGTATTCGCGGCGTTCCTTGCGTTCTCGGCGGAAGGTGCGGACCACGCGGATACCGCCAAAGGTTTCGGTCACGCGGGCATCGACGTCGGAGCGCGCCTCGGCCATCGCCCGGTAGATGGGGCGCACCTTGCGAATCCAAATCATGTTGACCGCGACGATTGGCGGGATCATCAAACTCGCGAGCATCGCCAGTGGCCAGGATAGAAACACGAGCACGCCGATCGTAAGCACCACTCGTATGCCGGCGACCGTCGGCGTGACGACGGCCATCTGCACCATGCCGGTGACCTTGTCGGTGTCTTGCGAGAGACGCGAGACGATGCCGCCGGATTTGAGCTCGGCCAGCTTGCCCAGCGGCAGATGCAGGATTCGATCGAAGAGTTGCTGCCGCAAGCGGAAGATCACCTTGGCGTTCAGTACGGCCATCGCGTAGTTGCGGGTTGTGTCGAGAACTTGCATCAAAATCAGAATCGCGAGCACGCCGCCACACAGCCAGACCACGGCCGGCCATTTTTCTGCCGTGGGTAGGTCGTTGGTCGGGAGGATTTGGTCAATGATGTGACGCGTGGCCAGCGGCGGTGCCATGCTCAGCCCGGCGCTGAGCAGCGCCAGAAAGAACACGACCATGAACGTGCCCTTGAATGGCCAAAGGAACGCGCGGTAGCTGCGCATGTAGCCCTTACGCTCATCTCGGGAGAGCTTGGGTTTCTTGCGCTCCTCGGACTCTGACCTTGGCCCTCCGTGTTTGATCTTGCGCTGGGCGCTGCGGAACGCGCGGTATCGTTGTTTCGAGGAGTCGATCACGGTGTGGTGTTCCCTGGGGTTGCGCTGGTGCGCATGTGTTCTTCAATCCGTCTCAGTTCTTGCTCGATCCCCGGGTAGCTCGGGTCTTGCTGGAGCGCCGCGTGGTAACATTCGGCCGCTTCCTCCCAGCGCTGAGCCATGCCAAGCGCCAGCCCCAGGTTG
>JAJRSR010000314.1 GCA_024278695.1 Planctomycetota bacterium | reverse complement strand
GCCTACGGCATCGGGCGTTGTCGTCATCCGAGCCCGTGTAAGACGTAGGGGTTCGTAACACGTTCATGTCCGATCGTCGTCTCCGGTCCGTGGCCGGAGAGCGCCCGAGTCTCATCCGGAAGCGTTATGAGGTTATCGTGAAGGTTTTTCATAAGCTGCCGGCCGTTGCTGTGCGGGAAATCCACACGCCCAACGCTTCCGGCGAATAGGGCATCACCCACAAACGCCAAACCAAGCGCCGCACAGTACAACGTCCGTCCGCCCGGAGAGTGACCGGACGTATCCAAAAGCTGCCACACCGTGCCGTCCAACTCCAGCGTGCCGCCGCTCGGCAGATCAACCGGATCCGTCACCTTCGTGGCGAAGCCCGGACCCATCAATCCCGAAAGATTCTCCATCGGGTCAGACAGCGCGGCCCACTCCTCTTTGGCCAAATACACCGGCACATCACCGAGCGACTCACGAAGTTCATCAATCCCGGCGATATGGTCGGCGTGCGCGTGCGTGAGGACAATCGTCACCGGCTGCAAGTCGTGCCGCTTCACATAATCCAGAATCTGCGTGGCCTGCGGCGGTAAACCCGGATCAATCACCCAACACGGACCGCCATCACGGAAATGAACCGTGTAGCCGTTTTCCATATAGGTCGGGTCATTCGTGATGTGAATCTGTAAGGTTTGATCGGTCATTCGTGCTGCCGTTTCTTCGGGAACCGTCGTTAGGGTACGCGCTTCACCGTCGTACGCGTCATACGCCGGATCATACCAGGAGCCCTCGCGGCTGTCGAAAGCCCTTTCTGGTCACGGCTCTAGACTGCGCAAGGGGCTGAGCTATGCCTGGTTTGGACCGTACCCTTCAATCCGTTGCCACCAACAAGACTTCGCGGCTTGCCCGGTTCTTGGAAAGCGCGTACTGGTATTGATCCCCCTCGATCACACGTACGTGCCGTTTCACATCACGTAGCCAACGCGACAGTTCCTCGATCGACGGGATGCCGTCGCTGCGGTAGGACACGGCAAGCGTGCTATCGCGAAACCGATCGAACAGCTCTCGGAACCGCGACCCGCACTGTTCGGTATGGGTCCACGGACTGGGTTCGCGTTGCAGCCGTAGGTGCTTGGACTTGCGGTCGATCAGCGTCGGCCACATGTCATAGCGCAGCAGCCCCTCAAGGAAATGGTAGAAGTCTCGGTAATCCACGCCCGTTCCGGACTTGTTGATGTAGGGCGTGTCGATGTACACCAAGTCGAAGTCCGGCTCAGTCGAAAGGGCGTCTTGGCATGTGGCACGGCAGCGCACGCCGGTGTCGGTCACGGCTGCGCACGCCTCCGCCGTCACGGTCGCGACGTGATCCTCAAATGGACGATCCCACGTTGCCTTGTTGCCGAAGGTTCGCGGTACGTCTGACGTACGCATGTAAAGGTTGCGCCGGTGAAATAAGTTGTAAGGCCGCTTGGCCATTGCCGCTTGGCAGACGGCGAACCGCGCGATCGCCCGTTGATAACGGCATGACATCCGCCTGATGTTCACCACGGCCGCGTCCAGCCAGCGGTTTTCCTCACGCGTGAAATAGACGTCTTCAAATGTGTCTTCGATAAAGCTCGGGTAGTGGATACCCTCTACGCGATCGCCCAGTCGTCGCGCCGCGGGTATGTCGAGCATGACGGTGTCGTTCTCGATGATCGCGATGCCGATCTGTTGGTTGAACGTGAGGCAGTCGTTGTAGGTGACGGCCTTGCCTGCACGTTTGAACGCGTAGGCCACAGCGCCGGAACCGCCAAAGGCATCTAACACGGTGTGGTATTGGATGCCGTCCAGGCATCGGAGGATGGAAGCGGCCAGCTTGCGCTTGCTGCCCTGGTACCGGGTGCGCGGGAAGCCGGCGATAACGTCAGGACTGGCCGTAGTCTTTGTGGTGGTCATCCCGGTCTAGGCGGAACTGGGGGCGGTGCCCAAGGCACCGGCCGACTTCGATAATGTTTCTTGCGGTAGGCCGCTGTACACCAGCGCGGCACGAACCAGACCCACGAAAAACGGATCCGGGCGCTGCGGGCGAGAGGTCAGCTCCGGGTGGGCTTGGGTGGCCATGAAGAATGGATGCGCGGTTTTGGGCAACTCCATGACCTGCATGATCGGTTGATCCGGACAGCGTCCGGAGAACACAAGCCCCGCACTTTCGATACGTTCGACCAAGTCCGGATTCACCTCATACCGGTGGCGAAAACGAAGCCGGACGCGTTGGGCGTCGGCATTCATCGCGGCAAACTCGGTCCCCGGTGTTACTGCGACATCAAACCCGCCGAGGCGCATGTTGCCGCCCAAGCCTTCAATCTGCATCTGCTCCGGAAGCAGATCAATCACGGGTTCGGCACAATCCGGCTCGATCTCTGTCGTGTTGGCGTGCGGCATGCCGCAGCGGCTTCGTGCGAATTCGACGACGGCCAACTGCATTCCGTAGCAAAGGCCCAGATAAGGAATCTTGTTTTCACGGGCGTACTTGATGCAGGCGATCTTTCCCTCGGCCCCACGTACACCAAAGCCGCCGGGGACGATCACGCCGTGAATACCGGCTAGCCTTTCAGCGATGTTCGCTTCCGTCAGTTCGGCACTGTCCACCCAGACAAGTTGGACGTTGCCGCCGCACCGCGCACCGGCATGTTCCAATGCCTGTATGATGCTCGCGTAGCTGTCACGAAGCGATGTGTATTTTCCGATCACGCCGATTGTTAGAGGGTGTTTCCGGGCGCGCAGACTGGCGATGTAGTCGTTCCAGGCGGCGCGGGCTTTTTCTTCCGTACCCGTTTCACTGCGACCGCCCAGCTCCAACAGCTCCAGCACCGCGGCATCAATACCGGCCCCACGCAACATCTCAGGGATCACATAAACGCTTTCGCAGTCGTGCATGGAGAACACACGGTCCATCGGCACGCTCGAGAACATGGCGATTTTCTCGCGAACCTTTTTGGAAGCTGGCGACGAGGCACGACAGGCGATGATGTGCGGGTGGATGCCGGCCGCGTTAAGCATTTTCAGGTTGATTTGCGCGGGCTTGGATTTTTGCTCACCCAGAATCTTTGGTTCCACGATATAGGTCAGCGCGACAAAGCAAAAACTCCCCGGTCCTTCCTCGAAAGACATCTCGCGGACCGCCTCGATGAAGTATGCGTTTTCCACGTCGCCCACCGTGCCGCCGATCTCCACGAACACGACGTCGGCCTGTGATGCCATCGCCAGTTCCCGAAGCCGCAGTTTGACCTCACCCGTGACGTGCGGAATCATCTGCACATCCCGGCCGAGGTAGCGACCCTCGCGTTCCTTCTCCAACACGTCTGAAAAAATCTGACCACTTGTCGTGAAGTTCAGGTGTGACAGGTCCTGATCGAGCATACGCTCGTAGGTGCCCAGGTCCATGTCGCACTCCATTCCGTCATCCAGCACGAAGACCTCTCCGTGTCGGTAGGGGTTGAGCGTGCCGCTGTCGCGGTTGAGGTACCCTTCGAGCTTGATCGGCGTAACAGACAGCCCCTTGTCCTGAAGAATCTTGGCGAGCGAACTCGAGAAGATCCCCTTGCCCAGACCACTCATCACCGTTCCGAATACGACGACGTACTTCGTCTTACCGCGTTCGTAACCCGGCGGCACCGGCGTGAAGAACTCCGTCTCCTCCGTCGTGTGGCCCAAGGATCCAAGATTCGATTTCGATGTCATATCGCGTTCGCCGTCCCATTCGCAAACCAAAACACTTGTACTACCAACCACTGCTCGCCATGCGCCACCGTCCGCACCGCTAGGCCGGAGACATACTACGTCGCACAAACGCCGCGTAATCTTCCGGCGTATCGATCCCGGCGTGAGACTGAGACACCCGGATCACCCGAAGGCGCAGCCCGTTTTCGAGCCACCGTAACTGCTCCAGCGACTCCGCCGCCTCCGATCCGCCGACAGTTGAGCCGTCCAGTGTCATTACCTGGTGCAGCGCGTCCACGCGAAACGCATACACCCCAAGGTGCAGCAGCCAACGCGACGGCCTATCTACCGTGCCTTGGGTTTCACGCGGATAGGGTACCAGGCTTCGCGAGAAATACATCGCGTGACCGTCGGCCCCGACGACAACCTTCACACAGTTCGGATCATCCGGAGACCCCACGCCGCTGACCGGGCCATCGTCTGGAAAAGGCGCTGCGAGCGTGGCGATTCCGCTGTCACCGCTTCCGCCAGCGAGCGCCGCCACCAACTTATCCAACACGTCAGGCGCTAGCTCCGGCTCATCGCCCTGGACGTTCACCACGATGTCGCCCGATGCCATCGCCAGCGACTCAACGACCTCGGCCACCCGATCCGTACCCGACGGATGATCGGCACGGGTCATGCAGACCTCACCGCCGAACGACTCGACGGCCGTCGCGATCCGTGCGTCATCCGTCGCGACGAGTACGCGGTCAATGTGCTTTGCCTGTGTCACCCGCTCATACACATGCTGAATCAGAAACTTACCGGTTTCTTTAGCGAGAGGTTTCCCGGGGAATCGGGTCGAGGCGTAGCGGGCGGGGATAACAGCTAGCGTTGTCACCATGCCCTCGTCTGTTTACTCTGATGTAGCACGTGCCAAATATAGTCGGAGCCACTGATCCTGTCAAATCACAACACGCGGTTTGACAGGCGTAGCCACCCTGCGGCGCGCCGTGCGGTATGCTGACGAATGCGACCTAGCGTGGTGGGAGGCATCGACACCGGACGCTACGCTGGATAGGCTAACGGCGTTCCATGTGTTGGCGAGACTCACAGCTTCGCTCGCCGCTTGCGACACCAGAAGGGCCGACACGAAACACGAAGGAAACACGACCGATGAAGAGCGTAGCGATAATCATGGCCCTCGGGTTGCTTTTGAGCCTCACCGGTTGCCGGAGTTCGCAACGGTCGGCTCGGATCGGCTGTGCGACCTGCATCTTCCACATGAAAAACGTGGCCGGCTGCAAGCTGGCCGTGAAGCTCGACGGAAAACCTTACCTCGTCAGCGGAAGCGATATCGACGACCACGGTGACGCCCACGCCAGCGACGGCCTGTGCAACGCCGAGCGTATCGCGACGGTCGAAGGCAAGATCGAGAATGGTCAGTTCTCCGCGAAGCGTATTTCCGTGCTAAGCCAAAATGAGCCATAGTCCCAAGGGGTGACACGATGAAGCTAAAACTCCACCACCAGATTCTGATCGCCATGATCCTCGGCGCGGGAATCGGGCTCCCCCTGAACATCCTGGCCGGCATGGGCAAGGTGCCCGAGTCCTGGCCGCAAACAATCGCCATGTACGGCAAGGGCGCGGGTGACGTGTTCCTTCGTTTGCTCTCGATGATCGTTGCGCCGTTGATTCTCGCTTCGTTGGTAAGCGGCATCGCCAACGCCGGTAGTCTCAGCGGGTTGCGCCGCATGGGAGCCCGGACGCTGGCCTACTATGTCAGCACGAGCATGATCGCGATCATCACCGGCATCATCACGTTCAACATCATCCAACCCGGAGCCAACGCGAGTGAGGCGCTTCAGAAGCTCAACGCCGCTGCCGCCACGACCGGGGTGGCCGCCGGCAACCAGAGCCTCGCGACGACCATGTGGAATCAGGTCTTCAACCTGATCCCCTCCAACCCGTTCGCCGCGCTAGCCGATCCGTCCAACAAGTCTGTGTTGGGTGTCATCTTTTTTGCGCTGTTGTTCGGTGCGTTCATCACGGTGGTCGGGGGCGATACGGGTGCGCGGCTGACGAAGCTCTTCGACGACGCCTTTGCCGTGATGATGCGCATGACGATGTTCATCATCAAAACCGCACCGGTCGGTGTTTTCGGTTTTATGCTTTTCGCGACCGCCGGTGCAGGGCTTAGTGTGTTCAAGGCGCTGGGTTGGTACATGCTTACCGTGGCCATTGCCCTGTCGGTGCATGCGTTTGTCACGCTGCCGCTGTTGCTGGTGGTTCTCGCGAGGCGGTCACCGTGGGCGTACTTTAAGTCGATGATGCCGGCCGTTCTGACCGCGTTCAGCACGGCCAGCAGCAATGCCACGCTGCCGCTTACGATCACCTGCGTTGAAAAACGTGCGGGCATCAGCAACCGCATCAGCGCGTTCGTGCTCCCGCTCGGCGCGACGATCAACATGGACGGCACGGCGCTGTATGAAGCGGTGGCCGTGCTGTTCATCGCACAGGTGAGCGGGCTGGAACTGGGGCTCGGGCAACAGGCGATCGTAGCGATTACCGCGCTGCTCGCCAGCATCGGTGCGGCCGGCATTCCCCACGCCGGCACGGTGATGATGGTCGTGGTGTTGGGCGCGGTCGGGCTGCCGATAGAATCGGTTGGACTGATCCTGGCCGTCGATCGCGTGCTCGATATGTACCGTACCTCGATCAACGTCTGGAGTGATTCCACCGCGTGCGCAGTGATCGACAAAATGGAAAGCCGCCGCAGCGACACCGCTTAGCGCCAGAGACAGTAGGTCGTGCTCTGCACGACACGGACGAGGAAAGACTAAGAAGGAAGGTGAGACCGGCACCGTCGGAGCCAATAATGTAGAATGTCCCCTTTTCTGCCCCGCTTGCACAGTGCCATCGGCTATGTCACGCCGCAAGCCAAGCTTGAGGGACACGCCGAGACGATCCACGCGGAACGTGATCGCAAGCTCGCCGCCGCTCGTGAATCGCGTCGCCAGCGTCGCCAAGCTGCGCGGGCGTCG
>JAJRSR010000313.1 GCA_024278695.1 Planctomycetota bacterium | reverse complement strand
CTGCACCCTGCGCATCATCGTAAACTCACTAGGCATTTGGTGAAGCTCCTGCGGAATCAGCCGGCGTAAAAAACTTGTCCAGCGTCTCTCGCGATGGTGGCGGACTCATCAGCGACACGACGATCATGGCCCACGACGACCAGATCACCATGGTGGCCACCGGCATCATATCGAGAAACAAATACTCACGATTGGCACCGTAGCCCGAGTCCCGAAACAGATAGATCCAACTGGCCGCTGCGGTGAGCACACACGCGTACGCCCCAGCCTTCGAGGCGCGCCGCCAGTAGACCGACGCAAACACGAGCGGGAACAAACTGGCGAATCCACTGAAACACCAGATCGCCATCTGAAACACGCTCTTGCTTTTCCACTGCACGGCGATGAAGTACGTCACCGCCACAACGAAGATCACGAACCCACGGCCAATAAACAACTTTTGCTTATCGGTGAGCTTATCGCGCCCGACATAGTGGGCCGCGATATCGTTCGTGAAAATGCTACCGACGCAGAGAAACTGCGAATCGAGCGACGACATAATGGCGGCCAAAATCCCCGCCGTCAGAAACCCACCGAGGACGGGGCTCGTCATTTTCTTCACCATGATCGTGAGTACAAGGTTTGAATTGGCGAGGTTTGGCGGTATCACCGGCTTGCCATGGACCACCGCCGAAGTAGCCCAAACCCCGATCAACACACACGGCACCCACACAATCATAATCATCAGCGGGTGGGCGATCACGGATAAGCGAAAGGACTTGGCCGACCGTGCGGTCAGCCAATGTTGGAACAAGTGCGGAAACATGCCCACGCTCAGCGGGATAAACAGGTACGTCAAGAACGCCAACTGCCCAATACCATGCGGCTTGCGCGGCTTGATCACTTCGGCTACCGGGTCGGCCGTATAGGCGGCTAGCTTCTCTTCGTAGTGATCCATGTCTTGCGGCGTAATGACGACTTTGAGTTTCGCCGGGTTGTGCTGTTGCACGAGTTTGGTTGCGGCGGCTGGTCCACCGAGCTCTGCGGCGATGACCCAGAACGTCACGCAACCAAGAATCATAAACACGATGGTCTGAAACGCGTTCGCCCACGCCGTACCGCGCACGCCGCCGAAAAATACGTAGATCATGACCACGAGGCAGATCACCGCAGCGCCAAGCCAATAGGGCACGGAGCCGTTGAACCGTGCGATGTCGTTCGGAAACATTTCGGGAAACGCGCCGGCCGTCATGCCCTGAATCACCGAACCCGAACTAATCACGCCGATAAGCAAATACGGAATCACCAATCCCACGAGAACGGGAAAGAGCACGAGCCCGATCTTGTCGGACTCGAACCGGTCGCGGAAGAACTGAATCTGCGTGACGTAGCCGTGCCGCTTGCCGAAGGACCAGAGCTTAATCCCGACCAGAAAAAAGCAGGCCGAATGAATAATCCCCGACGAGGACGCCATCTTCCCGTACACGCCGATGCCCGACTTGAACGCCTCGCCGCTGCTGCCGACCAACGCGAACGCTGTCATCGTAGTGCCAAATAGTGACATCAACAACAAGAACGGACCGATACCGCGTGACGCCAGAAAATAGTCGGCAGACGTGCCGCGAGAAGAACGGCTGCTAAGCAGGCCCAACGTCAGAAGCAGACCAAGATAACAGACAATAATAACAACCGAGGTCATGCCGGCGTTCATGAACGCCCCCCCGTGTTGCCGTCTCCAGCACCCACCGCCTCAGCACCCTCCCCATCATGAGCGATCGTTGGCCAGCAGAACTTCACCGCCATCGCCCAGAGCGTAGCCGCAGTGATGGAAACCCCCGCGTGGTAGGCCAGACCGACGGGCACAAACCCAAGCACCAAGAAATCAGAGCCATCCCACCACCAGTAGGATTGATGCGCCACCGCCAGCAACACGATCAAACCAAAGACAACGATCTTCATCGGGGGCTACTCCGCTTTCAGTGGAACCGCGCCGGGCAGGGTCATCCAATCGCCCAGCGTCTCGAACACCCGGCCAACCTCGTCGTTGAACACGTCGCCGATAAGGAGCCGGACGATGCTGTCCTGATGCTCCGGGTGCGCTTTGGCAAACTTGCCGAAGCTAAAACTCGGATCGTAAAACGCGTACACAAGCTGCCGCATCAGGTGCATGCCAGTCGTGAAGTCCGCGCCCCACGCACCCAGTCTTTCACCCGATGGATCACCAGCCGACAGCGCGCCGTGAATGGCGTCGGCCGCAAACTCGCCACTCTTCAGCGCCAGGAACACGCCCGAAGAATACACCGGATCGAGAAATCCGAAAGCATCACCCACCATCACCCAACCGTCACCGGCAAGCTGGCTCGACCGGTAGGAAAAATCACTCGTGACAAATGCCTCGGTCAAACGCTCGGCCCCGTCGAGCCGGCTCGCGATACCCGGAGTCTTGGCAATTTCTTCCGTGAGCGTGGCAGTGGGATCATCACCGCGCCCGGCAAACAAATACGCCGGCGGCGCCACGATACCGATACTGGCCATGCCATCCGGCAACGGGATAAACCAAAACCACCCCTTGCGGTCCGGCGTGTGAATAATGATTGTTGCGCCACTGTTACGTCCCCCGTCTCGCCTGGCACCCTTGTAGTAGGCATAGATCGAGGCGTTCTTCAAATCCGGTTCCGGTTCGCGAAGTTTGAGCGACTTCGCCAACAGCCCGGCCATGCCCGTGGCATCAACGACGACATCAGCTCCGATGCGTTTCATCTGCCCGTCGATCACAGCTTCCACGCCGACCGCGCGTGATCCATCCATCACCACCTTTGACACGCGTACCCCTTCGCGAACCGTGACGCCGTGCTCGCGGGCGTTGTCCAACATCATCTTGTCGAACGTGTCGCGGCAGACCTGCCACGTGATCGACCATTCACCGGGGTCTCGATCAGTGAAGTAATAGGGCTGCGAATCCTTACCCGAGGGCGGCACGAACTGAACGCTTTCCTTGCGCGGAAAGTCCGACGCTTGCATTTTCTCCAGCATGCCGAGCCGCTTGAACGTCCAATACGTCTGCGGCATCAGCGACTCGCCGATGTGCTGCCGGGGAAACGCCGACCGCTCCAACAACAGCGGCTTGCGCCCGTGCTGGGCAAGGATGGTGGCCGTGGTCGCGCCGGCCGGTCCCCCGCCGACGACGACACATTCGTAATGTTCATCAAAGCCCATGCCACTCTCTCGCGTACCGTATCAGTCAACCGCCTCGTTGATCCGTCACAATCTCCAACAATTCCAAGGCCGGCTGATCGTGAAAATAGATCGTGCCAATGCGCCCGTACAGCGCGGCACCAGACGCAGCGCCGAAATGTTCCGCGAGCATCCCCGCAGGCTCAAACCGCATGTACCAGCTCGGCTCCACGCGCGTGAGCACGCCATGTTCCGTCAGAATATCACCGAGCGGCATCGCTCTGGCGAGAATAGCCTTGCACACATCCTTCGTCGTACAGGCCAGATCCATGCGAACGATGCCAAACTCAACGACCGCACCGCCAGACGAACGTAGGAGAATCGCACGGCTGTAGAGATCGCCGGCAGCGCGAAACGTCAGCACCTCCAGCGATACCGGACCGCCGTGGTAGCCCGCGAGTTTAGGCGTCATGTGCGTTTCATGCACGAGCAGATCCTGAAACGCGCCCGGCACCTCCGACGGCGCAACCGCAACACCAGATAGCAGGGATTCGTCAGACTCACCCACGCAATCGCAGAGCGCCCGCAGCGCTGACGCGGCATCCGTAAACGCTTGTAACAGGGGACGCCGACGCATTAGCCGCTCCCCGCGTTTCGATATTGAGGCTCGAAGAAGCGCCACAGCAGCTCGTCCACGCAAAGCAAACCGGCGCGGTTCAGCGTGATGGCATCTCCCTCAATCGTAGCAAAACCATCGTCCACAAGCGAGCAAAACGCCTGCGCAAAGGCTTCAAGAATCTCCACGTCAAACTTCTCGCGAAAATACCCCGCGTCGATGCGCCCAAGCTTTAGCTGTAGCACCATCTCGCGGATCAGCCGCTGGTGTTCGTTGGTCGGCAGCGCCCGATACAGGGGAAGCGTACCCCGTGCCAACAAGGCCGACGTGTACCCGTCCCAGCCGCCATCATTCTGAAAATGCACGCCGCCAAAGTGTGAGAACGACGCGACCCCCGCACCGATCATGTCGGCCCCCCGCCACAGCGCGTCTCGATAGACGAACCCCTCGTGCGACTGCGGCTTCACGAGCGTGTAGGCACTGGACACCACGTACCCCGACTGCTCAAACAACGTAAACGCGTAGTCCACCCACGCCCGCTTCTGTGACCAGCTCGCAACCGGAATAACCGTGCCCGCCTCCCGCGCTTCCTTGGCCATGCGCGAGTTGTGCGGCGCCTCCATCTGATAGATCGTCACGTTGTCCGGATCGAGGGCGAGCGTCTTCTCGACCGTATCCTTCCACGATACCTCCGTGTCGCCGATCATCCCCGCGATTAAGTCCACGTTAATCTGCGGAAAACCAACCTCCTTCGCCCACGCATACGCAAGAAGGCTCTCCGCTGACTTGTGCGCCCGCCCGCCGCGTTCCAACACATCATCGTTAAAATGCTCAATGCCCAGTGACAGCCGCGTGACACCAAGGCTGCGAATCGTTTCCAGTTTTTGCTTCTTGAGCGTGCCCGGCTCACACTCAAACGTGACCTCACGGGCGGCCTCCCAGTTCCAGTGATCGTTGATACGATCCACCATGCGTTTGAGTTGCTCGCTGCTCAAGAACGAGGGCGTACCGCCGCCGAAATAAACAAACTCGAAGTCCCGCCCCTGCAACCCGGCCTGCGCCGCGTACAGCTCCGTCTCCTTCGCCAACGCCCGCAGGTAGACATCCACATCACTCGAGTTCTTATCCGTATAGACGCGAAAATAACAGAACTTGCAGCGCTTTCGACAAAACGGAATGTGCAGGTAGAGGCCGAGCGGGCGGTGATCCGTCTCGGACGGCGGCGTGCTCAACGCCCGATGGGCCGCCTCCACTTGATCGCCGGACCAGGCCGAATAGGGGGGATAATTGGAGACGAAATAGCTACCGGCTTCGGTAGCATCTTCCGGGCTACGCCCGTCACCGTCGAGAATGTCTAATTCCATAGGTGTCATCACCCGCCGGTCAAGCCCCGGCCAACCACAAATCCGCGCCCGTTCGCATCCCACCAGTATAACGCAAAACCGATCAGGCTTCTCGTAACAACATGTCAGGGTGATCCAACCAGGCGTAAGCCAGATGAGGCGGGCTTGAGTGGGATGCCCCATAGCTTTAGCTGTGGGGGACTCGAATCGGACAGGGTTCGAGAACCACGCGCCCGAGCGAGCCCATTCCTATCCGAAAGCCGCATGGTAGATCTGCGCCAAGTCCGCCGCTTGCACGGGTCGCGGGTTGAACTTGGCCGTCCACTGAGTCGCGGCCTGGTCCGATAGGTTTGGGATGGCCGATGCTGCCACGCCAAGCTCCCGCAGCGTCAGTGACAACCCGGCCGCTCGCAACATCACCTCGACCCGGTCTGCCAACACACCCGCATCGGCCGAGATCGCAGCATAGGGGTTAGCACCTTCAGCGTTGAACCGAACGACATGCGGCAGCAGCGCGCCAACCGCAAGCCCGTGCGTGATACCAAACTGCGCGGTCAACGGATTCGAACACGCATGGGCCGCGCCCAGCATGGAACATTCGATCGCCGCGCCGGCTAGGTGCGCTCCGAGCAGCATGTCCGTGCGCGCATCGAGGTCTTCGGGGTGGGCCATCGCACGCTCAAACGACCGATCGAGCAGCCGCCACGCCTCACGCGTGAACGCCAACGAAGCTTCTCCGCGCTTCGTCGTGCCGGCCGTCTCTACCGCGTGCGCGACTGCATCGATCCCGGTCGCCGCCGCGACGGCACCGGGTTGCGTGCGCGTCAATTCCGGATCAAGAATCGCCCAGCGGGCCGCTGCCTTCGGATCTCCGCAGGCCATTTTCTGGTGTGTCACGGGATCAGTAATCAACGCAAACGACTGCGCTTCGCTCCCCGTGCCGGCCGTCGTCGGGACCGCGATCATCGGGAGCATCGGCTTCGTCGCCTTGCCCACGCCCCAATAGTCCTTCATCTCACCGCCGCCGGTCAGCAAGAAGTTGACACCCTTGGCACAGTCCATCGAGCTACCGCCGCCAAGCCCAACGATGAAATCCGCGTCACACGCTCGCGCCGCCGCCACACCGCGAGAGACGTGCGCCGTCGTGGGGTTTTCTGCGGTGCCATCAAACACTACGCCCGATACCCCAGCCGCACGAAGGGCGTCCATCGCCCGCGCCACATGACCGGCAGCCACGATTCCGGGATCCGTCACCACGAGAACGCGCGTGCCGCCCTCATCCGCCACAAGACCGCCGAGACGCTCAAGCGCACCGCAACCAAACACCACGCGCGTTCGCGATTTTTCGAGAATAGAAGGGAGCGGAGCCTCGGCAAACGTCATGCGGCCGGCTCTTTCTGGAAGGCGCGTTGACGGTACAGGTGCTCGAAAAGATTGCCCTCGTGCGGCTGGTCCCAGCTTAGTTGGTACGTCGGAATCGCACCGATGTTGAGCCGGTCTACGTCAGGACACTTCATCAGCGCCGCGATGAACGCTTCATCACGCGTGATCGCGGAAACCACAAGCGACGAACCGATGGCGTCGGGCATCTCAGCAGTCGGGCACTCCACCACCGTCGCAAACGGGAACAGAAACTCACGGTTGTGCAGCGGATGGTCGCGGTCGTCGCACCAGAGAATCGTCGGCAGGAGGTAACTGCATCGCCCGTCTATCACGAGACGCGAACCGCCGCGGACCTGCTCTGTCAGATCCACCGCGCCCTCAGCGCGAAGCCCGTGGTCGATCGTCTCTGAAATACTCTTGGCGAAGGCCGGATTCGCAAACGCTGCGACGTTCGCGGCCGGGTCTCCAACCGGTAACGCCTTCCAGATGCCGAGCCGCTTCGCCAGCGCTTGGGCGATTTCGCGGCCATGCCTCGGCGTGTAGACGGCCGACGCGTTGATGCAGGACCTGCCGCAGTTCGCGGAGATCGAACCCTCGATGATGTCGAGGTATTTCTCCCAATCGTCGGCCGTGTCATCCCCCAAGAGCACCTTGCTATAACCCGGTCCGTGGATCTCCACCCGCGGGTCACCCTGCCACGGTGCTGTCGTAGAAGCCGCACCAAACAACATGGACCGATCCACGCAGCGAAGCAGCTCACCAGCACCCGCATGGTCCGTCGGGTAAAACCCAAACGCCGCCCTCGGGATGCCGGCCGCACAGAGTGATTCGATAATCCGCAGCGGCGACCAGGGTTCCTCTCGACCCGGCTTGAGCACGACCGGTGCTTTCAACGCGATCGCCGGAATCCAAAGCCCATGAGCACCCGGTGAGTTGCTCGGCAACACCGCGCCGAAGATGCGTCCTTCACGAAAATAACTCAACGTCTGATCGCCGCGTTTGCCGTAGCCGCGATCGAGAATCGACAGATCAAATCCCCGCGTCAGCCCGGAGACGACTACCGCCATCTCGGCCATGACGCGCTGGATTTTCTGCGCGTTGACCCGGCAGTAGGTCGTCGGCATGCCGGTCGTCGCAGAAAGACACTCGATATAGCGGTCGAAAGATATCTCCTCTGTGCCCATCGGCAACGTGGCCGTCGCGAAGATCTCTGCCGCTTTTTTGCAGATGCCCAATAGTTGCGACACGGTGAAGGGTTCAAGCACGTCGTCCGGCATGCGATGAACGTCGCGGGCGACCATACCGGCGTTGGCCTGGCTGATGTTGGCGACCGCATCACCCGTGGCGTGATGAACGATATCGAACGTGTCCATACTCGTGTACGGCTCGCCGTGCCGAAGAATCGGTATGTGTGGCATCGCTGGTAATTCCGTTTTCGTTTTCTGCAAAACCCCAACACCACACACGCTTACAGCCCCGCTCCAATAGCGCTACGGTGCGTCCGCGAGCAGTTCCTCGACCACGTCGTACTTCTGCCAGGCTTTCGGCTTAGCGAAATCCTTAGCGCCGAGTCCGACGTTGATCCGTTTCTCGGCTAGGTCCATGAAGTCCACGGTAACGATCTCCATACCCTCGTTTCGACCGATCACGATGCGAACCGGAAGGTTCAAACCACGCCGCACATAGTAATCGAGACTCGTGTACTTTCGATCGAGCCGGCTTCCGGGCTTTGGCAGCAACCGAAGATGATCCGTGTTTTCCGGATCACCCTTCGCTCGGGCGACCCACTCGACGGTGAAGTTCCGAAAAATCGTCGCCTTCTTCTGGCCAAACGGCATCGGAAACGGCGACGTCTCCAGGTTGAACAAGTCAAACGTCTCACCCTCGCGAGCGATCTCACGCTTAGTCACCTGTTCGAGCCGCTCGATGGCCTCAAACCAAAATCGCCCATCGAAAAGATACCACTCCTGCTTGCGTAAAATGCCGTCGATCTCGCAGCGCTCGAAGTGAACAAAAGCCCGCGGATTGGCATCCGTCACCATCAGCCGCAACCTGCCGATCTTCGTGTTCTTGGCCAGGTTGATCTGATCGTCTTCAACGAGTCGAATCTTGCACCGAATATCCTTCAGGCCGTCGCTTCGTTGTTCCAACTTCGTGAGGATGTCGTCCACGACCGGGGCAATCGCACCGGTAGCGTCACCGGCAGCCAACACCGGCGCAGCCACCCCCACCCACGCCAACACCCCGAACATAAGCCACATGGCCGTCCCAGGCATGCTCAACCGCGGCAGATTCACCGAGTATCGTTGGCTCATGGTATCACGTCGTCGCATCGTATCCTCCTTGAACCAAAGCTCCGTCATCGAACGTTCGAGCAACCCTGCCTCACCGATCAACCAACATCGCAAACCACCCCTCAACCATGCTAAAAGATGCCCCGCGTCTCCACAAGCCAAAGGCCGTTGTCCAACACTGAGGTCCCACCAACCCGTTTGACCGCACAAAAACAGCAGCACCCCAGCTATGCTAATCGGCTCCTTGAGAGGTGCAAGACAGATGAGGCGGTTGCACATGGGGTGGCATGGACAAGCGTCGCGGCCGTGGCATTACGAATACAGAAAAGGCTCCCAGGGCGACGCTTGTCCATGTTTTCCCCTGATGGGTCATCACGGGCAAACGCCGCAAGCTGCATCCGTCGGATAATCGAAAGCCCGATTTTGCGGCGTCTGTCCATGCCACCCATCCGCCAATTCTGTCTTGCCCCCCTCCTTGAGAAGAACCACCCAGAGCAATTGCTTTTTGAGCGGTTTTGTGGCATCCTGCGGGACTGGCCGGTCCTCGTGATCGGCAGCCGGAGAGGTGCCCGAGCGGCTGAAGGGGCTGGTTTCGAAAACCAGTGTGCGGGAAACTGTACCGGGGGTTCGAATCCCCCCCTCTCCGTTGGTTTTCGACGGTAGCTTGTAAGAGCCCGATTCGCGGTGACTTGCGGTCAGGACCTTCAAGCATTAAACGGGCTGCGGCCCCAATACTGTCCCAAATCGCTTACTTGCCCCCCGTGCTTCAAGCTCGCTCCATGCACGTTATGAAGCCTCCCCGAGCACTGGAGTTGAAAAAGGGTGAAAAAGGGGACATTCTACTTTATATTGGCATTTGGCTGATTCTGTGGGAGTTCTTGACCGGTAGGCTTGGTGAGCGATGGATGAGTCGGTGCCAGAGCATTAACGGCTCGATGGCCGAAGCAGATATG
>JAJRSR010000312.1 GCA_024278695.1 Planctomycetota bacterium | reverse complement strand
GTGCTCTATCAGTGGCTCATCGCCCTGACGATCGGCCTGATGCTCTTACACAATAGCGCGCACTGGTTGCGACAGACAATGCTACGATCCAAGAGTCCGCACGTGATGCGGCTTTCGCCCGGAGAGGTCGCACAGCATTGGTTGTTGATGTTGTCGTTCATTGTTCTTGTGATCTCGGGTTTTTCATTGCGATTTTCCGACGCGGCATGGATACAGTTTTTGTTCGGTTGGGGTGGTGGTGCGGGTTTTGTGATCCGCGGCACGGTTCACCGCGTTGCGGCCATCCTGTTCATGATCTGGGCGACTTGGCACCTGATTTACCTGTTCACCCGTCGCGGTCACCAGTGGTTGCGAGACATGATCGTATCCTGGCGTGATTTGCGGGAGCTTAAGAACAACGTGCTCTTTTTCCTTGGGCGTCGCAAAACCCAGCCTCGTTTTGGTAGGTTCAGCTATATGGAAAAATCAGAGTACTTGGCGCTGATGTGGGGTGCCGTGGTTATGGCCGTCACCGGTGTGGTGCTCTGGTTTGAGGACCATCTTGCCGAGAGTTGGAACGTCAGCAAGACAGTCCTCGATGTCGCCCAAGTGATTCACTACTACGAGGCCTGGCTTGCGTCGCTCGCGATTTTGGTCTGGCACGTGTATGCCACGGTTTTCAATCCGTCCGTTTACCCGATGAATCCCGCTTGGTGGTCGGGAAAAATGCCGAAAGACATGTACGACGAGGAGCATCCGGAAGGGTAAGAACCCAGCATCGCCGTAGACCCGGGTTTCTTGGACGTCCGATAGCTTTTCGCGCGGCGGTTGGCACGCCGTGCCAGTCAAGCGTACACTTGTCTTGATGCTTGGTGTGTTCCGGGCCAGGGGGGCGTACGAATCCAAAAATGGCTCACCATTATCACGGCGCTCTGCGCGCTGCTCCTGATCGTTGTATCGTGGAGTGGCCGGGGTGTACGTGCGCGCGTGAAAGCCGGACTCGGGAAGGCCACCAAGCCGGTTCACCGCGAGGTGTCCGACCAAGCGATGGTCACTGCGCCAAGCTTGGTTAGTGTTAACGGTCCATCCGTGGCGATCGCCGCAGCGACAACGTGGACGCGGGGATCGTATGTGAGCGTACAGGTCAACGTCGATCATACCGGTGCCAACATCCTCGGTGATGCGGCCAATGAGCCGTCGATCGACGTGGACCCGACCGATCCGCGCCGGTATGTGATGGGGTGGCGGCAGTTCAATTCGGTCGCGTCCAATTTTCGAGAGGGCGGCTGGGGTTATAGCCATGATGGCGGTGCCTCATGGACGAACGTCGGCGTATTGCGTAGCGGGGAGTTCTCCAGTGATCCGGTCGTGCGGGCGGCCGCCGACGGTACGTTCTACTATTACAGCTTGCAGCCGGACCGCGGACCGGGTGCTTGGCCGTGCTACCTCTACACGTCCTACGACGCCGGCTTGAGTTGGGCGGAAGATTTCTACGCCTTCGGTGGCGACAAGGCCTGGATGACCATCGACCGAACCGGCGGGGTGGGCCACGGTAACATCTACACGGCCTGGAGCTCCACGACGCAGAGTTGCTGTGGCCCGAATAACTTCGCCCGATCCACCGACGCCGGTGCCGGCTTTGAATCGCCCCTTGATCCCACGATTACACCAAGGTGGGGGACGATGACGGTCGGCCCGGACGGGACGCTCTATGTCGTGGGCGCGGGTGATGGTTCGATCTTCTTTGGTCGGTCATCCAACGCGCAGCAGCCTGGCGAAGTGCCGGTGTTCGAGTTCTCTCGGTTTGTGACACTTGGTGGCATGCCTGCGCTCGGCGGTGCGCCAAACCCGACGGGGCTTCTCGGGCAGTTGTGGATTCGGGTCGATCATTCCGACGGGCCATCGCGCGGTGATCTTTACATTCTGGGGTCGGTTGATCCACCCGGTGCCGATCCGCTTGATGTGATGCTGGTTCGTAGCACCGACAACGGTGTGACGTGGAGTGCGCCGGTACGCGTCAACGACGATGCCATCGACAGCGGTGCGTGGCAGTGGTTTGGGATGCTTTCGGTCGCTCCGACGGGGCGTCTTGACATTATCTTCAACGACACACGCAATGACGCCTCAGGTCAATTCTCCGAGCTCTATTACGCGAGTTCCGTAGACGGCGGGCAGACCTTCACGACGAACGAGCCGGTCAGCCTCGCGTTCGACCATTCGCTCGGGTACCCGAACCAGCAAAAGCTCGGCGATTACTACGACATGCTGTCCGACGCGCTCGGCGCGAGCGTGGCCTACGCTGCGACGTTTAACGGCGAACAGGACGTCTACTTCTTGCGTATCGGGCCGACAGATTGCAACGGCAACGGTGTGGCCGACGCGGCCGACATCACCGCCGGCACCAGCGCAGATTGCCAGCCCAACGGTATGCCGGACGAGTGTGAGGCCGACTGCAACGGCAACGGCATCGCAGATGGTTGCGACATCGCTTCCGGGGCGAGCACCGATTGCTCCGGAAACCGTATCCCCGATGAGTGCGAAGGTGATTGCAACGGTTCCGGCGTGGAAGACCTCTGCGATATCATCCTTGGTACGAGCGATGACTGCGATGCGAACCGCGTCCCGGATGAGTGCGAGCCGGACTGCGACGCGGACGGTCTGACCGATGCCTGCGACAACGATGAAGATGCCGACGGCGACGGACTACGCGACTGCGACGAGGCGTGCCCCGCTGTGGCACCACCAATACCCTGTGTCTGTCCGGCGTTTGGTGAATGTTGCGTGGGATTAGGTTTTTGCTTGCAAGATTATCCCCGCGATGACTGTATCGCCAGCGGATTCATACCGACCTGCCAGGAGGCAGCCTGCTGCAATGGGTGCCTGTTTGGCGATGCCGACCGAGACGGAGACTTGGACCTACGCGACTTGTTTGATCTTCAGTCCTGTTTTAGTGGCTCCGGCGCGCTGGCTGAGTTTGTCACGCCCACGGCCTTCTGCCTCGATCGGTTCGACGCGGATTGCGATGGCGATATCGACCTCATCGACTACGCGCTGATCTACGTTGGTTTTGGTGGGTGATCGTTACCCGCGACCACCCACCGTAGATGTCGAAAGCCGGTATCAGGCTACCATTCACCCCGCACTAAGGGGCCGCCGGGCAAGCCGAAAGCGCCTCGCCATTCCAAACCTGGAACATACTGGAACCGTTAAGCAGGTCGATCACGGCCAAAATATCTGCCGGGCCGCAGGCGTTGCTTCGGTCCACGTCGCACTGGTTCAGACCGAGCGGTCCTGAAATGCCGTTGAGTCCGTCAATCAGATCGAGGATGTCACTTGGTGACGCTGTACCGTCGCTGTTGACGTCGGCCGGTAGCGATCCGAGGCACGCCATCGTTCCGCTGGCCGTGTGCGTCACGCAGGTCCAATGGCCGGCCGGTATCACGGAGTCGAATGTGATTGTGACGGTAGTCACATCGAGCACCACGCCGGCGATACCCGGAGCAGTCGCGTCATTCGGGGTCAACTCGACGACAAAGTCCGCGGCCGTAATGTCGTTCGGCTCGCACGACAGCGTCAACGTGATCGAATCCCAACCCAATAGCGCCGCGGGATCTGTCGGATCGTGCGGGTAGCGGGCGTCAATCAAACAAGACGCCGGATCGCTCGAGACGATGCCCGGATTGCAAAGGTCGCACGCACCCACCGCACAAAACGCACTAGCGCCGAGGAAGACGCCCAAATCGTTACATTCGTATTGCGGCAGATCCTCGCATAAATCGTTGTCTTGGCAGCATCCGCCCACGGCACAAAGATCGCCCGGCGTGCAGGTCGTACCCGTACCGAGGTGCGTTCCGGTTGTACAGTCGAACAATCTGGCTTCGGTACAAGTTTCACCAGTGCAGCAGGCACCGGAACCGCATTGCCTATCCGCATCGCAGGGCACACCCGCGCCGAGGAAGATACCCACGGGGTCGCATTCGAACTGCGGTAGGTCGTTGCAAACAGCGTTGTCGCGACAGCACCCGCCAATCGAGCAGGTGTCCGTGCCGCACACCGTACCGACACCCAGGTAGGTTCCAGCCGCACAATCAAGCCGCTTTACGGCAGAACACGTTTCGCCGGTGCAGCACGCACCGACCTCGCAGAGGTTGCCTGCGTCGCACGTCGTGCCATCTCCCGCGTAGCTTGCCCCGGCACCGAAGGCGATGCAGTCCGTTTCGGTTAACAGGCGGCACGAATCGACCTCGTCCGGGAGGCAGCATGCCCCGCGAATCTGGCACAGCGGGTCGAGGTTGGAGCAAAGTCCGGCCTCGAAACGATCACCCGGTTCGTTGCATTCCGAGGCCAGAGCGCCGTTCCTGAAGACGCCGTCTACACCACAGCAGCAGCCGGAGTTGCAGACTCCTGTATCACACGTCGAGCCAACACCTTCGAACGTGTCGCCGTTCGCCTCGCATGCGGCGGCCGATAGGGATTCCGTACAGCCGGAGTTCCCCGTGCAGCAGGCTCCTGTCGGACAAGTGACGCCGTCGCACGTCGCACCCGCGTCGAGGAAGGTGCCATAGCCTACTTCGCACTCCAGCTTCGTGAGCGTGGTCACACAGCCGGAATCCCCGGAGCAGCACGCTCCGGTCAGACAGGTTGCGGATTCGCAGGCACTGCCGTCACCGCCGTAGGTTCCAGAGACTGCGTCGCAATCGGCGAGTGTTCCGTCCGAGCAGGTGGACGCGAAGCAGCAGGTACCGATCGGATTGCTTACGTCATAATTGCCGCCTTGCGCGGCGCATTCTGTTGATGAAAGATCGGAGCAAACCGGTACACAACAAGCACCGGTGGCCACACAACCAGCCGTGGCACAGGTCGTATCCACCGAGCAGGTCGCATCGGTCTGCGTGCATTCGAGCCGCAGTACGTCGTCGGTGCAGGTGCCATTCACCTGACAACAGGCTCCGATGTCGCAGGTGCCGTCACAAATCGAGTCGGCACCCAGATAGGTGCCGCTGAGCAAGGCGCAGTTCTCCGGTGTTTGTGTGGTGCAGGTGCCGGTTTCGCAGCAGGCTCCGGTTTCCGGCGCGGTACACGCCGATCCCAGATCGCGACAACGAACGCCCTCGGTCCAGGTTTCGTCCACACCGTTGCAATAGAACGCCACGATGCCGTCGTTGCACACAAACGTCGTGTTGTTGCAGCATGAACCCGTTGGCGCAAACTGGCACGCCGGGTCCAACTGGTTGCAGGCCGTGAGCCGCGTCCAGCTCGTATCAATGCCCGTGCAGTCGGCCCCGACCACACCGTCGGTGCAGGTTCTGTTGTTCGGATCGCAACAGGCGCCCGGCTCATCGCACGCGACTTGGGTACACAGCGCACCGCCAGTCCAAGTCCCGGCCCCGCACTCCACCTGTAAGACGCCGTTGATGCAGGTTCCGGTGTTTTCGTCGCAGCAAGCCCCCTCAGTGGTACAAGCGGTCGCGTCGCTGCAATCTGATCCGACGCCAAGGAACACGCCGTTGGCCATGTTGCATTCGGTGGCCGTCTGATCCGGCATGCAAGTACCGTTGATGCAGCAGCCGCCGGTGCCGATACAAATATCCGCCACACATGTTGTGCCGGCGCCAACGTAGGTACCGCCGGCCGGCTCGCATTCCTGGCGTGTGTCGATCGTGCAGGTCGCGTCTTGGAAGCAGCAGGCACCGTCTCGGCAGAGGTCGAAAGAATCGCATACTGTGGCATCACCGTTGTAGACGCCGCCCAGATTAAGGCAAGTCAACCGTTCCATCACCGCGCAGGAACCTTGCGGCAGGCAGCAAGCGCCCCTTGCGATACAGGTATTGCAAGAACCGCCCAGGCGGAAATCTTCCGAGGTATCGCAGGCTCCCTGGATCGTGTCGTCGGTGCAGGCGTTGTTGGCGTTGCCGCCAGCGCCACAGCACGAGCCGCGATCGCAGGCACCCGGCGCGGAACAGTCTCCGCCGGGACCAAGGTAGACGCCGAGTTCGTTTTCGCAGTCTTGCCCGGTGAGTTGCACGCAGTTGTCACCGACCCCCCGTATGCAGCAAGCACCGACGACGCAGAAGTCAGTCACGCAATCGGAGCCAACGCCGCTGTAGGTGCCGCCGGCGTTGTCGCATTCAAGAAGCGTCGTGATTCTGCAGTCCGCGTCCACGCAGCAGGCGCCGCGTGCCACGCAAACATTGGCACATGCCAATCCCGCAAAGAACTCCGGCGCGGGCGCACCTTCATTCGGCATGCAGTCCACGTCCAGCACATCGTCTTGGCAGGTGCCGTCGCGTTGGCAACACGCCCCCAAGTTGCAGATCAAAGCGTCCTGGCAGGTCGTCGCGTCACCGCGGTACGCGCCGCCGGCATCCGAGCAGAGGAACTCACTGGTGACAGAGCAGTCGGCCCCGTTGTTCTGGCAGCACGCACCGGTTGGAGCGCACGGCGGGGTGACTTCATCGCACAACAAGCCTTGCGACCATTCACCGCCGCCAGCCTCGCATGGTCCCTGAACCGTACTGTTCACGCAGGTCAAGGTTGCCCGATCGCAACAAGCGCCACGTTCTTCGCAAATCGGCGACAACTCGCCGCAAGTCTTGCCTTCGGTCCATTCGCCGGTGCAATTGGCCTGCTCAATGCCTTCGCCGCAGGTCAGCGCGAGTCGGTCACAGCACGCACCGGTGGGGATGGATATGCAGGATCCGGTGCCGCAAGACGCGGCGCTGTAGGTTCCGCTCAAGGCATCGGTGCAGGTGGTTTCGCTATCGACATCGACGCAGCGACCATCCCCTACGCAGCAAGAGCCAGTGGCACTAACCATCTCACAAACGTTCACAACGCCGGTGGGGTCGCACACCGTGGCATAGCCGATGAAGAATCCGGTCGCCTTGGTAACACATTCTGTCGGAAGTACGTCATCGACGCAGAAGTCCGTTCCGAAGGCACAGCAAGTGCCTGGGCACCGCGGTTCGATGGTGGTGCACGAATTGCCGTTGCTGTAGGTGCCTGAGAGGATATTGGTACAGAAGGATTGGGTGACGCCAGCGCCGCCGGCGTCCGTGCAACCCGAGCCGGGTACGCAGCACGCACCCTTGCCGCAGGGTACGGGCAAGGTCGCGCAATTGGTGTCGTCGCCGTGATAGATGCCGCCGAGTGCGGTGCAATTGACTTGCGACATTTCGCTACAGGTCTCGCCCTGGCAGCATGCGCCGGTCGTCGCACAGGGGTTACCGTCGCAGCTTGTCCCGCGTCCCTCGAAGATGCCCCCGGAGAGAAGGCAGTCGCCTTCGGTAACGACTAAGACGCAGCTCTCGACAAAGCAGCAGCCACCGGCCGTGCAAGGTGGGAAGGCGCTGCACGTGACGTCATCACCGCGATAGGTTCCCGAGTTCGCGGCGCATACGGTCCTGGTGACATTATCCAGGCAGCTTCCGTCGCTAAGACAGCAGCCGCCGCGCGGGGCGCAGGGTTCGGTCGGATCATCACAGGCTACTGTCTCATTCCACGAGCCACCCAAGTCACCGCAGGCAAACTCATTGACGAACACGCAGGCACCACTGCTCAAGCAGCAGGCCCCGCGAGTCAACGGGCACGGTTCAACGGCGGCGCAGGCAACGCCGGCCGCAGCAAACTCTCCGCTTTGTCCAAGGCAATTGGCCAGCGTCGTGTTCTCGCAGGTGCCGTCCGGCAGGCAGCAGGCACCGGTGACACAAAGTTCCATCGAGTAGGCGTTGTTGTTGATTCCAAGTTGCAGAAACTCGACAGGCAGCGGGGCCGTGACGCTGTTACGTCCGACGCGTCCGTCGATCGTACCGATCGCGAACGCCTGCGGGTACGATGCGAGGTCTTGGTTGTAGCTGATGGTCTGCGCACCCCAGCCGGCCCCGATGGCGTACTGAACGCCGGTCAGAAGCCCTAGGGGTGGATCAATCACGCCGGAGCGGAGCATTGATCGTGAGCCCGTGCCCATGAATGTTTGCGTGGCGGTGAACGTCTGCACCCACGGTCCGCCAACCTCTTTGACATAAATGGCGAACTCCACGTCCGCGAGCGTGCCGTCGGCGATTTGCAACTCGACGCCGAATTCGACAAGACTCACGTCCGAAGTAATCGTGTACGCGTTACCACGAAAGCGGCTGCTTCCGCTCAGCGGCGGTAGCAGTTCCCACGCACCGACGCTCTCACACTCGGAGGCGATGCCCGCCACGGTGCCACCGGCCGCGCCCTCGTCACCCGTGCCGGTCAGCGCACCTTCCGCGCTGAGCACGCTGGGCTGTTCGACGAACTCAGCGCGCACGCCAGCCAATCGAATGCCTTTCGCCTCTTCCGCGTGACCCATCGTGGCCAACGCCGAGAAAGCACCCAGCACAGTGAATACAAAACGGTAACTCGACCCATTGCTACGCATCGTCTCTTCTCTCCGCATCGGTTTGACGGGAGGAAAGCGTCGCGACCTGCCCGGTGTACAAACCCGGTCCGAGTGCCCCGTTACCCCTAACGGTGCCCCATGTCACGGCTCCCCCCCATTTCAATCAGCAACCATTGTAGCCGCACTAAGCCCGGCTTACCAACCGGTTATTGGCATTACCGGACGCACTGGCACTTTTCTAACGTCGTTACGTCCCAATCAAGACCCCATTAGTCCGTGGTGGAATCGGTATACGCCGATAACGTGCGTCCCCCGATTCGCGTGGGTCCGGGTTCGCCCAGAAGCATCGGCAGTCGATCGACCGTTTCCTGGAAGCGAATCGCCCGCCCGTCAATCGCCGTGAGTTGACGCTGCCGTAATTCCCGGTCAAACGAGAGGCTCCCGTTCTGCGTCGCGTCATCCTCTTCCACGGCCCCAGGCGCACCCCGAACCGCACCATAGACCGTAAATACATGCGATTTCACCGTCACCCAGTCTGACAGCGCCACGAGCCTGGCCACCGCGCGCACATAATCCTGCGTGCCCGGGAGCGGCCCCACGTTGCCCTCGTCAAAGCGAAAACCTGTCGCACTCGCCGGGAAGGGTTGTGGATGGCGTATGTTGGCCAACTCACCCACGGTCAACAAGCCCGTCCCGCGCCGGGCAGCGGGTTGGTCTGCGTTCCAGCCACGCCCGAAGTTGGCATTGCCATAGTCACCGGAAGCACCCACGCTCCCGGACGTATCAAACCCGCTGAACTCCCGCGCCTCGCGATACGCCACGATACCCTGGGCTGGTCTGTCAAAGATCTCCAACGCATCAGCGTCGTCCGCGGCGTTCAGGCCCAGCGTGCCTCGGATCCGGTCCTGGTAGATGAGCGGTAGCCGGGCTATCGGTACATACGGCAACCCGCGCATGACCGTCCACGGTGCCGCGTTGAGATCGATCCGTCCGTGAACGCGAAGCCCGTTCATGTCCACGCGCGGACGGGCTGCCGCCCACGGGGCGGCACCTTCAAGGTTGTTTGCGGGAACGCGGTAGGGGCCCGGGTTGGAGAGCGGTAGCGCCGTGAAATAATCAAACACAAACTGCCCCCAAGGCAGGGTGGCCGCGCTACCCGGCGTGGGACCCGTAGTCCACTCCGGGGATAGGTGGTGTGCCGACCGTTGTATCGTCGTTCCGGCGATTGGCGTGAGCTGCACACCGCGATCGAACACCGGCATCCGTCCGTTATCAATCTGGTCCCGCTCTTTCACCGTTACCGTTTGCGCGATGTAAGCGGGGGCAGCGAGTGTGCCGGTGTTGTATGCCTCATACCACGTCGTCTCGCCAACGAGCCGTCGCGTGAAAGACAGGTCTTCGTAGTCGTTCGGGGCGTAATCGGTGATCGC
>JAJRSR010000311.1 GCA_024278695.1 Planctomycetota bacterium | reverse complement strand
GTATCGAACGCTCTCTGCCGAAAGCCTACGGTGGATGTGGTCCACGTCATACGCCGGTCATTTTCAGCCGTTGACGTGGCTTAGCTACGCGTTTGACTATTCCTGGACCCGTGAAGACCCGTTCGGCTACCACCTGACGAATGTCTTGTTGCACCTGGCCAACACGGTCGTGTTTTTCTTCATTGCGCTGCGGTTGTTTCGCATCCGGACGAGAGACGTGGGGCGGTCGAAGGTGATTTACCTGGCCGCCGGCGCGGCGACGCTGCTGTTTTCGATTCACCCGCTGCGCGTGGAGTCCGTGGCGTGGATCGCGGAGCGGCGTGACGTGCTGAGTGGTTTCTTCTACCTGCTCTCAGCGCTGTGCTACATTCATTTCGCGTCTGCTCGTTCCGATGGGTTCGAGGCGGATGGCATGACAACGCCGGTGCCAACCGGCGGGCGCGGTTTTTATTTTGGCGCGTTGGTTTTCTTTGCGTTGTCACTGTTGGCGAAGGCGGCCGGGGTGATGCTGCCGCTTGTGTTTCTCGTGCTGGATGCCTACCCGCTGGGGCGGTTTTCTTCTGGTTCGAGTTCGCGGGTGCGGTTGTTGGTTCGCGCGATTGTCGAGAAGCTCCCGTTTTTTCTTCTGGCCGTATTCGTAGGGTTGCGCGCGTTGCATGCGCAAGAGGCGGGCGGTGCGCTGTATGCGCTGGCCGATCATGACGCCGTGTCGCGAACGGCGCAATCCATTTACGGCGTGGCGTTCTACATCTGGAAATCACTTTGGCCGGCCGGCTTGGGGCCGTTGTATCCTATTCCGGCGCGTGAGGTGTTGGTCGGTACGATGCTGCTGATATCTTCCGTGACGGTGCTCAGTGCGTTTGGTGCGGCTGTGTTGGTGCGTCGTCGTTATCCGATTGTGCTTGCGGTGCTGGTAGCGTATGCGGTTCAACTGCTTCCCGTGGTGGGCATGTTTCAGAGCGGCCCTCAGCTTGTGGCCGATCGGTATAGCTACCTGTCGTGCCTCGGGTTTGCGTTGCTCGGTGGGGCGTGCGTGCTGGCATGGGCGCGTCGGGGCGGCGGGAACGTGAAGCGCGAGCGAGCCGTCGTGACGCTTCTGGCGGCGGTGGTGTTGGCGTCGTTGTCGCACTTGGCGTTTCGGCAGTGCGGGTATTGGGATACGGCCGGTAAGTTGTGGCAGCGCGGTGTCGCAGTCAGCCCGGATAGTTCGATCGCGTTGGTCAACTACGCCGACGCCTTGGCAGAGTCGGGTGATGCGCGTGCTGCGATCTTGTTGTACGATCGTGCCCTGCGTTTGGAGGCTCGTGATCCGATCGCGGCGAGTCATTTCGGGCGTGTGTTGGCGCGGGTGGGTGATTTCGAGCACGCTGCCAGGTTGTTCGAGCTGGCCTTGCGGCTCGATCCGAATCGGTCGGCCGACTACGCGCGACTCGCAGAAGCCAAGATCGATTCGGGTCGTCCGGAGGATGCCGTCCGTGTGTTGACGGCACGCGCGAAGCGGGCACCGCATGATCTTGATGCGGTGGGGATGCTCGCGTCGCTTCGGGCTACCTATCCAGACGAGTCGATCCGCGATGGCGCAGAAGCTGTCCGTTGGGCGACGCACGTCCATCGAGCGCGCGGCGGGCGACATCCGGCGACCATGCTTACGTTATCAACGGCACTCGCGGAAGCCGGTGATTTTGATCGTGCGGTAGCGGTTGCGACAGAGGCGGTTACGATAGCCCTGACAGGGAAGAATCCTCGTCTGGTAGCGGAATTGCAGCGTCGCCTTGCGATGTTTCGTGAGCGAAAGCCGTACCATTTCGGCGGTAGTGTCGTCAACTAGCGTTCGCGCTTGGCGAGGGTTTGTTCCAGCTTCCGGATTTTCTCACGAAGCGTTGCGGTTTGGGCTTCCGTGAGGCGATGCAGTCGCTCCCATTCCAGCCGACGGTTATCCAACGCGAGCGCTTTACGGTATCCGTCCAGGGCTTGCGTTAGCAGTCTCACATTGTTTGTGGCTTGCCCGGCGGCGCTTCGGCAGTCGGCCACATTGGTGATGCTTTGCGGATGCAGGGGGTATAGCGCCAACGCCGAAACGGCGGACTCGACCGCTTTCTGCAGATCGCGGTCATCATGATTTTGTGCGGCCCGTTCCAGGTAGAAGCGCATCTGCTGCCGGCGCAGAGATGCGTTGAACGGATCGCGCTCGATTTCAGAGGCCAGCGCCGCTTCGGCCAGCGTTAAGGCTTCGGTCTGCCATTTTGGGTTGGTGGAAGCGCGGCGTAGCCAGCCGACGAGCTTGCGGAAGGGGTACGGATCGAGCGGGTCGGCGAGCGCGGCCGATTCGTACAACTGATAACCGGACTGATCTCGAAGTGACGCGCCAGGAAGTTGAAAAGTCTGCGCGTCGGCTTGTTGCAAGAGCCGGTCGGATCGAAGCGGTGGCCGGATTGCTACGACATACACGCACACGACGACGATCACACCGACGAATGGTGCGGCCAGCCGCTGCGCGCGGGTTCGGTTTGGGGTGATCTGCTGCGCATTGACACAGGGAGCTTCCGCGCATCGCATGGCGATCAACGCGAAGAGCGTCGTTGCAGTGCCCGGCACGAAGATGGCGAAGTTTGCGAGTTCATGAATGGCAAACGCGAGCACGCCGAACGCAGCGGCCGTACCCGTGAGATCGTTGGTCCCAGAGGATGTCTTGCGTGAAAACGCTCCGCAATAGAACACCGCCGCGCCGGTGCCCCATGCGAGTACCGTTACCACGCCGGTGTAGTAGAGGTACGCGTCTTGTGATGAGCCGCACAACGCCAGCCGTCCGATCACGACGACCATGCCCGCGATCAACAACGACCCAGCCGCGGTCGCCGGTCCATATCCGCAATCGGTGTTCGGGATGATCGAATCCGGGTCGTCATTACGCGGCGAATATCGTGTCGTTCTCGTTAGCGCGCGCGAAAGCCCGAACGCCACCATCACCACGCCTGCGAGCCCCAGGAACCCCCACTCGCTGGCCGCCTGTACGAAGAGGTTGTGCGGGTTCGAGATTTCCTCCGGGCTCTCGATCGACTTATAGGCCAGGTAATGGTTGCCGAAGTTCTCGCGTCCGACGCCCGCTAGCGGGTGGTCGGCGATCATTCCGGTGGCGTTGACCCAATACTGCCATCGAAAGTTGAGCGATGACCCGGGTAGCGATCCGTGGTAGATACCATGTCCGATGGTCGCGACACATCCGAGCAGAAAGGCCGACCACCCCAAGGCAAACAGTTTGCGGCGGTGGCGGTCGATCTTGGGACGGAACCGCCACGCGAGCAGCAGCCCGGCGATGGCCACGCCTCCGGTGAGGATCGCGCCGAGGCTTCCGGTCAGCCAGACGGTTGCCAAGATCGCGGCCGCACCGATCCCGCTGCCGATCTTGCACAGGAGCTTCAACGAAGAAGCATCTTCGTTGCGGTTGCGCCATGTGCTGATCGCGAGCCCGAGTGCGGTGATACCGCAGAGCACAAGATAGGAGCCGGCCACGTTACTATGGGAGAATGTGCCGGAGGCCTCGCGGGCCAGGATACGCCGCTCGAACAGCTCAACCTTGGTCGAGTCGATGGCCACGCCTTGGCTCGCCCAGAAGTCCGCCTTGCCCGCTTGGTAGGCGGACCAGGTCTCGTCAAACCCGACGAAGTACTGCTCGAACCCGTGAAAGGTTTGTACGCAGGCTGAGGCGAGTACGGCCGCCAGCAGCACACGCCGGTGTAGATGGGTTTGCATGAGCTGCGTGAGCGTGATCGCGAGGATGGGGAGACAGAGCCAATCCAGAGACGCCGTGATGGCCACCCGCTGCTGTCCGGCAGCCACGCATGACACCACCGCAGCGACCGCGAGCACGACCGAGCCCCATTCCAGCCCCGTGCGTCGGTAGGGCGTTGGTGTGCCGATTGCCCGTGTGATGAGCCACGCCACCCCACACAGAAGGATCACGAGAACAAACCCAAGCGTCAGGACCGGCGTGGGATTGGCGATGTCGGTGAGGGCGAGCGAGATGCTATCTGTGCGGTAGTCGTAGGTTTCCGAGACCAGTGGTCGCAGCGCCACCAGGGCGACGAGTGCGATGAAGATGATGGTTTGCGTGTGCCTGGCCATGTACGGTTCCTACGTCGCTCGGTAGCGATCGGTGCTGACAACCTACAGGCACCATCCCTAGTTTCGACCGCTGATTGCCGGATTCTGTTCCACAACCGCTGCGATGTCACGCAGGGTGGCCAAGAATGCCGGTGCCGCCGGATTGGACAGGGGAGGGGGTGTGTCTACAATCCGGGGCATTGGCGTTTCGGCGTCCCGGGTTCCTGCCGTGTGGCGCGTGAGGATGATCGTTGCCCAAGACCGTACCAGCTTGTCTGACCGCATTGGGAAAGCGACCGTTGCCGGAAACGGTGAATGTCGGTGACCGTTCTTACACGCTTAAGAAAGTGTTCAAGAATGACTTTTTCGCGGTGACGGCCATGTATGAGGCCGCTTGCGAGGGTGATGGTGCAAGAGTCTTGCTGAAGATCAATCGGGATGCGTGGTTTGGTCCTGTGCCGCTGCGATGGGTGGGGCGGATTCTCGTCGCGAAGGAGGTCGCGGCCTTCACGCGGCTAGTTGAGGTGCAGGGCGTGCCGAGATTGCTCCGCCGGTGGGGTGCCACGGGCATCGTCCGGGAGTATGTGGAAGGTAGCCCTATGTGTAAGGGCGAGTCGGTGGGTGATGCGTTCCACGGTCAGCTTCGCAGCATGATATGCGAGATTCATGATCGCGACATGGCGTATGTGGATCTTGAAAAGTGCGAAAACGTGTTGGTGGGTGAGGACGGGCGACCGCACCTGTTTGATTTTCAGATATCGTGGTATGTGCCGAAGCGGTGGGGCGGTTCTCTTTGGCCGCTGGCGGGGCTGCGGCGGTGGTTTCAGAGCGGTGATCATTACCACCTGCTCAAGCTGCAGCGGCGTACGCGGTGCGATCAACTTTCTCCGGAACAGTTGGCCGCGTCCTACCGCCGTCCGTGGCATATTCGCGTCCACCGGTTTTTGACCTGGCCCATCACCTGGTGCCGCCGAAAAATACTAGACCGGGTTGACCCTCGCCGGCGTAACGGCGAGCGTGGCCGGGTAGACGAAGACATCATTGGAGTCATATAGCCATGCCGCTTACCGACGACGAACGCGAACAGATCGCAGCGTTTAGAACCTATATCGCAGACGCCGTCGGCAATGACGACCGCTACGGCGAAGCTATCAAGTGTGACCGCGAGGATGAGTCCACGCTGGCCATGCAGTTTGAGGCGGGGCCTTCCTGCTGGTTTGAGATTGCGCTGCGTCCGTCCATCCCGCAGATTCGTGTGGGGTTCCTCACGGACGACCGCTGGCGCAGCGAAGAGGTGGAGCAGGCCATCCAGGATTCCGGCGACACGATGGAGGAGTTTGTCGAAGTCGGGTTTGAGGAAGCGGGCCTCCCGTGGGAGGAGCCCCCGGTTGAGCACTACCGTGATTCTGGAAAGTATTTTTACTTTGCCACGCCGTTGGCTTTGGAGGATCTGTTCGAGCTTGAGCAGGACGTCATCCGGAACAAGGTCTTGCGCATGCTGGACGGCTACCTGATCGCATTCGGTCCGGCGCTGGAAGCCGAGGCCGCCGTGGAGGGCGAAGAAGATGAGGACGAGGAATAGCGGACGAAGGCGGCCCAACTTCCAAGGTCCATGTCGGGTCAGTCGTTGATGCCTGCGTAGAAGAGCACGCGGCCACAGCCGTCACACAGGTAGCCGTGTAGCTCGCCCTCGACCGGGAACTGGCCCGTCCAACGGATCCGCTCGGTGTCGCCGACGGCGTATTCCAGGATGCCGTGTTGCGTGGTCCCCAAACCTTTCTTGTCGATGACGTGTATTACGGTCAGCTTTCGATCGCACTCAGGGCAGGTTCGCGGTTGGTTCGGCATTTGTTTCTCCTTTTGTCAGTCCGCAAACAGTCACAGCGAAGGCATAATGCCTTCGCTGTGCTCTTGGGTCCAAGCTAGTCGCAGACGACTAGTAGCAGACAAACAGTGTCGTTAGTTTTCTACCACGGTGAAGTGGGAAACCGCGAGCACGCGTTTGTCGGAGGTAGGCGCGCCAATGCCGCCGGTGATCATGTACCGGCCCGGTGGGAGTGGGTCGATCCGGGAGACTTCGTCCCGGGTGAAGCCGTTGCGGATGACGAAGCCTTCGCCGGGGTTGAGCAGCGAGTATTCCTTACCCACCTCGAATGTGCCCGGTGCGGCTTGGATACCGTAGTAGATGTCCGGCCCGTCGTTATCGTCCAAGGATCGCAGCAGGCAGTTGAAATCCTTTGGAGCACCGACAAGCGGTTCGAAGGTCTCCACGCGGAAGCTGGGTGTGCGGCTGACAGCATCGGTAATCACCCATTCGATCTGCGGCTTTCCTTCGTTGTCGATAAACTCGCCACCCTTGCCGTCCATGAAGATCCACGCAGCCTGACGGAAATGGTCGTCCACAGAGGGAGCGCCCCGGCCGGCGTTGGTCGTCGGGTTGTTATCCGCTGTGAAGACCACGCGCGGTGTGGTGGTCCGTTTGGTTGTCTTTCTGTCGTTAGATCCGTCGTTCGACGTCCGCTTGGCCGGGGCCGCACAGCCGACGATTGAAATTGTCACCAGCGACATCAGTGCCGCTGATCCGATTTTTCTTGCTCGCATCGTTTTACTACCTCAGAATATCTGAAAAAGTCACCAATCAAGGAATCGGCGTGATAGGCCTCACGGCTCCACCCGGCCGTCCCGAACATGACGCTATTGCCGGGAATCGTGGCTGTCAAGATGAGTCGCACCCTGGCTGGCCCCGGTTTGTTCGTAGGCTGGACCAGTTTGTAAGCTAGGGTACTATTGGCCGTCTTATCTGCGTGCTGGTTGCGTTTGGGGCCTCCCCATCGACCAGGATGCTGCGCGGTGGAGACGATCGCCGCGACCCTAGTGACTCAGTAAACCGGACGAACAGTACCCATGACCTCGAAACAGATTCGGCAGCAGTTCCTAGATTTCTTCGCTGGTAAAGCGCACGAGATCGTGGCATCCTCACCCGTGGTTCCTATGGATGACCCGACGCTCATGTTCGCCAACGCGGGGATGAACCAGTTCAAGGACGTGTTCCTCGGTACCGGGTCTCGTGATTATACGCGGGCCGCAAACACCCAAAAATGCATCCGGGCGGGTGGCAAGCACAACGACCTCGATGACGTCGGGCAGGACACCTACCACCACACCTATTTCGAGATGCTCGGGAACTGGTCCTTCGGCGATTACTTCAAGAAGGAGGCGATTGCCTGGGCGTGGGAGTTGCTTACCGAGGTTTGGGGGATTGATAAGGATCGGCTGCACGCGACGTATTTCGAGGGTGACGCGAAAGAGGGGCTTGAGCCTGACAACGAGGCGGCCGAGCTGTGGCGGACCGTGACCACAATCAACCCGGACCACATCCACCCCGGTAACAAGAAAGACAACTTCTGGGAGATGGGTGATACCGGTCCGTGCGGACCGTGCAGTGAACTGCACATTGACCTGACGCCGGATAAGTCCGGCGGGCCGTTGGTGAACGGCGACGACGCGCGGGTGATTGAAATTTGGAATCTGGTGTTTATTCAATACAACCGGGCCGCTGGCGGGAAGCTGTCGCCGCTACCTGCGAAGCATGTTGACACGGGGATGGGGTTTGAGCGAATCTGCGCGGTGTTGCAGGGGATGGATCGCGGGGCGCTTTCTTCGACGACGAATTACGATACGGATGTGTTCACGCCGGTGTTTGATGCGATCCAGCGACGCACTGGTGCGCCAGCTTATGCGCGGACCATGCCGGCCGATGCGGATGTGGGCAAGGTTTCGCGTGAGCAGGCGATGGTGGATGTGTCGTACCGTGTGATCGCGGACCATATTCGGTGTCTGACGTTCGCGTTGACGGACGGCGCGGTGCCAAGCAATGAGGGACGCGGGTATGTGCTGCGGCGGATTTTGCGCCGGGCGGTGCGGTTTGGTCGGCAGCACATGAATATGACCGAGCCGTTTCTCGCGGATCTTGTGAAGCCGCTTGTTTCATACATGGGTGAGTTTTTTCCGGAGCTAACGAGCGCGCACGGTAGGAAGAATATCGAGCATGTGACTGAGATTATCCTTGACGAGGAAAAGTCGTTTGGCCGGACGTTTGACCGGGGGTTGAAACTATACAAGGGTGCCGCGGCCGACGCGCGAGAGAACCACAACGGACGCATCAGCGGAGAGGCCGCGTTCAAGCTGCATGATACATTCGGGTTCACGATCGACCTGACGCAGCTCATGGCCGACGAGGACAAGCTGACAATCGACATTGCTGAGTACGAGCGGTTGATGGAAGAAGCACGCGTGAAGGCGCGGGGTGTTGGTGCCGAAGCGGATGATCTGGTGGAACTCGTATCAGAGGCGTTTGTGAAAGTTGGATCGTGTGATGATTCGTTCAAGTATCTACGGGTGCCAGAATGTGAGGCGTTCATAAGGACGATGACGAGGAATTCGCCTTCTGGATCGAGAGATGCCGCAGGGGTTGGTGAACAGGTTGTGTTTTCCACCGACCGCTCCTGTTTCTACGCTGAGCAGGGCGGGCAGGTTTCTGATGTCGGCAGCGCCAAAACTGACTCCGGTGCTGAAATACGCATCACGAGCGTTAAGCGTCTCGGCGAGAGGATTCTCCACGCTGGAAAGGTGGTTTCAGGAGAGTTCGTGACGGGTGAATGTGAGAACAAGTGTAAGATGGAAGTTGATCTTACGTTCCGTAAACCGATTACGCAGAACCACACGTCTACGCACATTTTGAACTGGGCATTGCGGGAAGTGCTGGGGGATCATGTGCAGCAGAAAGGGTCTTTGGTTGATCCCGAGAAGACGCGGTTTGATTTTTCGCACAACAAGCCCGTGACGCC
>JAJRSR010000310.1 GCA_024278695.1 Planctomycetota bacterium | reverse complement strand
CGGATCGCCTCGAACGCTTCTTTGAAACGCTGCTCGGACTCCTGGTTGAGCTTCTCGATCAATTGCTCAAGCTGTCGTTGCGATGCGTTGAGGTCGTCTCGCTGCCCACACAAGAAGCTGTGGCGCTCATCCAGTTCTTCCAACTCTGAAATAGCATCGAGGTTGACATTGCCCAGCCGATCCATCTTGCGGCGCAGCTCCGTAATCTCGGTCTCGACGGCCTCCCAATCCTGCTCCTGGTGTTCGTATTGCTCGTATTGCGCCACAAGGTCCGTATCCATTTCTTCCGCTGTCCGGGCGACGAGGTCTTCACGTCGGACGTTGGTTTCCGCCAGAGCCTTTTCGTGCTCGTGCATGGATTCGAGCGCTGTGTTGAGCTCCGCCCGAGCCGTTTTGACGACCTGAGTCAGCTCATCAAGGTTGTGGCGGAGTTGGTCGCGTTCCGAGCGGAGCCGGGCACACGTGTTTTCGTGACGCTCTTTGTCTTCGGCGAGCCGGGTTAACGCCTCGCGCGAGGCGACCTCCGCGGCTTTGGCTTCGTCGATCCGTTCCTGGCACTGCAAAGAGTCATGCTCTGCTGCTGCAAGTGAGGCTTCGAGTTCGTGAAGCGACTGGCGCAGTGCATTGATGGTCTGTGCGGCCGCAGCGCGTTTCTCGGTGAGCTGTCCAGCCGCGACTTTCAAGCTAGTCAAGGCTTCTTGGGTTTCCGCCCGTTTCACGCTGATATCATCGATACGTCGTTGGTGTTCGGCGACGCGTCCCTCGCGTTCCGTGTTGTCGCCAGCCATCGCGTCAAGCGATTTGCTGCCCTCGGCGCTTTTTTGAAGTACATCGCCGACCTGTTGCTCGATCATCGCGACTTCTTGTGCGATAAGTGGTTGCTCTTGTTAAAGTCGTTCCACCGTGTCAGAAATGGACTGGAGGGCGGCGTTGGCCTCGACCTTGGCGGTGCTTGACTCGTAGACGGCCGTCCGTAACTCTTGTTGGATATCCTCCAGGTGTGACGCTTCGGCTTGTGTGCGGTTGAGCCGATCCGACAGCGTGTCGATCAACTCATTCTGAACGAGCAGTCGATCATCAATGTCGCGCAGCTCGCTCTTGCGTGAGATAAGTCCGGCCGTAGAGCCGGCAGGGCCGAGCCCGAGGCGACCGTCGGATTCTACGACGTCGCCGTTGGCCGTCACAAACCGATGACCGGCGACGTCGTCCGAAGCCAGCCGAAGCGCCGTCGCGAGATTATCGACGACAATCGTTTTACCAAGAAGGAACATGGCCAACCGCTCATGTCGATCGGCATAACGAACCATGTCGATGGCTCGGGCGACGTACCCCGGTTGGTCAGAGAAATCTCTGGCGTTGATCAGCGGTGGTAGGGTGTCGAGGCGTAACGCGGTGAGGCGACCTTCCAGCGCGGAGAACACGTTGGCGTCGCTCAGGAAGCGCTGGCTATCACTGACCACGAGGTACTGATCCGTCTCGCCGACAGCGGCCTCGATGATCCGTGCATTTGTCACGTCAACCTCGAATACATCAGCCACAAGCCCGTCGATCGCCTCTGTAAAAGCGGGGGCGTCGGGTGTGCCCTTTTGATTGAGTAGATGCCGAACGCCCGCGCCGATTCCGTCGCCGCGCTGTTGTACGTCGTGCAGGATTTCGCGGCGTGAGATCAGGGCGCTGCGTGTTTCTCGGGCTGTGGCCAGTTCCTCGACCAACTGCTGACGCACGCCATCGATGCGGGCGGCTTCGGCCTTCTTTTCTTCCAGTTTGGCCGTTTCTTCGGTGATGAGCGTTTCGACTTCTCGGAGCCTGGCGGTCAGCTCGGCCCGCTGCGACAATGCCGTTTGTAGCTCGGCCGTGAGTTCGGTATCCCTTTGTGAGAGCCGCCCCTTTTGCCCGAGCAAGGATTCTCGGTGGGTATTGAGCCGGATGATTTCGTTGTGCGTTTGCGCGCTGCGGCGAAGCAGGTCGATAATGCCGGATTTTTCATCCTCCAGGATAGCTAGGGCTTGCGTTAGCTCGCGGGCTAGCTCGCGGTCCGTCTCGTTGAGCGTTTCGATCTGTCCGCGAAGCTTGTCAGTTTCCTCGCGAATCGTTACGGCCGACGCTTCCTCGTGTTCGAGGTTTTCCGTGGCCGTGTTGAGCTTGATCTTGTCTGAGGATGAACGCTCGCGGGCACGCGTGAGCGTCAGCGTTTGTTCTTCGGCGCGGGCAATCGCTGCAGTGATACGATCTTGCGCCGCGGTCATATCGGATTGCGCTCGGACCAGGGCATTGTCCGATTCATTGATTTTGTCGGCCAACTCGTCGAGACGAACCGTGATCTGCGCTTCGTCTTTCTCGTGGCGATCAATTGCGGTCCGCAGTGCCATCGTCTGATCGCTGGATTCTCGAACGTGATCCGATAGCTTGGTGACCGCTTGGGTAAAGCGATGGTACTCGGCCATCGCAAACGTGGACCGCAACTGGTTGAGGCGACCCTCGTACTCCTTGAAGTTACGCGCCTTACCGGCCTGTAGCTTGACGCTGCGGAGTCGCTTTTCGAGTTCCTCAATAATATCTTCGACACGTAGCAGGTTTTGCGCGGTGCGGTCGAGTTTTCGCGTGGCTTCTTTGCGACGCGCTTTGTAGCGGCTGATGCCGGCCGCTTCTTCAAAAATGACCCGTCGATCATGTGGGCTGCTTTGTAGCAGCGCATCGACACGACCCTGCTCGATAATGGAGTATGCCCCGATGCCGACACCCGTGTCGAGAAACAGCTCGCGAATATCCTTGAGCCGCGCTGGCGCTTGGTTCAGGAGGTATTCGCTCTCGCCTGATCGGTAGAGCTTACGCGTGATCGTGACCTCGTCGTGATCCACCGTGAGCGTGCGGTCGGCGTTGTCGAAGCAGAGATCCACCTGGGCAAGGCTGCTGCTGCGGCGGCTGGAGGAGCCGTTGAAGATCATGTCGATCATCTGCCGTCCGCGAAGCGACCGGGCCGACTGCTCGCCGAGTACCCATTTGAGAGCGTCCACGACGTTGCTCTTGCCGCAGCCGTTGGGGCCGACGATGCAGGTGACGCCGGGGCCAAAATCAAAATCGACGCGGTCGCAGAAGCTCTTGAAGCCTGCAACGGTGATACGTTTGAGGAACATCAGATAGGCTACCTCCATGAGCCCCGCCTGACCAAGCATCCATGCCGGCGCGGAAGCCAAAGGCCCGCGACCCTGCGGGCATTATCGACTGCCGAACGTACCACAACGCCACTTTTTATGCAAAGGAAGCTGGAGGTCAGCGTCGGTCTGCGTCTGTGTTGCCCTTGTGATTCTGTAGGAATACCCTCGTTCGATTCATGGCGGCAGTTTTCACATGGCGCGCAGAGACGCGGCTCTATGGCGGTGAATCAAGCGGTTTGCGTTTGGTTGGCTAGCTACCAGAATCCGTGACCGGTCGATCTGAGTCGATGAACAGGTCAAGGGCTGCGTGCGGGATGCTGCGGATGCGTTCGTAGGTCCACGGTCGACGTAGGCTCAGATAAGCCATCGAGCCGGCCAATCCAGTCACGCCGAGGCAGCAAGCTACGATCAACGGGGCAACCACCGCACGTTGAACCATTAGGTGCCGCTTGTCGGACCCAGTGACGATTTCGTCGATCGATTCCAACACCGGCAGACCCAGGCTCTTCGCGACGTGGGCGGAACTTCGGTATACGCCGTCGATCAGCTCGGCCAGGACCACGAAAATCACACCCGCCGCCAAGCCCGCGACCAGGGCCAGCAGAATAATCGAGGTCGATTTTGGCGAGACCGGTGTCACGCCGCCCGTGGCCGGAGACCCCTTCGAAAACTGGAGCAGGCGACCTTGTTCGATGGTCTTGATGACGGGCTCGATCCCCGCAAGCGTGACTTCGTGTTGGGAGAGACGCTGTTGGCTACGTTTCACGCCACTCATCACGGCATCGAACTCGTCACGCCGGTCGAACATCTGCGCCTTGGCGTCGACGAGCTGTTCGGTGGCCTGGGCGTTGGCTTGGAGATCAATCTCGATCCCTCTGATCTTTTGTTGCTGAGCGGAGATTTTGACCAACAATTGATTTCGCTCGCGTTGCCATTCGCGAGCTGCCGGTGTAAGCGGCACGTTGGTCGGCTGCGCTGTCAGCGCGAGTCCTTCCGGTGTGGTACCCAGTTCCGCATCAAGCTGGCGTTGCATCAGCAGGCGTTTTTCGAGCGCATCGCGGTTACTCATATGCTCGATGACCGTAGGATGTTGATCGGTCATGCCTTGGGTTTGTCGTAGCGATTCGATCTCGGCCGTGACGGAAGAAAGCTTGCTGAGAATCTCGATACTCGCGGCAGTGGCCGGAGCGGTACCATACGATTTCAGCCCGGCCGATCCCTTGGGGGCTGCCATGGGCATAGTTTCGCCGATTGCGGCGAGTGACTCGCGGTGGGCGTCGAGCTCACCCTGGTATTCTCGTATGCGCAGGTTGAGTCCACGGCGCTCACCTTCCAACTGCGCCAGACGCGCCGCGACTTGACCGGCGTCTTCTGGGGCGCTGAGGGGGTTGTCCAGCTTGAGCTTCATCTCCTCGTGCTGGGCGGTTCGTAGCTCTTCGGAAGCGATCTTCGCTTCGTTGCGGAAATAGTCGCGCTGTTTGACAAGGAATTGGTGGATCCACTTCATCGTGCGGCGGACGTAGGTTCGCTTGGCTTGTTCCACGAGCTTCTTGCCGATGTTCGGGTCCGGACCCGTGTAGGTGATTTTGATGACGTCGATCAACTCGCTCGGCGAACTCGTTGAAATGGAGAGCGAACCGCCCAATGATCGAGCCAGGCTGGTGCGGCGGTTCTTTCCCGCCGGCGTTAGCGTGCCGTCTTCGTTGCGGTCGGCGTTGCCCAGCAGGCCGATCTCTTCCACGACCTCGGACATGTAATCAGTAGACGTCAGGTCGCGAACAATCGTATTGCGAAAGAGTTTGAACGACGCGGCCCCGGCGCTCATCGGCACGTTCATCATGATCGGGTCGTTTTTCCGCTCAAACGTCGTGGAGGCGCGATACGTTCGCGGGTAGTACAAACTCGCGACGAAGGCACCCGACGACACAATGCAAAAAGGAACGAAAAACATCCAGCGGTGGAGCGACACCATGCGCCAGATTTCGTTCAGGTTTTTCCGAACCTCTGCGAGAGGTCGGTCCTCCTCTGAACGGGGCGCGCTGCTGGTCGTGTCGGGG
>JAJRSR010000309.1 GCA_024278695.1 Planctomycetota bacterium | reverse complement strand
GCGCGGTCTTTGCGATGCTCACGTCACCGCCCAACAGCTCTGCAAATCGCTTGCTGATGGTAAGACCGAGCCCCGTGCCGCCAAACTCTCTCGTGGTTGACTCGTCCGCCTGCATGAACGCATGAAACAGCCTGCCAGCCTCTTCTTTTGTCATGCCGCGACCGGTATCGATCACGTCGAACTGTAGACGGGGCTCGTCACCATCCTCTACAAAACGCGTCACGAGCCGGACGGAACCGGTCTCCGTAAACTTGATCGCGTTGCCAATCATATTGATGAGGATCTGACGCAAACGTGTCGAGTCGCTTTGGATGTGTTCCGGAATCGCACCGTGGTACTCGACATTAAACGGCAACTCCTTCGCCTCGGCCCGCACACGCATGAGTGTCGCTACCTCGGCGATGACACGGCAAGGCATACAATCCGTGCGCTCGACGGTCATCTTGCCCGCCTCAATCTTGGAAAGATCGAGAATGTCGTTGATCAGACCGAGAAGGTGCTCCCCGTTGCGACGGATGGTTTGGACGCAACTCCGCCGCTCCGAAGCGGATTGTTCGGTGTCGAGCAGGTTCTCAGCGAAGCCGAGAATGGCTGTCATGGGCGTGCGAATCTCGTGGCTCATATTGGCCAGGAAATCGCTCTTCGCACGGTTGGCCGCCTCCGCCCGCTGGCTGGCGTCGGCCAACTCCGACGTACGCGTCTTGACTCTTTCCTCGAGCGTTGACTGGTGCTCCTGCAACTCGGCCTCACGCGCCTCGATATGGGTCAGCATGTTGTTGAACGTGTCCGTGAGTGCGCCAAACTCATCCTGAGAGTACTTGACCGCGCGAACGGAATAGTCGTGATCTTCCTTCACACGCTGCGCGGTCTTCGCCAGTTCAGTGACCGGCCGCATCAACACACGCTGCACCCGTAACGAAACGATGGCCGCACCCAAGAGCGACGCCAACATCGCCGCTGCCAAAATCGTGCCCAGCTTCCATAAGCCGGCGTAAAACTCATGCAGATCATATTGCAGGTAAATCGTTCCCACCGCGCCTCCATCGAGAACGATCGAACGCCGGAGATGAAGCCGATTACTTGAGAATCGATGTTCCCCCAGCCCAACCAATCCCTCCTGGACACCGGCGGAATCACGACGTTCGTACCTGGCGAACTCTGTGCCATCGGGGGAGTCAATCGCAGCGAGAACGATGTTCTTATCAGCCTCCAGGCTTCGGAGCAGTTCCTCAGCAGACGCCCGATCATCGAACGCCAGGGCCGCCCCGGCGTTCATGCCAATCACATCGGCCTGGATACCCACGTTATGGGGAATCGCTCTCCGCGATTCGAACCACTCGGAAGTCATGACGGCTACGCAACACAGCACCAGTGCCGTACCGGTGGCCGACGCGGCGTACAGCAGCAGCTTACCCTTGAATGACATGTTTCTAAAAGCCAGTATGGCCATCGAGTTCGATCCTGTGCTAACGCTTCCGCTTACCGTCCGTGACCTGCGATTCCACAATCGTTGCATGTTTCAAGAGCTTCGAGCTGGCCCGTAGCCCCGTTTGTTCCAAGGCCTTGCGATTAACCTCGAATCCGACGCGCCCCGCTTCGTACATCAACCCGATCATGCCACCTCTTGTGGCGAAATTTCGGATATCCGAGACGACAAGCACAGGGGTTTCCGCCACCGCGCCCAGGATGTCACCAAGCCGCTGCCGGGCGGACTGACCCACATAAAGAACATGGCATTGCGAAAACTTGGCCCAATCGTCTCTTTTCTTCAGGCTAAGCCGCCGGATTTTGACCGCGCGTTTGGAGACACTCATGCCGCGAACCGTGGCATCCAGAATTCGCGTAAACGGTTCGTCGTCCAACACGCCGATGACGAGCGGCGCTTTTTTATGATCAAATGCGCGGTCAGGCCAAGTGGTGAACTTGGCAAAGTTGAACACATAGGCGGCCTTCACCTTGAGCGTTTTGGTTTTAACGTCTTGTTCCGCGCGCACCGCAGGTGCAAACGCCAGCCAAGCCAATGCGGCCAGCGCTGAGGGAATGAGCCAGGTTGTCAACTTGCGGTTAAGCACGTTTGTTTCTGCTCGTGACCACTTTCAGAGTCCATCGCGCGGGTTTGGACCAACGCTTCCCGTCTTCCTACTCCCCGGTACCGATCTGCATCCGCAACTCCACGAAGATCATCCGGGGGACTTCCGCATCATTCAAAAACAGCGAGCTGCCCTCCGGGTGACCGGGATCCAGTAGGTTGCTCACACCCACGGCGAGCGACGCCCGGTCTTCCCAAAACTCATACTCCGCGTTCAGGTCCAAACGGAAGTACGGATCAATCCTGCGCGGGACGAACGGGTTGGAGGGGTTCGGGGCTCTCACGGCATCGACGAAATACAAGTGGCTCGACAGACGAAGATCCTCATTGACCTCATACTGCGCGCCAACCATAGCCTTGTGTTTGGGCGGTGTGATGTAGTCCCGGTCCGTAAACGGCTCATCCACATCCCAGTTGAGCTGCTGGTAGGTGTAGTTCGCCATCAGCTTGAGCTTGTCGGAGACCACATACCGGGCTTCCAACTCAGCGCCGTATAGCGAGGCTTTACCTGCTCGGTTATCAAGATTCGCGTTCAAAATACCCGGCGGACCGAGCCTGGGGCTGATTGTGGTCAATTCATCGTACTGGTGCCAGAACAGACTCGCGCTCGTGTCGATACGATCAAAGAGCCTGCCTCGATATCCAAGCTCATAGGCAATCAACGTCGTGGGGTCCAAGCTGCGGCTGGACGTGATCCGCACGAGGCCATTGAACATGGGCACGTTCCAAAACCTCTCGGCTCCGGGCGGCATTTGGAAGGCGCGTGAGACCGCACCGAAGATGCTCGAATCATCAGACAGCTTGTAGGAAAGCGACGCGCGACCGCTCGGCTGGAACCCCCCATAGAACTCGTAGTCGATCCGTTCACCAAGGCTAAGCGTCCAGCGCGGGGTTAGCTGCCATTCGTCCTGAAGATAAAGCCCGATGATTGCGGTGCTGACAAAACTCTTGGATAGCATGAACGGATCGGCGTTCGACGCGTCGGACAGATCCATGCGCGAATCAATCCCCCACATGCGGGTATGCGTACTGCTCAACTCGATCGTCTCTGAAAACTGCAACCCGAATTGTTGGTAGCGATAATCCACCGAAGGAACGCCAATAGACATCTGATAGTCATTGACATACCCGGTCAGCGCGACCTGATTTCCGTTGGACTTGCGATGCGCCCACTTGCCCATGATGTACGAAGCCTGTGAGCCCGCGTTGCGGCGCATCCCGAACCCGGCCATCGGTGGCGGCGCAAAGCCGCCATCGACGAGGGCGCTACCTAATGAAAACGTCAGCGTAGTATCCTCATCCTCTTCATACACCGCGTGGAGGCCGAACCGCCCGCTTTTCTTCTCGTCTGAGAGCGGCCGAAGAAAGGACGTACCTCCCTTGTAGCCGTCGCTGGCCTCGTACTCACCGGAGAGGCGTAACCGGAGCTTGCCCTCTCGGTAGCCGTAGCCGACGTGCTGTTTGAACGTACCGCGTGAACCGCCGCTGAAGGTCAGCGTCAGACCGAGTTGATCATCCGGGTCCTTGGTGATGACGTTGATCACACCGTTGACCGCATTGGCACCCCAGGTCACGCCGCCCGGACCGCGAATCACTTCGATCCGTGCGATATCCTCCAACTGGAAAGGCCAAGCCCCCCAGGTCGTTCCGCCAAAGAGCGAATCGAATATCTGCCGCCCATCGACGAGCACCAACACCTTGTTGGACAGGAACCCCTGAAACCCGCGCGTCGAGACGGCCGCATGCCCAAAGGAAAGCTCCGCCACATCAACACCCGGAACGAGCCGGAGCGCATCAGGCACCGACCTGACGCCGGCCGCTCGAATATCTTCCGCTGTGATGACGCTCATGGCGAAGGGTACTGCCGATATCTCCTGTTCACGACGCGAGGCCGTGACGACAACCTGCACATTCATGAGTTCTTCAAAGCTGAAATCCCGCATCTCGTTGATCGTCGCGTCGGAATCCTCAGTACCGACATCCTCTTGATCCTCGATGCCAACGTCTTCTTGATCTTCCGGCGCTCCGTCAGAGCCTCCGTGCTGATTCATCGCGGACGGATCTTTGATGACGTCGTCGTCTTGGGCCGGCGCCGGCGGCACCAGCAGAAGTAGCACCGCAACGGCGACCAGACACGAGCCGTGAATCCTACGAAGAGCAAAACGCCCACCAGCACCGTCGCCATGAAGTTTGAGACGCTCCCCCAGCCCCTCCCTGGTAAGGAGGGGCGCCAGCAGTCCACGGACGTTGTTAGGCTCATGAACATTGTTACGCTCACGAACTTTTATTGGCCCATGAATACTATTGGAAACGGCACGAGCGTCATCGATGCCTCCGCAAACGCTCGCTTCGCTAAGGCCGCCATCCAACCGAATCATATGCGTTTTTGTTGTCGTGTGTTCTGTCATCGAACGCATTCCATTTCCAAAGATTTCTTATGAATCCAATGTTGAATCAGCTTGATGAGTTTCTGTCGGTCGATGGGCTTGGTGGTAAACTCGTCACAGCCGGCTTTAATACACTTATCTCTGTCGTGTGACATGGCGTGCGCCGTGAGCGCGATGATCGGACGGTGGTAATGCTTCTCGCGCAGCGCCGCCGTGGCTTGGTAGCCGTCGAGCACGGGCATCTGCATGTCCATGAGAATCACATCAAAAGGCTTACCCTCAGCCTCGGCGGCCATAGCTTTGTCGAAGGCGACTTGGCCATTCTCAGCCACCGTCACATCCGCGCCAGCCTTTTTGAGAATGAAGGTAATCAGCTTTTGATTATCCGGGCCGTCCTCAGCCAGGAGGATTCGACAATCCAATGGCTTGCCGGACTTAAGAACCGCAGATCGCTGGACGGGGCCTTCGAGCAGAGCGGCCATAGCCGAATTAACCCTGCCGACATTTTCGACAGGACCCGTCGCGATGGTCGTCCGGAACTGCGTGCCAAACCCCGGCTGCGAATCCACGACACGGATATCACCGCCCAGCATCTCCGCGAACTTCTTGCTGATCGTCAGCCCCAAACCGGTCCCGCCGAACTTTCGCGCCATGCTGCTGTCAGCCTGCGTAAACGGTTGGAAGAGATTGTTCGACTGTGCCTTGGTCATGCCGGCACCCGTGTCGATAACATCGAACTGCATGGATGGCGCAGACCCATCCGACACAAAACGCACCACAAGCCGCACCCCGCCATCTTCAGTAAACTTGATAGCGTTTCCAATAATGTTGATGAGAATCTGTTTTAGCCGCGTCGGGTCGGACTTGATGGTCTTAGGAATCTCTCCGAGGCATTCGGCGTTCAGTAGCAGACCTTTGGCATCGCTTCGTGTCTTTAGAAGTGCCATCACATCTTGAATGACGCCCCAGGGCGAGCAATCGATTTGCTCCACAACCATCTTGCCGGCATCCAATTTGGACGCATCGAGAATGTCATTGATAAGGCCGAGTAGGTACTCGCCGTTCTTGTGAATCGTCTCGATGGCATCACGCACCTCTGATTCCGAGAGGCCGCCCTCACGAAGGTTTTCCGCAAAACCAAGAATCGCCGTCATCGGCGTGCGGATTTCGTGGCTCATGTTGGCGAGGAAATCACTCTTGGCCTGCGTCGCCTGGGTTGCTTCGAGCAGCGCCGCCTCCAGAGAATAGTTGAGCGCCTGCAACTCGTCATTCACGGCATCAACTGCGACCTTCTGCGCTTCGATTTCTTGCTTCGCCTTTTCGAGCTTCCGGGAAGCACGTGTGGCTCGTTGCTCGGCCTCCTTGACATGCGTGATATCCGTCCGGATGGCGACATACTGTTCGATATGCCCATGCGCATCCTTAAACGGCACGATGGTGGCATCGACCCAATAGTGCGAGCCGTCTTTGGCGCGGTTCTTGACTTCTCCTGACCAGGTCCGCCCACTGGAAACGGTCTTCCACAACTCTCGATAGAACGCCGGGGGATGTTCGTCAGATTTAACCATCCGGTGGTTCTGACCGATCAGCTCTTCGCGAGCGTACCCACTAAGCTTGCAGAACTTATCATTGACGAAGATGATATCGCCCCTGATATCCGCAATGCTGACGATGGCGTGCTCATCCATTGCGGCTCTGAGCGTCGCGAGATCACCGAACATCTTGTTGAGGTTCGTCACCATCCCGTTAAAACTACCCGCCAATTCTCCGATCTCGTCGGTGGCACTGGTGTGGATTCTCTGGTCAAGATCACCCTTAGCAACTCGTTTGGCCGCCCCTGAAAGCCGTACGATGGGACGAACGATTCGACCAGTGATGATGGTGGCGATGACCGTAACAAACGCAATGGTGACCAGCACGAGAGCAACCACCAGCTTCCCCAAGTGGACCACCGGCGCAAAAGCCACCGCTACCGGGATTTCCGCGATCAAGCCCCAATGGACACCCGCAATGAAGAAATCCTTATGGATACCCAATACCGGCTGGCTTTGAGGGCCGTCGTAGATGAGAACACGTTCTTCCATCTCCACCGTTCCCGTTCCGCCAGCGCCGTGCTCCCGCTGCCAATGTCTCGTCTGCTCTGTGTCCACAGACTGGTTC
>JAJRSR010000308.1 GCA_024278695.1 Planctomycetota bacterium | reverse complement strand
GAGGGAACGCAGCTTGGTGTCTGTAGCTTTTCGATCGAGCGGGAAGGGGAAAAACGCGCTCACGACGCGCCCGAGGTGAACGTTCATATCGGTGACGGTCAGTGGCCCACCGCGTCCGTAGCAGGCTGGGCACGGATCGGAGCCTGCGCTGTGCGGTCCGACGACGAGTTTTTGCCCGTCGAAACCGCACACGCTACCGCCGCCAGCGGCCACCGTTTCGATCGCCAGCATGGGCGTCATGATTCGCACGCCGGTCTTGACGGTTTCGTGTTGGTAGTCGAGATCGCCATCTTTGTCGATGCGGCACACGTCGGTGCTGGTGCCGCCCATGTCAAAACCGATCGCCCGGTCGAACCCGGCGCTTCGTGACACCTGCTGGCAGCCGAGCACGCCGCCGGCCGGTCCGCTCAGGACGGTGTCCTTGCCGCAGACGCTGGCCGCGTCGATGAGTCCGCCGGAGCTGGCCATCAGCTTGATGTTGGCATCGGGCATGGCTTCGCGGAGGCTGGCCACATAGCCTGCGATGACCGGGGCGAGATAAGCGTCTACCACCGTCGTGTCACCGCGCGGCACGAATCCTTCGATCCGAGATAGGCGGGAGGATAGGGACACCTGATCGAATCCGAGCGTTCGAGCGATACGCTCGGCGGCTAATTCGTGATTGGGGTTGGTATGGGCATGCAGAAAACAGATGGCCAGCGCTTCGGCACCTGCGTTCTTCATCTCGATCAGGCGGTCCTGGGTGTCGTTAGCATCGAGCGGTCGAAGCGGCGTGCCGTCTGCTGCGAGCCGTTCATCGAGTTCGACGGTCCACTCGGTGAGTTCATCACGTTTTTGGATGTTGAGATCGAATAGTGCGGGGCGATCTTGATTGCCGATCTTGAGGATGTCGGCAAAACCTTTCGTCGTCAGAAAAGCGACGCGAGCGCCTTTTCGTTCGAGAAGGGCATTCGTGCCGCGAGTCGTGCCAAGACGTACATCGACGGGGCCGATGGCGTCAGCCAGTCCCAGTCCGAGCAGGTAGCGGATGGCCATGATGGGGGCATCTTCCCCGCTGCGTAGTTCGTATACGCTGCCGGGTTGCGGTACGCAGGGCAGTGGGGGGCTTAGTGTGAAAGTGCCGGTCGATCCATCAAAGGCGGCAACTCGGCGCGTGGTCGAAGCTGAAGTTACAGTCCCGGAATCACCCGCGATGATTCGCAAATCATGGCCCCGCCACACCCGGTCCGGGTCTCCGATGCGGGCCGGGTCGATGATCGTTGCTGCTGTCGATCCGGAGCCGATCTCCCCGCAAACCGCTCCGGTGCTGAGCAGTTTTAAGGTTTGCATTCGGGAATCTTGGCCCGGGGGATGGGCGACGACGTCGGTGAACGTGCCGCCTACGTCGATCGCAAACTGCCAAGCCTTGGCACTCATGAATCACGGGGGACGGGCTGAGGGCAAGCCCTATTGTTGTTTCGACTAGGGTCGCTGGTGCTGTTTCCAGTAGGGTCGTTCTGTTTCTTGCGCCCCTCCTTTACAAGTAGGGGATGGGGGAGGTTTTGCCTTGTCCGAAGAATCCCCCTCAACTTCCTTTTAGAAAAGGGGGGAGAAAGACACATTGCCTTGTTGGAAACGGCACAAGCTATGCGCGGCCGTTGGGTTCTTGCGTTGGCACGGGGCGCTATTTTCTTCCGTGGCATTGCTTGTATTTCTTTCCGCTGCCGCAGGGACAGGGGTCGTTCCGCCCGACCTTCGGCTCCTCGCGTCGAATGGTTTCGACCTTTTGTTCTCCCTGTGCACGCATGGCGGCCGCCTGATCTGCGCCGGTGAACCCTGCACCGGTGGCGTCGCCGTGGCTGAATGACATCACTCGGGAAGGGGCGGTGCCTGTGGTCGTCGTGCCCGTCGGCGTCGCCCGGACCTTGAAGATGACGTCGGTCACGCGTGTGGCGATCCGGGCCCACATCTGCTTGAACAGCACCCGACCTTCGATGGCGTATTGGCTTTGCGGGTGCGTTTGGTCGCCACCGAGCGGACGCTGCGAAATGGCGTCCTTGAGGTGGTCCATCTCCAGCAGGTGGTCTTTCCACGCTTGGTCGTGAATACGGAGCAGCACATAATGTTCGAGTCGCGTCAGTTCCCAGCGGATCATCTCACGCCCCTGATCCACCAGTGCGTCGGCCACATCCCCCTCGAACCGGTCGAACCGATCCTCATTCCACGCCGATCCAAAGCGGCCCTTGGCCCACTCGATTGCGGCCTCGCGATCTTTACCGGCGGTGTTTTCAGCCACCTCTTTAGCGATGCCCTCGTCGTACGCGGTCGTGGCTAGGGCTAGGAGCTCGCTGCGCAGGACCTGGGGCGTTTTGCCGTTCACGTCCTCCGGCGTCCATTCCGCACGGAACTTGCTATTGGCCCACGAGGCTACGGCGTGGGCGGCCATGGTCTCATCAACGGTCTCGCCGCCGTACGCTCGTTCGATGCAGGTCTCCACCGGATAGGCCAACTCGCGTTCATGATAGGCCGTGCGGACACGTTCCTTGAGCATTTGCTCGACCTCTTCACGCGAGTGGTCGAGCAGGTCATCCAGGGCGATCGGGATACCGCACTTCTGCGTCGCCCAGTCGGCCACCCCGCGTTGGGCGAAGTGCTCGTCGAGAAATATCGCGATCGGGGAGAGGTCCAGATTTTTGTAGTAATCTTCAGCGGCTGTATAGAGCGTGTCTTCGATGTCGCGCGGCGTCATCTTTCGTAGCTGGTTTTGTGAAAGGTTTGTCTTGAAGGCACGCTCCGCCCACTTCGACAATCCGCCAACATCCCAGTTTTTGGGGTCTTCGTCCGCGTCGATGTATTCCCCGAAGGAGGTTCGGATGGTGTCATGCGCTTCTTCGATGCCGCGCACTCGAATGCTCTTTTGCGAAAACTCAATATCACTCGTGTCGATCGAATCTTCGTCGATGTTCAGGTCGAGCTGCGCGTGACACCACTCGGCGATACATTTTCGGTCATATTGACCGCCGAGTAGCTCGTTCACATGGCTTTCGATCGCGTCGTCGATCATACCGAAGATGAGCACGGGAAGATCCCGCTCCTCTAAGATGCGCTGCCGGGCAAGGTAAAACTCCTTGCGCTGGTAGTCCATCGGCTCATCCCACTCGAGCAGGTTCTTTCGTGTGGAGAAGTTACGTTCTTCGACCTTACGTTGTGCACGTTCGATGCCCTTAGTGAGTCGCTTGTCCTCCAAGCTGCTGCCGTCGGTGAAGCCGAGCTTCTCCATCATCTTCAGCATCCAGTCCGGCATGAACATCTTGAGCAGATCATCTTCCAGTGAGAGCGAGAACCGCGACGAGCCAGGGTCACCCTGCCGTCCGGCTCGTCCGCGAAGCTGGTTGTCAATGCGGCGTGCCTCGTGTCGCTCCGTTCCGATGATGTGAAGCCCGCAGGGCGAGTTGAGCGAGCAGACTTTTCGGCCGATGTCGGGAAAGCGCGGATCGATCTTCGGCTTGAAACAATGGGCGCAGTTGGTCGCGGCGTCGTACTCCATGCAGTGGATGCAGCACTTGTTGATACCGACCGGGTACAAGTCTGTGTGGTGTGCGCCTTCAGGAAGTTGCTCGGGCACGCGGCATTTTTCGTACACGACGCCTTCGCCGAGTTTGATGTCCGTACCACGGCCGGCCATGTTCGTGGCGATGGTGACGTTGCCGACCGGTTTTTTGCCTCGGCCTGTGGCGGCGAAGGTGGTGTGTCCGGCTTTCGTGACGATGTCGGCCTCGCGCGAGTGGTTCTTCGCGTTGAGGACTTCGTGGTCGATGCCGTACCTTTGATCCAGGAGCCGCGAAATCTTCTCGGAGTTTTCGACACTGGTGGTGCCGACCAGGACCGGGCGTCCGCGAACCAGATCGCCCATCGCCTCGTCGTACGTCTCGCACATGAACTGGATGACTTTTTTGTCTCCAACTTCTGCGTTGTTGAACTGGTCCAGTGCCTTTTGGACCAGCGTCGTGTCTTGGCCGAGTTTCTTGAGAATCGGGAGTAGTGCTTCGAAGACATCGGCCAGGAGGAATGGATCGGACGGTCGCCCGCGCCGATGCACTTCGTGGATCTCATCGACGATGGCCCCGTATTTCTGCTCGACGTTACGGTACATTTTGTCGTTGTGGTCCAACCGGTTGACGGGGCGGTTCGTGGGAATTTCCACCACATCGAGACCGTAGATTTTGTCGAACTCGGTCGCTTCGGTCATGGCCGTTCCGGTCATACCCGCGCGCATCCGGTAGAGTTTGATGAAGTTTTGGATGGTGATGGTGGCCAGCGTCTGCGTTTCCTCTTTGACCTTGACCGACTCCTTCGCCTCGACGCTCTGGTGCAAACCGTCTGACCACTGTCGCCCGACCATAAGCCGACCGGTGAAAGGATCAACGATGACGATTTGCCCGTCCTGCACGACATAGTCTTTGTCGCGCTGATACACTTTGTGAGCCCGCAGAGAGTTTTCGATCAGGTGAGGCCACTCGACGTTGTCGCCGCTGTATAAACTTCCGATGTCGAGCAGGTCTTGGGCGATGGTGACGCCCTCGTGTGTAATGGCGGCCTGCTTGCGCTCGGCTTGGACGATGAAGAACCGCCGGTACCGATCGTCTGCACCCATGTTCAAGGCGGTGGCTTGGTATTGCTGAATCGCCTCGACATGATCGTCCGTCAAAAAGTCCGGACCCAGTGCTGCGGTTTCGGCGTTCTCAGCTTCGGGCGAGGGCGGGACCGTTTCCTCGACCTTGGCCTTGCGATATCCGAGGATGCGCATCGCGTCCTCGAGCTTGGGGATGCCGTCGGCATTGCCGTCGAACTTGGCAATCGTGGGCTTTAGTTTTTGATCCCATTTGTTCTGGTGCCGGACGAGCTCCTCGGCGACTCGGTTGGCCCGGGGGTACCGGGAGACGTCGTCGCTGGTTGGCCCGGAAATAATCAGGGGCGTTCGGGCCTCATCGATGAGGATGGAGTCAACTTCATCGACGATCACGAAATCGAGTGCGCCTTGCACCTGCTCTTCAAGGCGGTTTTTCATGTTGTCGCGCAGGTAGTCGAACCCAAACTCGCTGTTGGTGCCGTAGGTGATGTCACAGCCGTAGGCGGCCGCGCGGATCCCTTCACGGCCGCTGGGGTCCACCATCGCCTGGATGTAGCCGACCGATGCGCCGAGCAGTTCGAAAATCGGCGCGGCGAACTCCGCATCACGGCTGACCAAGTAATCATTGACTGTGACGATGTGCGCCTTCCGTCCACGCAGGAAGTTCATCAGGATAGCCAAATGGCAGACGATAGTCTTACCCTCACCCGTACGCATTTCGGCGATGCGTCCTTCGTAGAGCACGCGTCCACCGATCAGTTGGCAGTCGAAGTGCCGGTGGTCCTGAGCGCGGCGTGAGGCCTCTCTTAGCAGTGCAAAGGCTTCGTAGTTGATGCCTTCGGTGTCGAAGAGTTCGATGAGTTTGGCGTCACGGACGCGGTACTCTTTTCGGAAGTATTCGTCCATCCGTTGCGACGGCGTCATCGACATCCACCAGGATTCTAGTGGGACGTTGTGTTCGTCCACGCGTTCCCGTAACAACCGGACTCGTTCACGCAGGTCGTTGCTGAGTTCTTGTCGCAGCATTTGGTAAGCGCTTTCTTGTTCGGACTCTTCCAACTGGTCGATTCCGGATTCTAGAACGCGCTGCGCAAATGCTTCATCGAAGTTGCCGCGCAAATCGGCCTCGAAGGCTCCAGTGGGTTCAATGTGCCGATTGTATTGCTTCAGAATTCGGTCGTTGCGCGTGCCGAAGAGACGGCGTGGCAGGTCTTTGACGCTTTTGAATAGCCCTGAGGCTGCATCCACTACGAACATGGTCGGTCCCTCACCCTGGAAGATGGTGCTACGGTCGTGCGAAGTTAAGCTAGTTTACACTGGAGCGTGGCAAAGTCGATGACGTTGAGCGGGGGGCTCACGGTCCGCTGCGACCACCCATGCGGGAGGATATCATCGTGCTTCGGCGCGCGGCGGCGGCGGCGAACACCGCAGCCCACTGAGGCTGAAGCACGGAGGCGCTAGCCTGCGGGGGGATGACCGTAAGCGGCGGGGCATCACCCAGATCGAGCGTGCTCGCCGGCAAGATCCAACTCGCCGCTTGCACGCAGAGGGACGCGCCTGAAGCTGAGGCCACCCGATTCGGTGCGGAGATGGGTACGACCACAAGGACCGCGATTGCGGCAGATGAGAGCTGCACTATGGCGCGAAACGGGTGCGCGGGACGCGCGATTGACGATACCGGCTGCAAACTCATGAGGGTCATTATACCGAATCGGTCGCAGCGCAAAAGAAGACCCCGGCAGATTTCTTAGGCGAATCCGTCGGGGTCTAGATGACTCAAAGGATGCGTTACCTGACGCGGCAGGTTAGTGCCGGCGTCGTCGGCCTCGCGTGGCTACCATGAGCGACAGCCCGATGAGCGAGCCGAACATGCTGGTAAGCATACCCAGGCCGCACAAGGCCCGGTTCTCCGGTCGTTGCGAGGCGCTATCAGGGATTCCTTGTCCTGGTTCTGGGTCGACGGGGCCGACAACAGAACCATCTGGGGCCGCTGTGACCGTGACGACGATCGGATCTGAGGTGTCGGAGCCGCCGTTACCGTCGTCGACCGTGAGCACCACGGTATAGGTTCCCGGGTTGCGGAATGTCCGACTGACCAGCGAACCGAGCAGCGTTTCTCGAAGTTCACCGTTCTGGCGGAACGCCCACGAATAGGTAAGTGTTTGTCCACCATCGAGGTCAAACGAGTTTCGACCGTCAAAAGACAGCAAAGCGGGTGCCGTGCCGGTACGTGGCCCCGTGGCGATGATCGCCGTTGGCAACCGGTTGACCGGAGGGTTGATCGTGACGGTTTTGGTCACGATGGACGATTCACCGCGTTCGTCCGTGACGGTCAGCTCGACCTGGTACGTGCCGATGGCAACATAGCTATGTGTCGTCGTGATACCCGTGCCGAACAGACCATCACCGAACGCCCACTTGTACAAGAGGGTATCTTTGTCCTGCTGGGGATCGGTTGTCGCGCCGGCGTCAAAGGAGAAGGTGTCTCCTGGTAAACCAACAGCGGCCCCCGGCGTGATGCTGAAGATGGCATTGGGTGGATCGTTCGGCTCGGGCACCGGGTCCACAACGATCGCCACGGTCCAGACGGCCACGCCGCCGAATCCATCGGTGATCGTGACGGTTGGGTTGTACTGCTGCGGGGTCGACTCGGTGTGTGAATATTCATGAGGCACCGTTGATCCCGTGGCCGATGGCGTGTCGCTGTCGGGGTCATCGAAGTCCCACGTGAACGTTAGCGCTTGGCCATCCGGGTCCGTCGAGTCCGATGCGTCGAAGGTCACCGTTAGCGGGGAGTCCCCCTGGTCCGGCGTTGCTGTGACCACTGCAACGGGGTCGGAGTTGCCAACCAGGATGTCCAGCGTCGTGGAGTCAGACTTGCCGCCCTCATCTGTGACTTCGAGCTGGATCGTGAAGGTACAAGGTGTGGTCGGTGTGCAGAGAATGCCCGCTTCGTTTCTCTCGAACACATGCGTTACAGACTGGAACAGGATGCCTGGGTCGGCTTGATCATTGATCGTGGAGCCGTCACCGAGATCCCACTGAAAAATCAGGTTGGCCGCGTCCGACTCGGTATCGCTGGAGCCGCTCGCTGAGAGGAGAACCGTGAGCGGTGCAGAGCCACTGGTGGCGCTCGTGGTAAATTCGGCATTGGGGCTGTTGTTGAACACCACAACCTCGACAGAACTTTCGTCGAACAGGTTGTCTCTGTTTGTGGCCTTCAAGGTTGCCACAAACGTGCCGGCTTCACGGTAAATATGGGTGGCCGTTTCACCGACAGCAATTGCCGAGCCATCCCCGAAGTTCCACTCGTACGTCAGCGTTTGGCTTTCCGGATCCGACGATTCTGATGCATCAAAGAACACCGTCTCACCCGGGCGGATAGTCAGCGGGGCGGCCACGATCACGGCACGTGGGCCTAGCGTGATCTGCCCCTCGATGATCTCCACCGCAGCGCTGGGTGCTGTGATTCCAGTCGTTGTGAAGTTGAAAGAGTCGCCCTCGGTGAACGGGATGGTGCCTTCTCGGATTGAGAAGGTGACCTCACCGCCGATCGACGTATAGGGCGTCGTGCAGGTTCCGGTTCTTGGGCATGTGAAGGCGTGCGGGAACGGTCCGGGGATCGGATTCTCCGGCTCGCGCTGCGTCAACGAGCTGTACACGGTCCATTCCGTACCGGCGGTGTTGATACAGGTCACCACCCACGTTTCAGATCTCGCCTTGGTCGTCAGACTTGGAGAGATGTCGACATTGGTGACATCGATACGCCCGTTCCCTTCGTTATTACGGCTGGCCCGGGGTGCAGTCGTGGCATTTTCATGACCGTCGGCCCCGAGCCCGGGAACCAGCTTTGCGAAGATCGTATACCGACCATCTGGGACGCCGGCAATGTTCCAATTCAAGCTGGAAGGTATGGTGCCTGGTGCGCCCTTCAACCGTGATCCAATGCGATTGCTGGCGCTCGTGGTGAGATTGGTCGGGTCAGTGGTGTAGTAGAGTTCGATAGTCGTACCACCGAACACGTCGGTGGCTACAAACCGAACCTGATAGTTACTGCCGACAGTTTCGCCGCCCGGCGGATCAACAAACCGGAGGCTCGGGATATTCGTTGGCGTTAAAGAAAGCGTCAGGCTAACAGAGCCCTCACCGTCGGGAACCACGTTGGTTATATCAATACCAGTCCACCGGTTTTGCGATGTCCAAACGGCACGAGGGGTTGTATCAAAGTTGTACGTCGTAGCATTTGAAGCTCCCGGCCATAGGTCCCCAAAGTCGCCGGCGTTACCGGTGCTGCTGCACGCCTCCAGGTCGCCCTCGCCGTCCGCCTGAATGATTCGGAAGTTAGCTGGTGTGGTGCGCTGTTGGGATGCCAGTGCTTCAGAGTTCACGTTAATGTCCTGGGTGTGAAGAATCAGCATGCCCATGCCGGGAAAACGGCTGTCCATGCCGCTACCGGCAGACCAGAAGTACTGACGCTCACCGGGTCGCCCGTTGTTCTCCAGGTAGAAGTAGCTCTCATCACGGACGCGCTCCGCAGGGGGGAGCGTGATTGTGGTTTCCACGCCCGGCGTCAAGACCGTCGTGAGATCCACGGTCTCCACCCAATGGGATCTTTCTTCTTTCAGGGGTGGGACCGGGTGGACCAAACCATTGGCACTGGCCGCCATGATGTCCCAGATGCCGATCGGGCAATTGATGACCCCTGCTCCATCAAACCTGTCGTAGTCATAGAGGTCGGGGTAGCCTTCCCATGAATGGAGGTATTCGTGCGCCGCATAGGCAACCGCAGCGGGAAAGCTACGGCAGTTCTGGCAAATGACAAGGTCGTGGAAATTGGGTCGCAGCGTACCCGTATCCTCCGTGTGAATCGGATAAAAGCCAGGGCTCTGCGGGAAGCGGTTGGTATCCGTGTAGGTGTCGCTGGGGACCAGGATGATGCCCGAAACCGAATTGAAGCGGTTGGCATCAACAAAGTCGTCCCAGTCGACATTGAAGTCGAGTGCCTCAACAACATCTTCCATCATACGCTGACGGTTGAACGGGTAATCCGTCGCGGTTCCGTCATCCGTTGTTCGGGGTTCGGAATCGACAGAGTAGCTCTCGGAAAGCTCGGGGCGAACCTCGCCCTGATCAATCATGCCATCCAGGTTGTAGTCCGCGAATCCTATTGGACCGCCGATGCGCGGTGAACTGGGACCGGCGAAGGGGTGGTAAGGTCCGTTGTCGGATTCCCATGCGGCTGAGACCGTGGGGCTCGTTCCATCGGTTCGCCATGTCAACCATTCGAGGATGCAGACATCTCCAGCGTCGAATCCCTTTTCGCCGTGGATGTTGATCGCCAAGGGGCCGGCCGCGACGGTTCGTTGGTCGCGCTCTCCAATACGATCTGGGTTGTTTCGTCCGAGATCGGCTCCGGCGATCGCGGTATACGTCTCACCCGTACCGCCACCGTAAACAACCGTATCAGTCGTAGGCGAGGTGATCTCTCCCAGGCGTTTGTCGCCCTCTGTGTGGTACCGCGACGAGGCAAGGTCGTCATGCTCCACCCAGCCGTCGTAATAACCAAACTCCTCTTCCGGAAGGATGTCGCCCTGCGACCAGTCGTCGCTTCCGAGGTCAAACGTAATGTTGTGGTCGCCCAGGCTTCCACCCATGCCGCGTCCTTCGCCGTTCCAGCCTCCCTTGTTGGGTTGGAACCATCGCGATGCCTCAGCGTCGTCCGGATTCTGGATGATCGGCGGAAGCGGGGCGTCCGGGTCGAACGGCCGCATGACAGGACTGTTTGCGGCGATGTTCCCACCGGAGCCACCTGGCCAACTTGGTGGCGTTGAACCTGTGCCATATCGCTCAGACCAAAAGGTCGGGAACCAAGCGTCCTCGAAGTTCGGCGAACCTGATGTATAGAACGTGCCCGGTTTGGGCGTAACCCATCCGAACTGGTTGAGATGAGCATCCTGCATCATCTTGGTGTTGCCGCGGTCGATGAAAACGTCCGGGGGGTCATAGATGCCGTTTCCGGTGCGGGCGACGAGCGCCTCTATATCACCGGGATAGTTGTTACGGATGTAATCCTCAGTGACTCGAACCCAAGCATCCTGGGGGTTGGTGGCCTCAGGATTCCACCGGACCATGAAGTCCTCAAAAGGCTCAAGAACCGAGACCTCGCCGGATTCGGTGCTGTCGGAGAACTCGCAGCACTGCGCAAACTGCGCGGCGCGAGTGTCGTCCAGACAAGTCAGACCAGGGACACCCTCTGTGCAGTCGTCGTCTTCGCCGATATCGGGGGCATCGCAGCAGGGCAGAAGTCGCGGCACCGCGCCTGTGGCATCCGGAAGAATGCATGTTGTCGGCGGACAATATCCGCCTGGGCAAGCCGGGCCGGAGTAACCTAAAAGCGGTGCGCACATGCTGTTGTCAAGCAACTGGCAGAGGTCGCCTTCGCCACACGATGCGTCATCAGTACATGGTGTGCCTGAAATCTGGCAGACTGGTATCGGCAACTCGTCGCCGCAAGCCAGAAGCTCGGTTGTGAGGCTGACTCCCGGCAAGCGGTTGCCGCTATTGTTGAGCCACTGTGGTGGGACGCAGTTGCTGATGGCATCGGCATCTTCGTTGCCGTTCCAGTCAATCCAAGGCATAGGGAGGTCGCCGCATCCGCGCGTGTTACATCCACGGGGGCCGCCGCCGGCAGGATCTCGGAGAACACAGGCATCTCCGGTTCCCGGGCAGTCCCTGTTCTCGGTGCATTCCACTCGACTTATTCTACAAAGCGGAACCTGGCATCCGTTGGGACCCGGACAAATCTGGTCGTTCACTTCATCAACACCGTCCCATCGGTTGTCATCGTCGAGATCAATGAATCGCTCACCAGGAGTCCAGACGGCGACTCCCGAAGCATCAACGTCGTACAAACCCGGTCCACGCACAGGAGGTTCGTTTCCATCCAGGTTTTCGCCGTCGGTGCCGGTGGTGTCGATGATGATCAACGCACCGCAGCGGGCTGGCGTTATCGGCGTTGGCTCAATGTCTTCTGACGACTCAATGTCGCAAAAGTCTTCACCTGCACCGTAGGCAAACGGCGCAGGTACTGGGGGGTTCCCTGCAATACTGGCGTTCATTTGGTTGGCGTGCAGATCGATGTAATTGGCTGCGGAGGCTCGTACACCGCTGCTGGGGCCAGCGGGGTCGAACACCCACGGGAGGGAGACCCACTCGAATACGTCACCCGTTATGGTGACGTCTCCGTAGCTGATCTCTTCCCAGTATTCCGCGAAAGAGTCCAGGGTGTCATCAGACCGGTCGAAGTACCGTCGCCGGATGTCCTCAACGGAGTGGAGTCCGCCGGCCGGTAACCCCGGTTGACCGTTGATGTCGAGCTGAGACTTCGGCGAATGGGCGAGTGTGACCGCAAACTTTCTGAGCTCGGCCGAGGCGTCCTTCGACGCTATGACAAGAACGGCCACGCCAACGCAGGCACCCAGAAGGAACATGCGCTTCGTACGAGATAAATACATCCGGGATCTCATCGGGTTACGGCTCCCCAGTTTCTTTGCGCCGCGGCGACGAGTTCACCTTGGCGTCAGACTCTCCTGCCGGGCCGCGAACCATCCGCGGTCGGCACACATTGGCTTAAAGGACACTTTCGCTTCGACGGACACCGAACTCTGATGACGCCTAAGGGGTAGTCAGAGCCAGTCCATCAGAAAAAAACCGTCGGCGAGTGGGAACGAAACCTCACACAGACGCCGCACACATCGCGGCGACCCACCGAACAAATGCCCAAGCAACCACCCCGCCAAGCACCGCGCCAGCGAGGGTCGAGACCTCGTCCCAACGCCAATCGTATCGCTCCAAGCAAGTGTCTGTCAACTATTACCGCCTATTTGGGGTCGGGCGGTCGCGCCGCCGTAATTATCGGAGCCGTGGGCGTTTGTGGGAGAAACTGCGTGAAAAACGGCACACTTCAGGTGTCCCAGGATGCTGTACCGTTGCTTCGTCGAATAGGTGCGGAATCGCCCGACTGGGAGACCGGCCCGCGCGATGAGGGCAGCGGTGTCACGGGCGAACTGCCGGGCCACCGCTACTCCACGAACTCTACGATCTGGATGACTCGGCCGTTCTGGATGTTATTCGGGATCGTGACGATGCGAGAAGCGTTCCCGGCCGCCACGGTTTCCTGGATGGAATTGCGGCTGTCGGTGGCTGAGATACCAATCTCATAGGCACCGAGATCGCGTTCCAGAGTCGAGAGAATGAACTGCCCGGTGTTTCCGGAGCCGGTCGCCAATTCTTCGCCAAGCTCGTCGATTGGTACGTCTCGTGGATCCGTCTCTCGGAGCAAGAACAGCCGCCACTGTACCTCGTTTTGCGGGTCGCCTGCGTCGAACGAGATCAAGATTTCGTCACCGGATGCCCACTCCGAAGTCAGGTCCACCGGCGTGATGAAGGTTGGGTCTGGTGGACCCTCGACCTCGATCACCGTGGTGCCATCGACCGGATCAAGCTCGACACCATCCACGCTGACGAGGATACCGGGGCGATAAAAACCGATCCCCGCAGCCCCAGGGTCAAAGCTGAAGAAATCCGTGCCGTTCGTAAAGTCTCTGGTCTCCAAGATCACGCGAGTGCCTGTGGCGGTTCCGTTCGGATCAGCGGATTCTAGTGGAACATAAAACCCGCTAACGCTTACCGTGCCGGTTGCGCCAGCGATGGTATAGAATACGGATATCGGATCTTCCAGGACAGATACCCCAAAACTGGAGGATGGCGCAGTGATGCCAGCCTCTACGCCGCCGCCAATATCGACCACACCAACAGGGGTTTCCGCCACCGGGGGCGCGGTGCTGGGGCAGCCGAGAACGGCTACGAGCACCAAGCAGGCCGCAGAGAAGCTCAACCAGCGGGCGGGGCGCGGAAGAAACGAACTATTCACAGTCTTCAACATCTTCGGAAGCCTCCGAGTTTCATTACGGCAACGGCTCGGCGATAAGATTCACGGCGAGCGGAATACAGTCGGGCAGGCCGGTCCGTCGAACAAGAGCACGCGACAAGTTTCGCGGTACGGCCAACGTTCCAACCCGTTTCATAGCCCGATATTTATATGGGCGGTGTAGCTGACCTGTCAACAAAAGCCACTTGGCGAGCCGCCAGGCTCGGCTCACGCGGGATTTGGCGTTCGCGATCGCGTGATCGAGCGGGCTGCCTGATCTACAATGCGGTCGCCGGATTTCCGAGTGGGTTCCGTGTGAGTCTGTCGGACCGTGTGATTGCGAGGGGAATGTCTTGGCGGCAAGGCTACAGAAACTGGTGATTTCCGGAAAGGCGTGGCAGGGGCTGCGCGTGTTGGTCGTGGGTTTGGGGCGGTTTGGCGGGGGGGTCGGTGTGACGCGATGGCTGGCAAGCTTAGACGCTCACGTCACGGTCACGGATCAGGCCGATGCAGCGTCCTTGGCGGCTTCGATTGAGGCCGTGTCGGGTTTGGGCGTCAGCCTTCTACTAGGCGGGCATGATGATTGCGATCTCATGGCTACGGATCTCGCCGTCATCAACCCGGCCGTGGTGAAGCACCGCTCGTCGATTTTCAATCGGATTTGCGAGGCGGGGGTTCCGTGGACGACCGAGATGAATTTGTTTTGTGAGCGGTGTCCGGCTCCCGTGGTCGGCGTGACCGGTTCCTACGGCAAGAGCACGACGTGCGCGATGCTTGCGGGAATACTTGGTGCAGCCTGCCGGGACGCTGCGGCGCCGTGGTCGACCGTACACCTCGGCGGGAACATCGGGCGTTCGTTGCTCGGTGATCTGGACGCCATACGCGATGACGACATTGTCGTGTTGGAGATGTCGAACGCCCAACTCGAAGATCTACCGCGTATCGGCTGGCGTCCGCGATGGGCGGCGATCACGAATCTGCATCCTCACCACTTGGATCGTTACGCCGGGGCGGCCTCCTATTTTGAGGCGAAGCTCAATGTGTTGGGTGGTGTTGATCCGCTCGGGCTGGATACGAAAGCAGGCGTGTCGGATCAGACCGTTATCGTGGGCGATCTCTGCGCTGAGGCCGACGTGCTGTTTCGCAGGCGGATCTGTGATCGTACAACCGACGTTCGCCATTTATTGTCAGAGGCATCGGCGACGATGGAGCTGTCGATCCCCGGCGCGCACAACGTGGACAACGCGCGGTGCGCTCTTGCAGTTGCTCGTGCGGTGGGTGTTTTCGATGACGTGTCGTTGGGGGCTTTGCGTTTGTTTTCCGGGTTGCCGCACCGGTTGCAATTCGTTCGTGAGATGGGTGGTGTGAGGTTTTTCAACGATTCGAAATCAACATCGCCGGCCGCGACTTGTGTGTCGGTGGCGGCGATGGCTGGCCCGGTGGTGTTAATCGCCGGTGGTCAGGACAAGCCCTATGCGGAACTTGCCGCTTGGGCGTGTGCCGTGGCGTCGGGTTGCCGCGTCGTGTTGTGCATCGGCGAGTCGGCGCGTCGCTTTTCTGAAGCGATCGGGTTGGTCGATGGCGGTTCAGCGCAGGTTGAAATCTGCGCAGATCTTGCTGAGGCCGTTCGTCGGGCTTTCGCGCTGGTGCAATCGGGGGAGGCCGTGTTGTTCTCGCCGGGGGCACCAAGTTTCGATGCGTTTGCGAACTTCGCCGAACGGGGGGATCACTTCGTGGCATTGGTCCGGCAACTGTCGTGAGAGCGCGATCGGATCCTGATGAGTCGTAAGAAGCAGGTAAACGCCAGCCAACGATCGGTAGGCCGTGGTGTGTCGCGCGCGATCAATCAGCCTGGGGTGCCATTGTCAGGCTCTTGGCGGGTTTGGCTCGCCCGCGTGGTTGTTTCGATCTATGTCGTGTGGTTCATCGTGCTTCCGCCGGCTTGGTTGGACCCAGGGCTCCGATCCGTGTGGCGCGGGCCGCAGTTGTGGCTGCATGGTTTGCTGGGGCGGTTGGTTCGCGCGGTTGGGTTGGATGCGTCGTCACAGTTTCTCCGGGTCGGCGTCTATTATGTGCTTGTTTCGTTCGTGGTGCCGGTGGTGGGTTGCGTGCTTTTTCGCCGGACGCGTTTGGCCGACACCGGTTGGCGAAAGCCGAACCGGTTGCTGCTGCGTGTTGTTGCGGGCAGTTTATTGATTTCGATTCCGTTTCTGTTTTGGATGGTGCGTAGCCCGGGTTTCGCGCCGTACTATCAAACCTACCTCGACTCCGGAGCTGCGACGGTGCTCAGTTATTACGTCGTGGTGTTGTTTTGTGAGCACTTTTTCTTCGAGGGTGTGATGTTGGCCGTGTTCCGTCCGGGTGGGCGCTGGCCCGAGCCGCCGAAGCTCGTGCGAGACGCGCCGCGTGGGCTGCGCAGGCTGGCGCAATGGTTTGGCGTGGCGCACCCGACGGGTGCTGCACGTGGGTGCCAGCGTGTGACACGTTGGTTGGGGGTCCCCGACGGTTGCCTCGGTGCGATGCTTTGGTCCGGCGTGCTGTTTGGTTTGATACACTGGGGCAAGGCTGGTCGGGAGTTTTTTCTAGCGTTCCCCGGCGGTGTGTTTCTCGCGGCACTGGCCTACCGCTGCAACTCCTGGCACGCGCCCTACCTGCTGCACGCCGGTACGGTGACAGCGGCGGCGCTGATGTTTCTGGCAGCACAGTGTTGAGGCCGAGCGCATGCGAATGATAAGCCTTGCTCTCACTGTAGCGACGCTTCACCGGTTGTTGGATCGACTTGGATGGTGAGTGTTGAGGTGCCGGCTTGCAGGGTGATGGTGGCTGCTGTGGCTTGATCGGTCTCGCCTAGGATTCCGAAGCCCAGGACGTTGTCACTATCCAGAGAATAGCCCTGTATGGTGACGCCCGCCATCTCGGCCGCGCGGCCTGCGCCGAATGTCGTGGTGTAGGGTCGGTTGTCGCCGGGGTTGGTGATTGGTGTGGCCGGCGCTGACTTTCTGGCGATCGTGTAGGTGGCCGTCGCCGTGTCGAACGTGACGACGCAGGTGTCACCGGCGTGTGTGATCGACTCGACCTGCGCGAAGCCCAAATCGGCGATGAGGAGTCGGGCAGCGGCTTGCAGTCGCGTGGCGTTGGTCTGGGTGAGCAAGGGCACGGCCACTGCTGCGGCGATGCCCATCAGTAGGACCACGATCAGCAGTTCTACCATTGTGAACGCATGCCGATCGTTCAAGGTACTGCGTCGAGTTGTTGACTTAGCCCTATACACCTATCTGTAGCTCCAAGAACGACTTGGTTGCGTTTCGTCATCGCGCACCGAGTCTTATCGGCAAGGCCGCGCCGATGACTCGCGAAGCCGCGGTGAGCGATAACCATCTTGGCGAGCCCGATAAGACCATCGCTTGGGCGTGTTGGGGAAATAATTCGACCGCAGCTCATGTCGGGTCGATGAACTGGGGCGGGGTTTCGGATCTACATCTGTTTCGCCGGTCATGTGAGCACCTCTTATGTCCGTATCGTACACTTCGAATATGGTGAGAGCCGGTCTATCCCAGCATCGCCGCGCCAAAGCCTCCTGGCGTTCAAAGAGGCGTCTTCGTGGGCTCACGCTTGTGGAGTGTTTGGTTGCGTCGTCCATCCTTGCGTTCGCGGTGCTTGCGATCGTTCAGGCCGTTGTAGCAGGTCAGATGCAGACGGTAGACGCATTGCATCGGGCTCGGGGGTTGGAATTGGCCGAGGCGATGATGGACGAGGTGATGCGTCTGCCCTACACCGATCCGAACGGCGGTAGCGAGGTCGGACGTGCCAACTTTGACAACTTAGCGGACTATCAGGGGTTCAGTGAAGCGGCTGGGGCGGTGGCTGATGCGGCGGGCGTTCTCTACACTGCGCCGTTTCAGGATTTTTCTCGCTCGGTCTCGATAGCCCCAGCCAATGGCGGTAGTGGGATTACGGTGACAGGCTTGGGGGCTGCGTTACCGGGTTTGACGATCACGGTCACAGTCCAAGACAGCGCGGGGGTCACATGGACGCTGACAAGCTTCAGGGCACAGCCGTGATCGAAACGCACCGCCGGCGATGTGCGTTCACGCTTGTGGAATTGTTGTTGGCGCTGGCAGTCGTGGGATTGGTCGCTGGAGCGGCTTCGGCGATGTTGGTAGCCGTCACGTACGGCACGTCGTCGAAACGAGACCTACGGAGTGTTGTGGTTCGGGGGAAGGTCGTTGGTGCTCGCCTCACTTCGGCGATCCGTAATTCTCGTGCGATTCTTGAATCAGGCACGGACTACTTGGTATTGTGGGTGGCCGACGATAATCCGAATGGCACAACGAATTCTCCGGATCTCTCGGAGATGCAGTTGATCGAGCGTAATAGCAGCACTGATGAATTGAGTTCGTACCGGTTCCCGTCCACGTGGAATCAGACGCAGATTGATGCGGCCAATGCGACGTATTCCCTTACGGGTAACGCGGCCGGCTTTTTTCAGGCGGCCACGGCTTCGGCGAAGACTGCCGGGTCGTTCGTTGAATCAAAGTGGACCACGGCCGTGACCGCGATTCAGTTTACGCTGAACGGGACGGATCCGACGAACCGGACGCTGGTGAGCTACCGAATCACATTTGGCTCGGGTGATCTATCCGAGTCGATGATGGGGGCCGCATCGCCGAGATTTGGTGCGGTCAATGGCAACTGAAAGGAGCAGGGATGAAGCATCAAGGCAGACGTAACCTTCACTGTCGGCGCAGCGGCGTCGCACTATTGCTCGTGTTGTTTGCGGTTACGGTATCGGCCACACTCGCCGTATCGTTTCTTAGCTCGCAGAACACGACGGTCGGTATTTCTCGAAATTTGCAGGACCAGTCTCAGGCACGCTATGTCGCCGAAGCGGGGCTTGCGCTGACGCTCAAGTACATTCGTACCAACAGCGACTGGCGTACTGCGAAGTCAAGCGGCACCTGGGTGACCGATGAGCCGTTTGGCGGTGGTACGTTTACGGTGGTTGCCGAATACGGGGCCTACTCTGGAAGTGATGGCGACAGCGGCGACAGTGGTGATAGCGGTGATAGCGGAGACAGTGGTGACAGTGGCGATAGCGGAGACAGCGGCGATAGCGGTGATAGCGGCGACAGTGGTGACAGTGGCGATAGTGGTGACAGCGGTGATAGTGGAAGCTTCGCAGTCGTACCGTCACCGTTCGATGCGGTGTACAAACTATTGATG
>JAJRSR010000307.1 GCA_024278695.1 Planctomycetota bacterium | reverse complement strand
GCGTGCGATGACGGTAATACCCTGGACGGGGATTGTTGCAGCGCGACTTGTGATTTCGAGGCAGCGGGAAGCGCCTGTGCAGACGGCGACGCCTGCAATGGTGATGAAACCTGCGACGGTGCAGGCCTTTGCGAAGCGGGCGCGCCACTGGTTTGCGATGACGGTGACGTGTGCAACGGGCTGGAGATGTGCGATTCGGTGAACGGTTGCCTGGTCGGCATGCCGATCGACTGTGATGACGGCCAGTTCTGCAACGGATTGGAGATTTGCGATCCGACCAGCGGCTGCGTGTCGCCGGGTGATCCGTGTTTGGCGGGCATGGTTTGTAACGAGGGCACCGATACCTGCGACGCCGCCGGCGTCTGCGGCAACGGTCTGCTGGAACTCAACGAAGAGTGCGACGACGGCAATACCGTCAGCGGTGATGGTTGTTCGGCCACTTGCACGATAGAGATCCCGCCGACAGATGGGCAGTTGCTGTATAGCCAGAACTGTGCCTTCTGCCACGGCGACTTTGATTCTGATCCGACGTCCTCCTTCATTAAGGTCTTGGGTGCCCGGACGTGCTCGATCGAGGGTGCGATTTACGGAACGACGGCCTACCCGAACGGCGTCCCCAGCATGCAGTTCCTCCAAGGGAGATTCAGCCCCGAAGAGACGCTGGCGATCTCTGAATACTTGAACTCACAAGTCGTGACGGGGATGCAGCGGTACGTGACGGCTTGTTCCGGTTGTCACGGCATCGACGCGAGCGGTGGCTGGTCCAACGAAGACGTCCGAGGTGAGAGCGCCGAGGAGATTACGGAAGCGATCTTCGATGAAGATGACATGATCTTCATGACCTGTTTGACCGATTCCGACGTGACCGACATGGCAGTTTATCTTGCGTCGTTGGTAGATGACGATGGCGATGATGACGACTCTGACGAGCACGGCGATGACGACTCTGACGATGACAGTGATGAAGATTCTGACGACGATCACGACAGTGACAGTGACAGTGACAGTGATGACGATGGCGACGACGATAGTGATGACGATAGCGACGATTCGGATGACGAGGAACTTGAGGTTTCTGACCGAACCCGTCAAACGTCACCGTTGCCAACGTCTCGGATCACTAGAAAGAAAGGAAACTAACGACGCTGGTTGTTGTTCGTAGCAGATGATGCTGGACGGTCTTGGCGTAGTATGAGCGGTGTTCCTGCCCGCTTCCTTGCCCGTCCCATCTGCTTCGATTAGCAGGGATAGGCCGTGCCGCGAGAAGGATAGCCTGCGAGGTGAACGCTCCTCGGTTTCATCCGATGAGCGAAACGACCCCGCCGGGCTTCCTTCTCGCGGCTTTCGGCGTCTATAGGGGAAACGTACGACCAGCAGTTTTTCTTGCGCGTCAGCATGCCCATTGTCTGCCCGGTCGACCACAACGTCGCAAGTCCCCCCAAGCCTTTGTTTGAGTTTTTGTATGCCAACAATCACCTCATAATAAGACGCGAGCCGTTACCCAGCAGGTCAACTCTGATTGCGGATCAGGATCCCAACGGCAAGCGCTGGTCGAGGCTGTTCTTGACCGGTGGCCGCGACATGTGGAGAATCGGGAACGTTCGGAAGGGCGGTACCGGGAACGGTCGGTCTCTATGCTCGCTTTGGCGCATGGATGTGTTGGTGGCTGGCGTGGTTTTGGTCTCATGTACAGGTTTGGTTTGTCGCATGCGGGCCATGGCTCGCGAGCGGGTTGTTGTGATTGGTGTGTGGTATGAGTGTATTGGTAGCATGCAACGCGGTTTCAAAACACTATGGAACGCGCACGTTGTTTGATGATCTTTCGATCAGCTTTGTGGATGATGAGCGTGTGGGGTTTCTCGGTCCCAACGGGGCGGGCAAGACGACCTTCTTAAAGCTGATGGCTGGCTTGGAGCAGGCGGATGGCGGCGAGGTGAATCGGCGGCGGTCGGTGCGTATCGGTTTTCTGCCGCAAGATGATCGGTTTCCTGAGGCGGCCACGGTGTCATCGGTGTTGGATGACGCGCTGGCCGACGAGCCTATGGAGCCGTATGAGCGTGATACGCAGGTGGCGATTATCCTGAGCAAGTTTGGCTTTGAATATCCGGATGGTGACGTGGAAGCGTTGTCGGGTGGTTGGCGTAAGCGGTTGTCACTGGCTCGCGAGATCATCCAGCAACCGGATCTTCTGCTCATGGATGAGCCGACGAACCACCTGGACTTGGGAGGTATCGAGTGGCTCGAATCGATGCTGCTCGCTGCGCCATTTTCGTTTGTCGCGGTGAGTCATGATCGGTATTTCTTGGAGAACGTGACGACGCGGGTTGTGGAGTTGAACCCGGTCTACCCGGACGGCTATTTCAGCGTGAGCGGTAGCTACAGCATGTTCCTGGAAAAACGTGTGGAGTTCTTGGAATCACAACAGGCGCAGCAGGTGACATTGGCGAACATTGTCCGGCGTGAGAACGCGTTTCTGAGGTCCAAAGCCAAAGCACGGCGGACGAAATCAAAATCGCGCGTCGAGGAGGCCTATCGGCTTCAGGATGAGCTTCGCGAGCTGTCGGGGCGCAATGATCGAGCGACGGTGGCCGGGATCGATTTTGACAGCACTGGCCGCAGGTCGAAAAAGCTTCTGGTCGCCAAGGGCGTCTCCAAGTCGCTCGGTGGCAAGCTGTTATTCAACGATGTCTCGCTCATGTTGTCACCCGGTGTGCGTGTCGGGCTGTTGGGTTCCAATGGAAGCGGAAAGACCACACTACTTCGCGTGCTAACTGGCGACTTAGCGCCGGACGAGGG
>JAJRSR010000306.1 GCA_024278695.1 Planctomycetota bacterium | reverse complement strand
TGGTACCCCTCGCGTTCCAGATTAAAGCCGATCAACTCGCGCAGGTCGGTTTCGTCTTCCACGACAAGAATGGTCTTGGGCGCTTTCATGAGAGTTACGCTAACATCGACATTCTGAACCCGCAAGACGAGCCGGAATGCGCTAGCCCACGCAGTATTACCAAGCACCTGCGCCACAGCCCAATCAACCACCGGACGGTACGGCCACGTCCCCGTGCCGGACAATATCCCCGGTGGAAAGAAAGATCACGTCTTCGGCAATGTTGGTGGCGTGATCGGCGATTCGCTCCAGGTTCTTGGCTACGGACAACACATCGAGCCGAGCGGCCATCCCATCAGAGGACGTGGCACCTTGCGCAACTATTTTTTGAATCGTTTGCTCGTAGAGTGCGTCTACATGCTCCTCATCGGCAAAGGTTTTGTGGGCGACCTCCATATCCTCGATGGCAAAAGATTGGATTGCGTTGCGCAACATGCCTCGGACGAACGCCCCCATCTCGGTGAGTGTGTCATGGTAACACGCCGAGGCGTCACGGTCCAAGTGCCGCGCTCGCTCGGCCATATTGACGGCGCAGTCTGCGATGCGTTCCAGATCGTTATTGATTTTTAGAATGGCACAGAGCAAACGTAAGTCAGAGCCCACCGGCTGATACAGAGCCATAAGCCGAATGACTTCCGTCTCGACGACGACCTCTTCCATATCGACGTCGTTGTCGCGGCGGATCACGCGACCGGCAAGCGCATGGTTGCCGTCGAGCACCGACTCACACGCCTCTTGCACCATGTCTTCAACCAGGCTCGCCATTCTGGCCGCCCGCCGTCGAAGCTCTTCCAATAGATTGACAAAATGCGTGGTCACGTCGTTATCCGAACCGCCCCGTAATGTAATCCTGTGTTCGCTGCTCGTTGGGCTTCGTAAAAATCTTATTCGTTTCGTCGAACTCGACCAGCTCCCCCATATACATAAACGCCGTCAAATCAGACACCCGCGCCGCCTGCTGCATGTTATGGGTGACCAGCACCACGGTATATTGATCCTTGAATTGGTCGATCAAGTCCTCGATGCGCGCCGTCGCGATCGGATCCAGTGCGGAGCAGGGCTCATCCATCAGGAGCACGTCCGGCTTCAACGCGATGGCCCGAGCAATGCAGAGCCGCTGCTGCTGCCCGCCGGATAGCGCAAAAGCACTTTGATTGAGCTTTTCCTTGACCTCTTCCCACAATGCGGCCTGCCGCAGCGCGTTCTCCACAAGATCGTGAAGATCACCGCGATAGCCGTTGATCTGCGCGCCCCAGGCTACGTTCTTGAAGATGCTCTTGGGGAATGGATTCGGCTTTTGGAACACCATACCGATCCGACGACGCAGATCGACCGCATCACACCGTGTCCCGTAGATGTCCTCGTCATGGTAGGTCAGCGAGCCACTTAGCGACATACTCGGGATGAAGTCGTTCATGCGGTTCATCGCCCGCAGCAGCGTGCTTTTCCCGCAGCCGGAGGGACCGATGATGGCTGTGACCCGTCGATCGGGAATCTCCAGAGTAACCCTGCGAACGGCCGCGAAGTCACCGTAACATATGGTCACATCTTCCGCGCGAATGACAGGCTTCGTTGTGGTCAAACGCGACAAGCGCTCACGCTGTGCGGTGCGCAGCGCAACCGGAACCCGATACTCCGAGTTCGACTTGACTGGTTTGGCTTCTGACACCATTACCACGCATTCCTCCTTTGCTGCCACGTTCGGACACCAACCGCCACGGCGTTCATGGGCAAAAGCATCCCCAGGAGTACGAGGATCCCGGCACCCGCCAACTCCTGAAAGATGGCGTCAGGCTCGTCACACCAATTGTAAATCTGTATGGGCATCGCCGTGAACGCATCCAGCGGCCCCTCGGGTACAAACGCAATAAACGTCAACGCGCCGATCATGATGAGCGGAGCCGCCTCTCCGATGGCCCGAGACAATGCCAGGATCACACCGGTCATCATACCCGGCAAGGCGGCCGGCAATACGTGAGAACGTACGGTCTGCCATCGCGTGGCCCCGAGCCCGAAGGCAGCCTGGCGGATCGAGTCCGGCACGGCAGCCAGCGCCTCCCGCCCGGCGATGATCACCACGGGCAGGACGAGCAGTGCCAGCGTCAGCCCTCCGGCGAGCACGCTTCGACCAAGGTCCATCATTCTGATGAACACGGCCAACCCCAAGATGCCGTATACGATCGACGGCACCCCCGCGAGATTGGCGATGTTGAGCTCGATGAACCGGGTCAACCGGTTTTTCTTGGCATATTCGTGAAGGTAAACCGCAGCGGCCATCCCAATGGGCACCGCGAATGCAGCCGTCGAACCGATCAGCCAGAGCGTGCCGAACAGCGCACTTTTGACGCCGGCTTTTTCGGGGTAGAGTCGAGACGGAAATCGATTCAGAAAATCCCACGACAACCACTGCCCGCCTTGCTGCACAAGGCTCACCAGGAGCACGCCGAGAACGACAACGGCAAGCACCACCATGCTACCGCACATCATGGCAAAGAGCTTGCCAAGTCGGCGGCTACGCGCCAAGCGGGGATGATAATCATCGTGCGCGTGCATCAGTCGTACGCCTCCTGATAGCAATGCAGCACACGCTGCGCGACGACGTTAAAGCTCAGCGTGATCAGGAACAGCAGCATACCGACGGCAAAAATCGTCTGGTACTCGATCGTGCCGTGTGGCGTATCGCCCAGGCTGACCTGCACAATATAGCTGGTCATCGTTTGGATGCTCACAAACGGATCGACCGTCAGGCGTGCCATCGCACCGGCCGCGAGCGTCACGGCCATCGTCTCACCGATGGCACGGGCAAACGCAAGGATGACGGCGGCCACGACGCCGGACAATGCCGCCGGAAAGACCACACGCGTCGAGACTTCCAGACGCGTAGCTGAGAGCGCGTACGCCCCCTCGCGTAACGCCCGGGGAACAGCACGGAACGCGTCATCGCTCAGCGAGGCGATGGTGGGGACAATCATAATCCCCACAACGATGGCTGCACTGGCGGCGTTAAAGATGTCCGCATCGGGAACGAGCGGCTGGATGATTCTCGGCGTCACAAACACGAGTGCGAAATAGCCGTACACGACCGTTGGGATGCCCGCCAGCACTTCGAGCACGGGCTTGATCACGGCACGAACGCGCTTGGGCGCATATTCACTCATGAAGATGCCCGAGCCAAGCCCAATGGGGACGGCTACCATGAGCGCACCACCGGCAACGAGAAACGTACCGCACACCAGCGGAAGCACACCGAAGCTTTTCGGCTCCAACAGCGGAGCCCAGCGCGTCCCCGTCAGAAACGCCACCGGAGAGACCTCCGCGAAAAACCCCATCGACTCAACGGCGAGAATCCAGATGATCCCCGCCGTCGTGGCGATAGAGACAAGCGCACAGGTGAACAACACCCCGTGTATCACGTACTCTTTGATGCGTATGAAACCGCGTACCCCAACCACAGTGGCCCTCACCTAATGCTTGCTTAATACCTCGTTCAGATTGGCCGTGTCCTCACCGGCGGCAGTCATCGCCGATCCCACCGTACCGGTATTGAGGCGTTGCCGACCCATTCGGTATAACGCATCGCTCAAGGCGACGTAGTTGACCCGTGGATGTTCCACGATGGCTCGCGCATTATCAAAGAAAAACGCCATGAACGCCTTAACTTCCGAACGATCGTAGGCGGTCTTGCTCACGTACATGAACATCGGGCGTGACAACGGCTTGTAGGCACCGCTGCGAATCACATCGAGGCTCGGCTTGACGGGCGTACCGTTATTGTTATCGATCGCGACCAGTTGGAGCTTGTCGTGGTTGGCCTCGTAGTACGAGTATCCGAAGTACCCCAGCGAACCCTTATCACCGGCGATGCCGCGCACGAGGACGTTGTCACTCTCGCTAGCGGTGTAGTCACTGCGCGAGGCACGTTCCTTGCCACAAATGGCTTTGGTGAAGTAGTCAAACGTTCCACTGTCCGTACCCGGACCGTAAAGTTTCATTGGGACGCTTGGAAAACCCTTTCGCACCTGGCTCCAGTTCGTGATTGAACTGCCGGGCTCCCAGATGCGCTTGAGTTCCGAGACGGTGAGGTAATGACAGAAGTCGTTTGCCGGGTTGACCATCACAGCGATACCGTCGATACCGACAGGCAACTCGATGAACTCGATACCGAGCTTGGCCGCACGCTCCAGCTCCTTACCCTTGATAACACGGGAGGCGTCGCTGATATCGGTCCGCAAACTCGGCTTGTCAGCGAGGAACTTCTTGAAACCACCACCAGTACCGGAGATACCGACCGTAACGCGGACGCGCGGATACTGCGCCATGAACATCTCCGCTGCCGCGATCGTAATCGGCGCGACGGTACTTGAGCCGTCGAGCTTGACCGTACCCCTGAGGCCGGCTTGCGCCGAAACCACCCCCGTGCTACAGGCAAACGTCAGTATGACCACAACCCAACCGGTACGACATCCAAGCAGCAACTTTCCAGGTTTGTCCATTGTTCTCATCCTCTTTCTTGGCGGCCCAGCTTCTTAACTACACGGCCTTGCCGAGTTGCGTTATTCAAGTCCGAGGGCATTATCCACGCTCGACGCCACGACAAACGTCGTGACTTCAACGGCAGTCGTACGCACACTATCGATCAGGATATCAGCCAGTTTTTGGCTGTTGCACCCCATAAACTGCATGACAAACCCGCAACTCAACACGCCCATCACACGAAACATTCGGTTCTTCATCGCCATCTCCGTCCTTTATCTTGTTTTTCGGGTCTTGACTCGGCGTCAGGCGTTGCCCGCGCCGATGTCAACTAAAACGCTAACTGCATACGCCACTGGAAGATATCCACGTTGCCACCGCGACTGGGGTCGGCGTTGATATAGTTCCACATCATTCGCGTGCTCGGGTTCAGGTGCCAGTTCAGCGCGACCCCAATCGTATCAAGCCGACCGCCGCGAACGTTGCCGTCGTTCAAGGTGAGGTAGGCATAACGAATCGCTAACTCCCACGCACCCGTCCCCCCGCGCTCATGGTCGTAGTTACTCTTGGGCCTGATCACACCAAAGATACCCGTCGATTTCTCGTACGGACGGTGCTCGCCGGTCAGCATATAACTGGCTTGGATTGAAGCCGCCCAAAATTGCGGGTTCCCGTAACGTCGTGTGTTGCCTTCCATGAAGGCGTGGACATATTCACTCTGCATCGAGAACGGGCCGTCCACCCAGGCAACCTCAGCACCGAACAGGTTTCCCGACTCGGCACCAAACGTGCCCGTGTCAGCAAGGTAGGGCGCTAAGTTTGACTCCGGACGAGCCCGAAAACGCCGCATGTCGTTCTCGTAGTTCTGATGGGATGCACTGATCCCGAGGTGGAGCATCTTCAGGCCGTCGTCCTCATATACCGGTACGCCGGTCACACGCATCGTCAGGTTGTAGTCGCGTCCGCCCACGCCGTTACCGAAGCTGTCCGTCTGGCGGTACACGCCGGCCGCCCACCTCATGTTGCCGCCAGCTAGCACGTCATGAGCCAAGATTCCAGCATTACGACTGGGTACGAGTGCGTTGACCAAACTACGCTCGATGAACGTCTCGCTGTTACTGCTTCCCATTTCTTCGAGGCTGAACGGCTCCTTGAACTGCCCCATCCGCAAGTTCCCAACATACGGGAGGTTGTTCAATTCGATGTAGACATCCTTAAAATCGACATCCCCGCCGGCGAATTCATATTGCATCTTGAGCTTGACGTTGTCGTAGAACGTTCCCGCCATGTAGATCCGCGCCCGGCGAACCTCGGAATCGTTCATGAAATTCTCGCCGATCCGACGTTCGAGACCCTCACCCTCCTCGAAATAAGCCCATTCATAATGGATTCGACCACCGATCTTTACGTCGAAGGAGCCGTCGTTGGAGTCAAAATGCAGGCCGTCCTTCCAGTAAGGCCGCATGGCCAATGGGTCATTCACCCATTCCCTGATCCTGGCCAGCTCTTCCGGATCGACGGTAAGAGGATGCGTGTTCTTGATTGTTTCGACACTCTTCTCTAGCTGCTCGACACGGGCCTCCGTAGTTCCAGCAGACTTTGCCCCCTCGATTTGGTCGATTCGCGTTTCAAGCTGCTCCACTTTGATACTCAGCTTGCGGATGAGTTCCTCTAGCTCACGTTCTCTGGCCGACGGTTCTTGCGCGGAAGCAAGTCCGCTCGTGAGAGGCAGGGTTGCAGCGAAGATCAAAAAAACGATTCGATTCACAGCCATCACTCCTTGTTCGCAGGTCTTACTCAGGCGATCGGGGTGGAAGCCTCCGGAGTTACCAGTCAAACCGAAACCGCGTCCCGCACCGTTCCCTTGCGTCAGAAAGGTAGCCACCGCGCATGAGGTCCAAACAAAGCCTTTGTTAAGATTGTGTAAAGAATCGCCGCTAGAATGGCCCAAAATATCGATAGGAGCGTCAACACCTGTGAAATCATGTGGGCGTGGTGGCCTGCTACCAAGAATCTGGTCCAGGTGTTATGAGAGTCCTAACGGCCCGACGAGGCGTCTCCGGCGTTGGGTCGAGTTATCGGCCTCACGGCTGTAAAAGCGGATTATCCACCGGATGCAGATATAAAAACCTTACCTATCCTGTGGAGATATCATAACCTGCAATGGCGGGTACGGGCTTACCCGTGGAACCGGGCTACGACAATCGCCGATGTCCAACGCTACCGGCTCTAGTACAAACTTACGTGACCTTTTTGGGCAGCCCGAAGCTGCACACGCCCGCGAGGTCACTCCTGCCAATGAGGCCAGGCCAATCGGCTATTTCAGTAAGGTCTCGTGTCACAGTGCAGGAGGTGCAGGCAACATGTCAATGCGTCGAGAATCACGCCACGGGCTCATGGCCGCGTCGGCACTGCTGCTGTTTGCCGGTTGCGATGGCTCAAGCGGCGGAATCCTGGGATCCAATATCTTCGACAATGGGCAGGAGTTTGGCGGAAACTCACAATCTGCCGCCAAGTATCGAGACACCCTGACCTCTGACGAAGCCTACCACCTGCTACGCACGGCCGCCTTCGGGGCCACGCCCGAGCAAGTGGCCGATGCCGTTCGCAACGGCTTGGAGGCCACCGTGGATGACCTTCTCAGCATCCAGGCGTTGCCGGCAACGGTAACGGCGTTGGAAGAATCTTACGAAGACGACATCCGCAAGCGTTGGATGGTCCGCCTAATCGAAAGCCCAAACCCCTTGCAAGAGCAGATGACCATGTTCTGGCATGATCGGTTTGCGACTTCCGGGCGTGTGCTCAGCGGTCGCGATCGCGGACTTGCGCAGAAGCATTGGGAGATGCTTCGAACGTATGCGTTGGGGAATTATCGCACATTCCTTCAGGAACTCACGATTGATCCGCTAATGCTGATCTGGCTGGACGGGGCCAACAGCCCCAAAAGCAGCCCCAACGAAAACTACACCAGAGAGTTTTGGGAACTGTTCACGCTGGGTCGCGATGTGTTGTATACGGAGAACGATATACGAGAGGGCGCGCGCGCCTTTACGGGCATCACCCTACTCCGCGAGACAGACTTGGATGCCCGTCCGATCTTCGACATACTCAACCATGACGAGACGATGAAAGAAGTGTTTCCCAGTCGCGCTGCAGCAAGCAATTACGATTACCTCTCCATGATCGAGCTGACACTCGCACAGGACGAAGCCGCCGCGTATGTCGCTCGGAACCTCTTCGAGTATTTCATTCATCGTGAGCCGTCCGCGAGCGTGGTCAATGACCTCGCCCGAAGTTTCGCTCAGTCCGGCTTTGAGATCGCCCCGCTCGTCAAACGCGTCCTGATGTCCAACGCGATGTTTTCGTCGAAGGCGCTTGGCAGCCAGATCCGTTCGCCCGTAGCTCACATCGTGAGCGTGGCACGAACCTTGGACATGCACATTTACAGTGAGGATTCTCAGGGTTCGCAACTGAACCGCCTCGTGGATGACCTTCGTATTGGTGGGCATGAACTGCTCAACCCGCCGGGTGTAGAAGGCTGGGGTGAAGGAAAGTATTGGCTGGAAGACCAGTGGATCATAAGCCGCGTACGAGCGCTGGGGCGATCCATGGAGTATGGCCCGGACCAAACCACGACCTTGCCGTACCACTTGCTGCCAAGCACTGACACCTGGGACCAGCGTGAAGCCCGAGAGGCCATCGTACAAGCGATGGCATCTGTTTTTCATCTTGAGCTAACCGAGGATGAAATCGCCATTTACATTGAAGTGCTCGATCAAAACGGATGGCGGGCGCTGCACCTCGAAGACCCCGACGGACGCCCCAGGCACGTCGCAGAGATGATCCGCTTGATGGCTATGCACGAAAACGTCATGGGCCGGTAGATCGCGTCACGAATGATCGAATGAGTACCTAGCGCCCATCGGCGCAACGAGGAGAGAGATGCAATGAGTGGTTGTAGAGAGAATCGGCGAATTGATCGGCGAAGTTTTCTAAAGACGGCCGGGCTGGGTATGGGCGCGCTAACCATCAGTGACCCCATCCTTGATCTCGTCGCCAAGTCGTTTGGTCAATCACCCGGCGGCACAGGCAATCTGCTTGTACTCTGCCAGCTCAACGGCGGCCTCGATGTGTTGAGTTTTCTAGCACCCATCAACAACACCGTCTACCGGAGCAAACGGCCGATGCTCGCGCTGGACGAGTCCACCGTCAACCTGCTCCCCGGTCGAACCGATCTGGGCATCAACAGCTACCTACCGTTTTTCTCGAACCTTTACGAACAGGGTAACTTGGCCATCGTTCAGCAAGTCGGCTACCCCGACGCGAACGGTTCACACTTTGAAAGCCAAGAAGTCTACGAGTTCGGCGTGCGAAACCTTGGCTCCGGTGAAGGAACGGCCGCGCCTTGGTACGAACGCCTGCGAAAAACCTATTTTGATGATCCATTCGGCGTGTTGGATACGCGTAGCATTGGCGACCCAAGCCGTTATGGCTATCCAGACTCCACCTATCGACAAGCGGCACAGGACGCGTTCGGCAGGCTCGCGAGCCTCAAGGCGGGAAGCACAACATCTAACCAGGCGATCCTCGATGCCTACGCTCGCATCGACACACGGGGCGAGGAGCTACGTACGAACACAGAGGGGTTTGAATCATCCGGAGACGCCAGGGGCGATTTTTACCGGGCCGCTCAACTCGCATCGGCCGACCTCAACACACAGGTCATCAAACTGAACTACGGCGGTTTTGATACGCACGGCTCGCAGGATCAGGCCAACGAATCGCTCTTCCCAAATCTGGACAACGAGTTCTCCCAGTTCGTGAGCGACATCCAAGCCCTGGGCCTGTGGGAACGAACGTGCATTGTCTTTTACACCGAGTTTGGCAGACGCAACGAAGAGAACGGCAGCCCCGGCACGGACCACGGACACGGCAGCCACATGATCCTGGCCGGCCCCGCGGTCAACGGCGGTCTGCACGGGCAGGAAGTCAGCACGGCCGACTTGAACGAAAGATCCCTGCCCTACTACGTAGACTTTCGCGCGGTGTTCGGCAACGTCATGCAGGACTGGCTCGGGTTTGACCCCAGTCCGATTTTCGAGGTCGGCGGTGAAACGTACGACACGGCGCTTGGTAGCAGTCTCTTTTCGTAACGGGCATCATGCTGCAAGACTTTGTTAGCTATCGTCACGGTCGGGTGTGCGCGGCGTGCTTGGTCGCGGTCGCATCTTGGTGCGAGGTTTCACTCGCTACGGAGCATGTTCCGGAGGGATACGCGTTATCCGTTTTCGCTGATGGTTTCGTGCAACCAGTCGCTTTGGCTGTCGCGCCGGATG
>JAJRSR010000305.1 GCA_024278695.1 Planctomycetota bacterium | reverse complement strand
GAGGACGGACCGGACAACCAGCGGCTCATTTCGTTCGTGCTGAAAAAGGCGGGGGCGGATGTGATAGTCCAAGGCAACGGCAAACTCGGGCTCGATGCGGCGCTGGCGGCCCGCGATGGCGGCCACCCGTTTGACGTGATTCTGATGGACATGCAGATGCCTGTGATGGACGGGTACGAGGCCACGGGGCAACTTCGCAAGAGCGGTTATACCGGGCCAATCATCGCCCTGACGGCACACGCGATGGCCAGCGACCGGCAGAAGTGCATCGACGCCGGCTGCGATGACTACACCACCAAGCCCATCAACCGAACCAAACTGATTGCCTTGATTGGCGCACTTCTTTCGAGCGAAGAAACCGTTATGCCTCCACAAGAGAGCCCACCTGATGCCTTGGTGAGCGATCTGGACGATGAAGACATGCTCGAGCTGGTTGAAATGTTCATCGAGGAATTGCCGGACAAAGTCGCGGCGATTGAGAAGGCGAGCGCCGAGCAAGACCTTGCCACACTCGCGATGCTGGCGCATCAGCTTAAAGGCTCGGCCGGGGGCTATGGCTTTCCGTCTATCACGGACTCAGCCAAGGGGATTGAACAGGGTGCCAAGTCAAGCGATGACCTGGAAACGCTTACGCAACAAATCGACGCGCTCGCGGATCTGTGTCGCCGTGCCAGTGCGGGTAGTCAGCAGGTTAAGCCATGATGAACGCGGCCTACGAAAAAATTAAAAGCACCGGCAATCTGCCGTCACCCAGTAGCGTCGCGCTGAAGCTCATGCGTCTGGTCGACGACGATAAATCCACGCTCAAGCAAATTACGGAAACCGTGGAATCGGACCCCGTGCTGGCCGGCCGAATGATCAAGCTGGTCAACTCGGCGTTCTGCGGCGCTTCGCGGACAATCGCGTCAGCGTCGAAGGCCGTCAGCCTTCTCGGTTGGCATACCGTTAAGAATCTCGCGTTTGGGATCTCGTTGCTTTCGTCGAACAGAAAGGGCGTGTGTAAGTCGTTTGATTTTGAAAAGTTCTGGTCGGAGTCAGTCGCGCGTGCGGTGGCCGCTCGCGGGCTGGCGAGCCAGTTCGGTGGGTGCGATCCCGACGAGGCGTTTACGGTAGCCCTGTTGAGCAAGATCGGACGGATTGCGCTGGCCACCGTATTTCCCAAGGACTACGATGAGCTGCTTGGGAAAACGCTGGGTAGGCCCTTGCCGGATCTGCAAGCGGCGGAGCGTGAAGCCTTTCAGATCGACCACAACGATCTGACCGCGGCCATGATGGCCGACTGGCGCATGGCGGAGGTGTTTTGCGAATCTGTGCGGCGTCAAGATTCCATCGACGCCACGGGATTGGGCGACGAATCTCGATTGGCCAGCATCTCACGCAACCTGCACTTGGCGGGGGCGATCGCCGGTGTTTTGGTTGAGCCAAAGGTTTACCGCGAGGATTTGGCTGGCCTGCTGACAACGGCTGACGCGTTGGGAATGGACACGGACCTCTTCTCGGCGGCGTTCGACGCCGCAAAAGAAGAGTGGCGAACCCTGGGGGCTGCGCTCTCCGTGCCAACACATGAGTCACCTTCTCTGCAAGAGGCTCACACCCGCGCCTCCCGGTCACAGCAGCGCATTTTGGTGGTGGATGACGATAAATCGGTGCTCCGAATCCTCACGAAGTACCTGAGCGACGCGGGGTATGAAGTGCTGACAGCACCGAACGGTGTCGAGGCGTTGCGCGTCATCCACTCCGAAGGTTGCCCGCTGGTGATCACCGACTGGATCATGCCCGAAATGGACGGGCTCGACCTTTGCCGTGCGATACGTGCATCGGAAGGCGTCGGCTTTGCTTACGTTATCATGCTAACAGGGAAAAGCGATGACGAAAGCCTTGCAAAAGCGTTTGACGCCGGCGCGGATGATTTTCTCACGAAGCCCTGCAAGAAGTTGGAGTTGCTCGCGCGGTTGAAGGCAGGCGTTCGAACGCTAGCGTCGGAAAGAAGGGTGGCCGCACAGCAATTGGCTATCCACAAGACCAACGCTGAGTTGGAGTCGCTCAATGACAGGCTTCGCGAAATGGCGACCACCGACGAGCTTACCGGGCTATATAACCGTCGGGAAGCCCTACAGCGCCTGGGCGACTACTGGGCAACAGCACGCCGGGAAGGTCAACCTCTTTCTTGCATGATGCTGGACATCGACAACTTCAAAAAGTGCAATGATACATACGGACACGATGTTGGTGATCTGGTGTTGCGGGAAACGGCTGAAATACTCAGACGCAATGCTCGTGCAGGGGAAGCCGTGTTTCGGTTGGGTGGTGAGGAGTTCGTGGTGTTGTGTCCCGGGTCGTCGGCCGAGATGTCAGCAACCGGAGCCGAACGCTTACGCGCCGCCGTGGAGGCGAACCGAATCAAACGAGGCGGCAAGGTGTTGGGGATTACAATCAGCGCGGGCGTGGCCGAACGCGACCACCGAACGGCAGAACCCGATGATCTGCTGAAGCTGACCGACGAAGCACTCTACGCCGCAAAACGCAATGGTCGAAACTGTGTCTGCGTATCTGGAACCGGAGAGCCGAATGGCCCGGAGCCCGCTTCCTATAAACCTGTGGTCGTGACGAAAACGCAGGTGGACGTTGCGACGCGCAGTGGTGACTCCAGTGGGGTTGTTCTCGTGGTCGATGACGATCCGAATGCCCGGCGATTGACCCGCTTACTCCTTGAACGGGACGGTTTTGATGTCCATGAGGCTGGCGACGGCCATGCCGCGTTGTCTGAAGTGTCCCAAGTCCACCCCGACGTCATTCTGATGGATGCCGTGATGCCGAATCTTGATGGGTTCGCCTGTACACGAGAACTACGTGCGGATCTGACCACCCGTGAGATCCCGGTTATTATGGTCAGCGCCGGAACGGACGAGAAACATATCGAAGCGGGCTTCGATGCCGGAGCCAACGAATACATCACAAAGCCCTACCGGCATCGAGAGTTCGTGCTTCGCGTTCGAGCCATGACGGAACTGGCCCGCGGCAAGAAGGATCTTCTGGCGAGCAACGACGTACGTGGTGAGCAGGCCCGTGCCATGCAACTCCTGTTCGACCTCTCACGCTCGCTTGCCGGTGCCGAGGATCTGGACGCCATTGTGACGCGCACCGTGGCCGCCACTGCGGAACTCATGAACAGCCGCCGCGTATCTCTCATGCTTCCCGAAGAATCGGGAACAAACTTGTTCATCGCCAGCTCGACCGGTATTGACGGGCAACTGGCAGCTACGATTCGCGTGCCGGTGGGTGATTCAATCTCCGGACGCGTCTTTTCATCGGGAGAGCCGACGGTATACAATTCTCAAGACGAGAACGCCGGTTGCGCCGATCGATACGAATCGGGTTTCTTTGCCAGTGTGCCGCTGGCTTCAAGAGCACTGGTCGTTCCAAACAAAGTGGTTGGTGTTCTCAACGTCACGGAGCGCCACGACCGACAACCGTTCGGGGCTAACGAGCTAGAGTACCTCGATCTCGTGTGCAACATGGCCGCATCTGCACTGGAACAGCACGAGTCCGGACAAGCGCGGGAGCACGCGCACGCCGCCATTGTCATCGGTCTGGCCAAGCTCGCGGAACACCGCGACTCTGACACCGGAAACCACTTGGAACGGGTGACTCAATATGCTTTGCTGCTTGCCCGCGAACTGCGAGAGTTGCCGAAGTACGCCACGGTAATCAATGAAGGATTTTTAAGGGATCTTGAACATGCCATGCCGCTGCACGACATCGGAAAGGTGTCGGTCCCGGACGCGATCCTGCTGAAGCCTGGACCCTTAACTGATGCCGAATTCGCCGCAATGAAGCGGCACGCGGGTGTCGGTGCCGCGGCCATCCAATCCGTGATCGATCAAGCACCCGAAGCTGGTTTTCTGGCGATGGCTCGGGACATCGCCCACGGCCATCACGAGTGGTTCGACGGCACCGGTTACCCGGAGGGGCTGGCTGGCGATCAAATCCCGTTCGCCGCTCGGATCGCCGCAGTTGCGGACGTTTATGATGCGCTCACCACGAAGCGACCGTACAAGAAGGCCTTTTCTCACGATAAGGCGTTCGAGATTATTCGGGAGTCATGGGGGACACACTTCGATCCCGATGTGACCGATGCTTTTCTTCGTCTGGGACCGCGTTTTGCTGATATGTCTCAACGGCTTTCGGATGAACACTGTGATAGGGCCAGTGAGGCCCGGGCAACCGAACTCGCCGATTGTCCCCTTTGAATTGTGGCCTCCGGAGCCTTCGTTCGACCTTCCCCACGCCTGCCCCAGCATCGCTCACCGGCCGCTCTTGATGACCCAACATCATGCGTGTCATGTCGCATGAGCGGACTGCTCCCATTGACAACGCGGCATATCATGCTTTGATGGCCAACCGAAACGAACGTCCGGGTGCCGTAGCGGTTTTCCGGTAGCTGTGACGTTTTATGAACACAAGGCATGGTCTGCTCGGCGGAGGTATGAGCGATGAAGCGCGCGGAACTCATGGTTATATCATTGGCTCGCCATCGTTTGCGTTTGGCGATTTCGTTATTGTATTTGTTACCCTTCTTGGCTAGCCACCGCGCAGTCGGGATTGAAGAGCCGCCCACGAAAGCACTGGGAGCAGTAGACGGCAGAATCGACATTGCCTTGGACCAAACCAAGGCGGGCGAGCTGCTACTGGTCGAGCGCGTCAGGATCCTCGCGCCGGTCAACAAAGTGTGGGAAGCCTATACGACCTCCAAGGGGTATGCTTCTTGGGCCGCGCCCGTGGCCGAAGTGAATCTGAAAGTTGGTGGTGCGATTCGTGCGCACTACGATAGCGCGGCAACGGTCGGAGACCCGCAGACTATTACGCTTCATATCGTGAATTATGTGCCCGAAAAAATGCTCACGCTACAAACTGACCCGGCGGAGAATTGGCCCGACATCCTCAAGGACCAAGCCAAGCACCTCTACAATGTGATCTTGTTTCAGCGACTGGATGACCAGACCACGCAGATCGTGTCTTACGGATTGGGCTACCGTGACACGCCGGAAATGCGTCGGATGTTGGCGTTCTTTAAGCAGGCCAACGTGTCGCTCTATCGAAAACTCATCGCGATGCTCGAGGAGAAATGAGGTTCGTTGGTTGGTTGTGCTCCTGCGGACGGGCCATGCGTCTGCGTGGAGATTCGATGAAGCAGCGGTAACGAAATCTGCGAAACCCTCACCCTGCTTATTGAAATGCGACGCCACACATTCACACATAAGATCCGACGACAATCAACATGGTTACTCATCGCAAATGCTTTGTAACCTGCTAACATGCCGACAAGCAAATGGGCCGGGTGGAACATGTCTGATGGTACTCCCGCATCGAAGTGTGATACAGTAAGCTGGACCGGTTGAGTTGAGGTTCGGGATAGGGTCCGTTGGACGAGCTGCAATACAAGGAAAATCTATGAGATCATTGACGCCTTTGAGTTTGTTGATCGCTACGCTCCTCTTGCTGGGGACCGGTTGTAGCGGTCTCCGTGGACCTCGGCTAACACCTGAGCAGACGCAACTCAACATCGAGTCGTTCCAAGTCGTCTGGGAGACGGTTCGAGATAAACACTATGACCCGGAACTCAACGGGCTGGATTGGGATGCCATTGGTGAGGAATACCGTCCGCGTGTTGAAAACGCTGAATACATGGCCGAGGCACGTACCGCCATGCGAGACATGCTCAAACGGCTCGGGCAGTCTCATTTCGGAATCATACCTGTGTCGGCGTACGAAAGCATCGACGGTGAAGATGACGAAGATGGTGATGACCCCTCCGATTCCGAGAAGAAGGACGAGCACGGCTACGCCGGACTAGACGTTCGTGTGCTCGATGGCAAGGCGATCATCACGGGGGTAGAGGATGGCTATCCTGGCGCAGAAAACGGTATCAAGACCGGCTGGGAGATCGTATCGATCAACGGTCGCAAGAGTGCGGATATCATTGATAAAGTCATGGAAGCCTATGCCGATAGCACGCTTCAGGAATTGATTCTCTCTCGAGCCACGTCGCGCAAGCTGCGTGGTGATGTCGGCGACGAGGTCAAACTCAGCTTGATTGATGGTGACGGCGAGACGGTTGAGGTAGACCTCGTGCTCGTCTCGGAGCCGGGTGAACGTACCCACATGATGGGATTGCCCGAGCAGGTGGTGCGAATCCAACATAGGATGCTCGACGGCAACATCGGGTACATCGCGTTCAACGGCTTTTGGGATCCGAACTACCTGATGGGTGAATACGGCAAGGCCATGAGATCATTCATGGATGCCGACGGTGTGATTATTGACATTCGCAGTAACGGTGGCGGGATCGGGGCGTTGTCGATGGGCATGGCCGGCTGGTTGGTTGGTGAGAAAAACATTCGGCTTGGTACGATGTACCTTCGGAACCAGGAAATGAAATTCGTCGTGTTTCCCAGGGCCGTGACCTATGACGGTCCCGTGGCCATATTGATTGATGGGCTTTCCGCATCCACGTCAGAGTTTTTTGCTGCGGGCATGCAGGACTTGGCGCGTGCGAAGCTATTCGGTACGCGGACCGCGGGTGCGGCGTTGCCCTCGATCGTGGATCGCTTGCCGAATGCCGATGGTTTTCAATATGTCTTCGCAAACTATATTACAACCGGAGGCAAGACGCTTGAAGCGGTCGGGGTGTTCCCGGATGTTCAAGTTGAACTGACGCGTGAGTCCTTGCTTGACGGCCAAGATCTGGTCATGCAGGCTGCGGTTGCCTGGATCCAAACGCAATGAATGCGATGAATAACTCATATGGAAGGAATGAATCTATGATGGTCCGTAAGAATCTGAATCCGAAACTCCTGACGCTGCCTACGCGGGTGATGCTCGCGTTGATGGTTGGTTCGGTTCTCAATACGTCTCCCGCTTTCGCCGCAGACTTGCCCGGCAGCAAAGAGATCATCGCGAAGATGATCGAAGCGGTGGGTGGGGCGGCTGCCATGCGGAAAGTTAAGAACCGCGTGGTGAAGATGGATATGGACATGGACATGGGCGGTATGACCGCCAAGATAGCAGCGCACTTCGCTCGCCCGAACAGCCAGCACACGAGTATAGAAATTGCGGGAATGGGGACCATCGAGGAGGGCGTCTCGGGGGGGGTGGCCTGGGCCAATTCGATGATGACCGGGCCACAGATCAAAGAGGGCAGCGAACGTGCCGTCGCCCTTTGGGGGGCGAACATGGATGGGTTACTCGATTGGAAAAGCCATTTCAAAAAGATCGAATGCGTGGGGAAAGAGACTCTCGACGGCGTGGAATACTTCAAAGTTGTGATGACACGAGATGATGGCAGCGCGCTGGCGACGTATGTGAACGCGAAGACCTATCTGCCCCATCGAACCGATATGAAACTCAGCACCGCTATGGGTGAGTTCGACATGGTCACCTACAGCGAGGACTACCGTCCCGTGGATGGTGTGCTGTACTCATACAAGTCTCGTATCGAGGTCATGGGGCAGACGCGCTCCATTGCCATTACAAGTATCGAACACAACGTCGATATGCCCAAAGATGTGTTTAACCTCCCAGACGACATCAAGGAACTCGTTGCCAAGAACAAAGCGGACAAGGACAAAGCGGGCCAGAGCAAGGCGGGCCAGGGCAAGCCGTGATGGAACACACGTACGGAGACCGGTAACCCTCGGCGGAAGTGCATGATTGATTTACCGATCACACCGCTGCGCCTCGCCGGTGATCTGCCGGCCGTGCGGTTTGGGGATGACGCGGCGAATGCGCAGCTCGTCGTGTTCGTTGGTGCCGGGGATGCGCTCCAGGCTCCGGACTATTTGACGACGCCCGATTGGCGGCTTCGCATGTTCTTCCAGCGGTACTACGGTCGATATGCGGCCCGGTTTCGCGTCTGGGTGATCGGTCGGCGACGCGGCATGCCGGATCATTTTTCCACGCAGGACATGGCCGCCGACTACGCCCGAGCCATTGAAGAAGCCATCGGTCCGGCGCATGTACGCGGCGAGTCACTCGGTGGGCTCATCGCGCAACACCTGGCAGTCGACCGGCCGGAACTGGTTTCATCCTTGACGCTCGTGGCCACGGCGCACCGGTTGGGCGATGCAGGGACGCGTATGTGTGAATCGTGGTTGTCGTGGGCGGGTGATCGCGAGTGGGGGCCATTGTTTCGCGACATGACGAAGTGCCTTTACGATGGTCCCGGAACCGGGCTTTCGGAAGGGGCGCTCGAAGTGCTCGGCAGCTTCGTTGGAATGCACACGCCGAAAGATCCGGCCGATTTTCTTGTGAGTGTTCGCGCTTGCCTCGAACACGACACACTGGATCGATTGGGGGCGATCACCGCCCCGACGCTCGTCATCGCCGGCGATGTGGATCCGCTGTTTCCGATCGAAAGACTGCGGGCCACGGCAGACGCCATTCCCGATTCCCGGCTGACTGTGATCGGGGGGACGGCCCACGGCTCCTTTCTGGTGCAGCCCGAGGCCTTTGACGACGCGGTGCTGGCGTTCTTGGATGACATCGCATTGTGACTTTCCGCTACGCCGAGTGGTTCAGTACCTTCGCGTAATAATGTTGCGCATGCGGCGCTACGATGCCAGTAAGTGACCGCGTTACGGTCAAATCAAAACGGCGCTGTGCATGTGTCATACGCCGAGTTATCATCTATCGGTGCTCATTTGAGTCTTACGAATCCAGGGAGAAGATACATGCGTATGATCTTAGCTGCCGTACTGACGCTCAGCGCGGTCGGTTGCGTGTCAATCAAGATTACGAGAACGGACGTCGGCGCACTCCGCCAGCCAGTCTCTATCGCGGACGACAGTTTTCTCGAAGACTACGCAGCCACACGTCGTTTCTCGCTTGGGACACCGCGTTCAGTGAAACTCACACCGGACGGCAGCGCTGCGCTATTTCTGCGGTCCGGCCCGCGGAGTTTCGTGCAAGATTTGTACGAGTTCGATACGCAGACCGGACAGGAGCGTCGTCTGCTGACGGCCAGCGACATCTTGAGTGGAGCGGTTGAGGTGCTGTCTGAGGCCGAGAAAGCACGCCGCGAGCGTATGCGGGTGAGTGCCCGAGGCATCGCATCGTATCAGCTTAGTCAAAACGGCACGAAGATTCTCGTGCCGTTATCCGGGCGTCTCTTCGTGGTTGATAGGGATAGCGGTAAGGTTATGGAGCTCCACAGCGACGCGGGCTACCCGATCGACCCCCAGTTTTCCCCTGATGCGTCCCAGGTTACTTGTGTACGAGACGGCGAAGTGTATGTGATCGATGTAGCCAGTGGTGCAGAACGAAAACTTACCAATGGCGCGACCGGGCACATCACACACGGTCTTTCTGAGTTCGTCGCGCAAGAGGAGATGGGGCGGCACCACGGCACATGGTGGTCTCCCGACGGCACGATCATCGTGTACCAGAAGACCGATACCGCCATGCTGGAAACCATGCACATCATGGACGCCACGCACCCGGAAAAACCGCCGGGTACTTGGCCCTATCCGAGACCGGGTAAGGCCAACGCTGTCGTGAGTCTCGGGTTGATGAGCATCGGCGGCGGTGAAACCGTCTGGGTCCAGTGGGATCGAGACCGGTACCCTTACCTCGCGACCGTGAAGTGGAAAGAAAACGCGCCGCTGACGATCCTCGTGCAGAACCGTGAGCAGACCGAGCATCTGCTGCTATCGGTTGATGAGCACACCGGCTACACGACGACGCTCCTGGTCGAGCGCGATGACGCGTGGATCAACCTCGATCAGTCGATGCCGCACTGGTTACCCGATGGGCAGACGTTTCTTTGGACGACCGAACGTAACGGTAGCTGGCAGTTGGAAAGGCGCGCCCGCGACGGCGCGCCGATGACAGTGATAACCAAGCCGGATTTCGGCTATCGGAGCTTCGTGTCCTACGACGAGAAGGCGAACGCCGTCTATGTGATCGGCAGCGATGACCCGATCCACAGGTATCTGTACCGCGTGGCGATCGATTCCGCATCATCTTCCCCGAAACGGATCACACCGGCTCGTGGCAATCACGGCGTGACGTTCTCGAAGGATCACGCCGTGTATTACCACGCGTTTAGCGGCGCGAATGGTACCGTGGATCGTGTGATGAGGCGTGCCGATGGTTCGGAGATCGGTCGGCTCAAGTCGATGGCCGAGGCACCGCCGTTCATGGCCAACCTGGAACTCACGACGGTGGGGGATGCGCCCAGCTTTCACGCGGCCCTGATTCGGCCGCGCAACTTTGATCCATCCATTCGCTACCCCGTGATCGTCTATGTCTACGGTGGCCCACATGCGCAAATGGTCGGTGCGTCGCCGCGTCGGTATCTGCTGCAACAGTGGATGGCCGATCACGGGTATATTGTGGTGACACTCGACGGGCGCGGCACGCCGTCCAGAGGTCGTGCATGGGAGCGCGCGACCAAGAATAACCTGATCGACATCCCCTTGGATGACCAAGTGGCCGGGCTCCAGGCGCTTGGCGCGAAGTATGCCGAGATGGACCTGTCGCGCGTGGGTATTTATGGCTGGTCGTTTGGTGGGTATTTTTCCGCGATGGCCGTGATGCGTCGCGGGGATGTTTATCACGCGGGTGTGGCCGGCGCTCCGGTCGCAGATTGGTTGGATTACGATACGCACTACACCGAGCGCTACATGGGGCTGCCGGAAAAGAACGCGGATGGTTACGAGAAGAGTTCAGTACTAACCTATGCCGAAAATCTGTCGCGTCCACTGATGATTATACACGGTACGGCCGATGACAACGTCTACTTCATGCACTCCCTCAAAATGTCGAACGCGTTGTTTCGGGCGGGAAAGCACCACGAGTTCCTCGTCCTATCGGACTTCACACACATGGTGGCCGATCCACTTGTGACGATGCGTCTAAACAGCCGAATCATGGCGTTCTTCGAACGAAGCCTGCGGGAAAGCCGTTAGCGCCCCTGGCGCATCGCGCGATCCATGTCGCGTTTGGCTTGTTTCTTTTTGAGCGACTGGCGTTTGTCGCCCACGGTTTTTCCGCGAGCCAGCGCGATCGTGATCTTGGCGATACCGCGTTCGTTGAAGTACATTCTTATCGGGACAAGGGTGAGCCCGCGCTGCTCGATTTTCGGTTTGATCTTGGCGATCTGATAACCGTGCAAAAGCAGCTTCCGCCGAGACAACGCATTGTGAGGCCGGGTCGAGCCGTGGGCGTACGGGGCGATGTGGCAGCCGATGAGCCAGACTTCATTGTGCTCCAGCCGGGCATAGGCCTCATCTAGCGAGACGTCGCCAGCCCGCAGGCTTTTGACCTCCGTACCGCAAAGAATGATCCCGCACTCGTATTTTTCGATAAATTCGAAGCGGAAACTCGCCTTGCGATTCCGGCAAATGCTGTCGTCCTGAGTGTGTTTTTTGGGCATAACATATTGTCGCGGCTATGGTTACGAGAATCTCGGTGGCGAGCTTATCGGGCACCAGCCATCCGTCCGATTGTAGTAGGGGCGTGCCTCTATGCAACGGCATGCCGAAAAGTCAGTATAATACAGTAGGATCGCTAATGGAGGTCGCAAGCGTTTTGAGTAACACCAAGGCCGACCGCGCCGCAGAGAAGCTGTTGGTAGATCGTGCGTTAGCGGGGGAGGGGTCTGCGCTTCGTGAGTTGATCGACCTCCACAAGGATCGTCTGTTCGCTTTCATCTGGCGGATGGTTCGCGATCATCACGACGCCGAGGACATCTGCCAGGATGCGTTTCTCAAGGCGTTCGCTTCATTGAAATCGTTCAATAGTGACTACCGGTTTAGCACTTGGCTCTTTACGATCGCGTACCGCGTTTGTTTGAACAAGATGCGCCGCAAGCGCGCGCTCACCGGCGATGTTGATTTCACAACGCTGCCGATGGAAACAGTCGGCGTGCCGGAGGCGGCGATGCAGTCGGAAGATGCCCAGCAGGTGGGCGCGCTCGTGTGGGAGGCCGTCGAAAAACTCTCTCCGCCGCAGCGTGCTTGTGTACTGCTTTTTTATCGCCACGAGATGAGTTGTCAGGAGCTTTCGCGCATTGTCCAGCTACCGTTGGCAACGGTGAAAAGCCACTTGCATCGCGCCAGGGCCAAGCTACGCGAGATGTTAGAGCCGCTCACAGAAAAAGATTTGCAGGTCTTTCGCAATCTTTCGACGAGAGCTGGGTAAGAGGTCGTGTGATGGGGACGTTTCGTAACGTTCCAAGACGTTTCGAGTTGGATTGGGTTTGTAATGCGTTGTGTTGACGCGAGACAACTTTTCGACGCTTATCTCAACGGTGAGCTGTCGTCCTCGATGGCTACCGAGCTACAGGCCCATCGCGTGAAGTGTGCAGACTGCCGGCGGGAGTTTGCGCTACTTGAAGTTAGCGGCCACGTGTTGCGCGTGGATGATGACCCCGTGGCGCTCGATGACAACTTCACCGATCGCTTGATCGCCTGCATGGACGAGCCGAAGTCACCGTGGACCAAGCGGCTGCGGTGGACCGCGTTTGTCGGTGCACCGCTCGCTGCAGCGGCTGTCGTGGCGATGGCGTTTGTTGGCGTTTTCGACATTGGCGGCAAAGGCCAAGTTGCTGGCGTGATCACGTCGGTCGAGGAAGTACTTGGTCAACCGCCCGTGCCTCGCGTGCTAGTTGACGCACCGGTTGCGGGTGACTCGGCTACCTCGGTTTCTGGTGGGGCGCAGGCTCCGGATGGTTGGTTCAACAATGTCCGTTCCGACGTTGCGGAGAAGCAGCGGCGCGGTGAGCCGTTGCAGCGGGCGCTCGATCTCACGGTCCTTCAGCTCATCGATATTCTGGAGGAAGCCAAGCGGGCTCCGCAGGGACAGAACCCACTTCCGGTAGGCAGTGATGCTAAGGGCGCTTCCGATCGTTCGGATGATTCCGACGACACGTTGCCGGTGCCGGAAGGTGCCTACAACAGCAACACGGATCGCTGATCGTCGATGCTTGGCTCGCGTGCATGAGACGCGGCAGATTGGCTGTTCGTAGGTATGCCGATGTCTCGGCCATTTCACTCTCAGGCCCGTATTCCCAGCCTTGGCACTTGCTTGTGGCTTGACCGCACGGCGTGGGCGAGGTTGCCTGCCGGGCTATTCGTCACGTGTATCGCCGTCGTGCTCGTGTTTACTCCTGGCGCGCTCGGGCAAACGAAAAAAAACACCCCAAGCCCATCCTTTGCACGGTACGTTCCCGAATCAGCGAATTGCTTCGTATCCGTACCGCATCTTGACCAATGGGACGAGACGCTCCCGCAGCTCGGCTTGTCGGCGGCCGTGGTGGCTTCGGGCGACACCGGCACCAGCGTTCGTTGGGCTGGTGGGGATTGGCGTAAGGCCCTGATGCACACCATCGGAGATGAGTCGGCGATTGATCTTTCCACGCTTCTGACTGTGCCTGCGGGCGTCGCGGCAGATACCTGCGATGATCTGTCTCATGCCGTTTGGTTCTTTCGGCTACCCGATCCGGGTGTACTCGACACGTGGTTCCCATCGGCTTCGCGAAAAGTGCCGGGGCAGTCAGAGCGGGCGATGATGTTTCGTACGCCCGACGGTTTGATCGTCGCGCTTCGTGACGATGTGCTTCTGTTGGCGCGGCGGTGGGTTGGCGATGGCTTGTTGGTCAGCGTCATGCAACTGATGACGGGTAAATCGCTTCCTTCGCTTGACCAGTCCAAGGCGTATCGAGAGCTCGTAGCCTACCTGCCCAGCCATGCGATGGGGACGATCTTTCTGGTTTCGCCGAAGGCTGGCAGCGGCGTACGACCTTCGACGCTTCTGCGCCCTGTGTTTGGCAGTATGATCTTCGCATTGTACGACGCGGGAGATCGGATCGACGTGGCCATTCGCGGCAAGCTGCGCGACGAGTTTGCCCGTGTTCCCGTAAAGGCTGACGTTGTTGACCAGTTACTTCGACTTCCCAGTTCCACAATCCTAGCTTCGGTCAGCACGGCCACGATCGACTTGAATCGGGTGGGTGTCTCGGACAACCCAAGGCTCTCACGCTATGCGAAGTTGCTGTTGACGCTGCGCGGCGCTCGCGCCGACGCGAACAAGAGCCTGCCCGTGTTGGGGCCGCATGTGGTGTTAGCCTGGGGGCAGGATCTGACGTCACCGTCTGACTTTCCGCAAGTAACACTTCTCGCAGAGTGTGTGGACGCTGACCAAATGGCGACCGAGACGGACAACCTGCTGACAAGCGTGCTCGACGCCGTTCGCACGCTTCGCGCTGATTTTCCGGCGACCGCCCTTGAGATTAAGCACGAGACGCATCTTGGTGTGGCCATTAGCTACGTCCCTCCGCTTGCGCCGGAGTTGGCTGATCGGCTGGGTGTGTTCGGTTTGCTCACCGATGTCGAGCTGGCGTGGGCGGCTTGGGGTGATTGGATCGCGGTCTCCACACACCGGTCCCATCTCAAACAGATTCTTGATGCGCAGTTTGGTTTGTCGCCAACGCTCGGTTCTCTTCCAGGTGCCGGGGCGGTGTCGCCCCGTGGGCGTCGTGCTGCGGCGGTGGCCATCATGCGGGGAAACGCTGCGGCGCAGCAGGTTGGCGCTTGGCTGGCGAATCGCTCGGCCCCCAAACCGCTTTGGCTCGATCCGCTGTGGTGGGGGTCGGTGCTGTCGGGCGACCTTGGAAAAGGGACGGCGCTTGGGCTTGGCTTCGGCAGATCGGCGCTTGCGGGTCAGCTCGCGGTGACTTCGGTAGAGCCGGGTACGCTTTCTGATGGGCTTGTTCTCACGAATGACCAGATACTTGGCGTCAACGGTCGCTTGCTTGCCCTGGTGGGGGCGCAACAAGATTTCTTGCGGTTGTGGCAGCAACGGAACCGGACGCATGCACCGGTTCTTCGGGTGCTTCGAGGCGGCATGGCTTTGGATGTGGAGCTGCCGCTGGCTGGCGCCGGCGAATCGGAAATGCACCCTTTTGATCCGTCTGCGGCGTTGCGGATGATCCGCGACGCGGGGCGCGGTGCTGGTTTCGGGAGCTATGTGGTGCGTCCGTCTGAGACGCGAGACTACGCCGCGATGCTATCGCTCCAGAAGCCGAAGCGGCGTTAGGCTTTGACGAGTTCCGGAGCGGCTCCGCTCAGCGAGGCCACGAAGGCATCGAGAAACGAATCCAGAGTCTGCTCGAACATGCGTCGGACCCAACCGGCGTCAAAGCTGGAAAGCTCGACGTGTTCCGGTGTGAGTGAATGCCGGTCGTTGCCGGGCACGAAAATCTCGCCTTGCATTTCGCAGTGCTCAAAACTGGCGAATCGAAAGGACATGAGTACGTAGGCGTTCTCCGTCATGGTGAACTTGTAGGTTCGGTACCCTGATCGAGAGACGGGGACGGTGGCCGCAAGCCCCTGTTGCGCCGTAAACTTTCGGAACTCCTCGAACAGCGGCTCAAGGGTTGACGTGGCAATTGCTTCGAACTGCCCGCACGACGCCTCTTTTACGACGCTGACCTTTTGTGTAAATCGCTCTTGCCACTTGCTCATCGAATCCTGCTCCTGCGGCCGTTTTGTAGAACGTTTCATAGCTCACCACCTCCCGGTAGCACAACAGTAGGATATCGTTCAAAACGTCTGGGTACTTGGATTGCGCGGTCGTGAAACGCGTCGCTGCGGTGGCCGAGTTACTGGACGTGGTATGCCCTGCGGTAGATCGAGCGTCCTTCTCGGACGTACTTGATCTCAAAGTTGGTGCCGCCCCAGCCGTCGCCCGTGAGCGACCCTGGACCGTCCCAATCAAACGGCGTTAGCTCTGACCGGACATTGAGCATCTCCGTGATCCACTCGAAGTATTCTGCATGATCGGACTGTACATACCACCGTCCGTTCGACTCCGTCGCGCGGAGGGCGGCCTCGATAAAATCCGGCTGAAACAACCGCCGCTTGTGGTGGCGCTTCTTTGGCCAAGGATCCGGGTGGTAGACATGCATGACCGAGAGAACCTGCTCAGGCAGGTGGTGCATGACGAAATACTGCGCATCCGTTCGCATCGCCCGGGCATTGGTCAGATTGGCCCGTAGGAGACGGTCGGCACAGTAGTTGCAGTATTTGTTGGCCCACTCGATGCCGAGTAGCCTGATGTCTGGATGGCTCCGGGCTCGATCGAGTAGGAACCCGCCTTTGCCGCACCCGATCTCAAGTTCAATAGACCCGGCCGATCCGAACCACGCGGCCGGGTCGATAATCTCACCATCAGCCGGTGGGTCGAGCAAGATGTCATCTATCGTAAGCACGGAGAGCAGTATCTCTATAAGTGGGAAACGTGCCAGTGCTTTGCGTCACGGTTGTCGTAATTGGCTGGGTGACCCTGGGTGGTTGCCCACCCAGGGTTCCCACAGACCCGTACGTGCGCAATTGACGCATACGGTTCCTCAAGTCACGGATTCGCTGTGCGACGGCACACAGAATGGACCACGACTGCACGAGGCAACGGG
>JAJRSR010000304.1 GCA_024278695.1 Planctomycetota bacterium | reverse complement strand
AACTGCTTATCGACAACCGCCATCGCCGTAAAATCGGGGGCCTCTTGGCCTATGCACAGACTCATCGTTTCTTCCTCGTCTTAAGGGGTGTCCATTGCGCCGGCGCGGACGGGTCTCGGCCCGTCGGTCTCGCCAACGTTTAGGAGGGGAAGCGTACTCGATTTGACCGACTAGCTCAACAGGAAGGTGCAGCAAACCTTGTAGCCTTGGATGGTTTGTGTGCAGTGGGCGACGAGCACCTCGACGGGCTTCCCGACCGAGCCGTCACCGGGGCTGATGTAGAGCCGCTGGCCGGGCGGGATCGGCTTTCGTGTAATCATACCCAGCCCGCTCACGCTCACGTTGGAGACCTGTGCCGAAAGCGTCCCAGATGTCTCGTCGTTTTGCTCGACCTTGCAGTAGAGCGCCGAGAGCAGCCGATTATCGCCGCGCTTGTTGGCGATGCCGTCCAGCGGTTCACCCTCTTCGATGGCTTCTGCGAGCCATTCAGGCAGGCCGGCCGGTATGGTTGATTTGCTGTTCACAAGAATACTCCCTTTGCCTTGTCGATAACCTGTGCGTAGATCGGACATCTGAGCCGCTTGGGCTAGTTGATTCTTCGTAAGGCGCGCGGCTTTGGGGCAGACCGATAATGATCGCCGGGATGCCGGTGTTGCTGCTTGCCCAACGCGGCCGCGTGCGTCAAGGATGGTTTTGGTTCGCGGGGTCCGAGGAAATCGGACTCGTGAAACGGGCTTGGCGCGGCATAGGGAAGGCGTGCCGATCGTGTCTTGGCCTCTTAATGGTGTGCGTCAGCCGTCTCCCAGCACGCTACGAAATGCCCTGTGCTGATTTCCCGAAGCTCGGGTGTGCCGCTGCTGGTTATGGTGGATGCTGCCTGCGCGCAACGGCGGGGCACGCTGGTTGTCGCGGGTGGTTCGAGCGCGATGGTGTCCATCTCTGGTTCGCTCGCCCTTTGTCTTGCCAGCAGGCATCGCGGGTGGAACGCGCAGCCCGCGGGTTTTGATTCCGGTCGCGGTACGCTTCCTTCAATGACGGTCAATCGCGTGGGGGCGTTGGCCGTGATGCGCGGCACGCATTGCATCAGCCCGACCGTGTAGGGGTGCTGCGGGTTGGCGAACAGCTCTTGCGTCGTTGCGTGCTCGACGATGTGTCCGGCGTACATGACCGAAACCTCGTCGGCCACCCGCGACACGACACCGAGATCATGCGTAATCATCAGCACGCCGAGCCCGCGCGCCGCTTGCAGCTTGGCCAGCAGATCGAGAATCTGCGCTTGCACGACGCTGTCGAGCGCGGTGGTCGGCTCGTCGGCGATGAGCACCTCCGGGTCGGCAGCCAGTGCCATAGCGATCATCACCCGTTGCCGCATACCGCCGGAAAGCTCATGCGTATAGGCCGAAAAACATTGGTCCGGCTTGTCGATGCCCACGTCATCCAGCAGGGCGATCGCCTTGGTTTTCGCGTCACGTTGCGACACGTTTTCATGTAGTTGGATTGCCTCGACGATTTGCGCCCCGGCGGGCATCACCGGATGGAGCGCGGTCAGCGGCTCCTGGAATACCATCGCCACGCGTGCGCCGCGCACGTGTCGTAGCGCCGCATCACGGAGTCGCAATAGATCCACCGTGCCGTTTTCCGAGGATGCTGTTGATGCGGCAAGCAGTATTCGGCCGCTATCAACGCATGCCGGTGGCTCGGGCAGGAGCCGCAGTACGGACAGCGCCGTGACGCTCTTTCCGCATCCGCTCTCCCCAACCAGCGCCACGGTCTTACCCCTTGGGATGACCAGCGAAACACCTTCGACCACGGGCACGCGCCGCCCGTTGATGTCGAACGAGACGGATAGGTCTTGAATCTCAAGCACGCTCGTCTCAAGGATGGTCGCGGTTTCTGTCATGAGAGCAGGGCTGCCTGATTTGATTTCGGGTCGAACGCGTCGCGGAGGGCGTCGCCGATAAAGTTGAGCGACACGAGCGCGATCACCAACACCAGGCAGGGGAAGACGATGAGCCACCAGAAACCGACGAACGTGTTGACGGCTTCGATGCCGTCGGCCGCGAGCCGCCCGAGTGACGGCGTTGGCGCTTGCACGCCGATGCCGAGAAAGCTGAGGAACGATTCCTGCAAGATCGCCTGCGGGATAACAAGCGTCGCGTAGGTCAGCACGGGGCCGACGAGGTTTGGTAGGAGGTGGTGTCGCAACAGGTAATACGTGGACGCGCCGGTTGCGCGGGCGGCCTCGACGTAGGGCTGCTGCTTCAGGGCGAGCACCTGACCGCGAACGACCCGCGCCATCGTCAGCCAGCTCACGCCGCCGATCGCGACGAGAAGGATCGCGAGGTCCGCGCCGACGGTGCGCCCTCCGAACAGCTTTGCGAGTGGCTCGGTTAACGCGATTTTCAGGAGGATGACCATCAGGATATAGGGCAGCCCGTAAAGCACATCGACCACGCGCATCATCGCGCGATCGACGCGACCGCCGAAGATGGCGGCCGTCGCGCCCCAGGTGGTACCGACGACCGCCGCGATGAAGGCGGCGGCCAGCCCAATCGCGAGGCTGACGAGCAAACCGGGCCAAACCCTGTAAAACAGGCTGCGTCCGAGGTCATCATGCCCGAACCAGGAGGTGGCGCGGTGGGCGAGTTTCGTTACGGTTGAGGCGTGGCCCACGTCCCCAGAGACAAACGCGGTCAGCGGCACCACTGGTTCCAGCGACGGTTCGTGTCGGATGGCACCGGTCAGTGTCTGCACGTTGTGCCACTGTATGGCATGTTCGAGCGTTCCCAAACTCACCGCCAACAGACCGAACAGCAGCAGACCGCCCACGATGACGGGAGCCTTTTGGCGGGACCGGGTGAATCGGAGGCGGTTCATTTACAGTGCCTCCGAGATGCGCGGGTCGAGCGCGGCGTAGAGCAGGTCCACCACGATGTTGAACGCAACCAGCAGCGTGGAAAAGACCAGTACGGCACCGAGCAGGAGTCCCGGGTCACGGTTGAGAGCCGCGTTGACAAAGTGCTGCCCCATGCCGGGTATGCCAAACACCTTTTCGACGACGAACGAACCGGTCACGGCCTGCGCGGTGGCGGGACCGAGGAAACTCAGCACGGGTAGCAGTGCCACCGGCAGCGCGTGCCGCCAGATGACGCGCTGGCGGCTCGCGCCCTTGGCGATGGCGGTACGCACGAAGTCCGCGCTGAGCGCGTCGATCATGCCCGCACGCGTGAGCCGGACGATGTAGGCCATGAACGGCAGTGACAGCGTGATCGCGGGGAGCGGCAGGTGTGATAGCGTGCCCCAGCCGCCCACCGGGGCGAGTTGCAGCTTCACGCCGACCGCGATGAGCAGCGCCGACCCGGTGACGAACGTCGGCAGGGAGATGCCGGTGAGAATCAGCGTGGTCGCGGAGATGTCCAACCAACTGTGCCGCCGGACGGCACTGGTGACGCCGATCGGCACGCCGACCATGAGTGCGATCAACATCGCGGCCAACCCGATCGACATGGAGATAGGCAGCGAGGCGGCGATGATCTGGTTGCACGTCCAATCTGCGTAGGTGAAGGTGGGTCCGAAGTCCAGCCGCACCGCACCACGCAAAAACTCCCAAAAATAAAGCCAGTTGTTATCCATGTGGTACCGCGCGAGCAGGGCGGACTCCACATCAGAAGAGAGCCGGTGTTGCCCCTGTTGGAAGGGGTTTCCGGGGATCGACACGACCATCGTGAAGGTGATCGCGTAGATGCACGCGATCGTGAGGAGGCCGGCGAGGAGTCTTCGTACGAGCATCCGCGTCATGGCGTGACCGTCACATATCGAAAAGGAAACCACATCCGGGCATTGGGAAAGAGCCCGTGGACGCGCGGTGATAACGCGATCGGTTCACGGTAGAACAGGATCGGCAGGATGGGCAGGTCGTCCTCGACGATGATGGTTTCCGCGCGTCGGAGCAGCGCGGCACGCTTGGCCGTGTCGCGTGGGGCGTTGGCGGCGGCGAGAATGGTGTCGTAAGCGTCGTTGGCGTAGCCGCTGTCGTTGTTGCCGTTGCCGGTTAGCAGGCAATTCAGAAACGTCGTCGGGTCGTTGTAGTCGGCGTACCAGTTGCCGCGTGCGATCATGAACCGCCGGTTGATCTTGTCGTCGGCCAGCGTACGGCTCTCTTTGCCGCGCAGGTTGAACGTCGCGCCAAGCGTGACGCCCCACATGTGCGCCAGCGCCTGCACGATGCGGCTGTCGTTGGGGGTGTAGAGCAGATCGATCATGGGTAAGCCTTCGCCGTTCGGATAGCCCGCTTCCGCGAGCAGCGCCCGTGCCGCATTGGCGTCGTGACCCAACCCTGGCGGGGGTTCGTAGCCGGGAATGACACCGGGTGGCACAAAGCTGCCCGCCGTCCGGTCACCGCGGCCGAGTACGCGTTGTACGATCTGTGCCTTGTCGATCGCGAGCGCGAAGGCCTTTCGGACGCGTCGATCCAGAAACGGATTGGGCACGCCGCCGACGGTCTCGCTCACGCAGTTGAAGTTGAGGAAGTAGGTGGCCAAGACGTTGGTGAGCACGAAGTCGGGCCGAGCCCCGGTCTGGGCGAGCTTGGCGATCTCGTGGTCGTAGGGCACGCTCATGCTCGGTAGGAAGTCGATAGCGCCGCGTTCGTACGCCATGATCGACGCACTCACGTTTTCGTGGACCACCATATCCACGGTCTGGCATTGAACGGACGCGGCGCTATGAAAATAGGGGTTGGCCGTGAGCCGCAACCGGCGTTTGAAGTGCCATCCGGCAAGGCGGTACGCACCGTTGGTGACAAGACCACCGTAGCCGTGCGCGTGATAATCCGGTTTCGTCCATTGCGGATCATACGTAACCAACCCTTGTTCCGTGATCGGTAGATCGTTCGTTCGTGAGCGGAGCCGCTCGATGCTCTCATGGATGGGGAGGAAAATCGGCATGGCCAACAGGTCGAGAAGATACGGGCATGGTGCGACGAGCCGAACCACGAGCGTATGCGCGTTGGGTGCCGCTATGCCCACACGGTTGAATCGTTCGTCGATCAGGCTCGCGTGGCGTTGCAGTGCGTCTTGATGAGTGCGCGGCCAGTCGCGTTCTTCGGTACCGAAGGTGTCCTCAAGTAGTCGTCGCTGATTGGTGTCAATCTCCCACTCCCGTGCCAACCGAGACATCGGGACGAGCCTGCTTACGGCTTCCCGACGCCAGGAAGCGTATGACGCCGCGCCAACGATGTGGTCCGTCAAGAAGAACGTGTAGTCCATTCCCGTGCCGGGTTCCATGCCGCGCCGCCAGCCGCGCACAAAGTCAGCACTGGTGACTGGATCGCCGTTTGACCACCGTGCGTCGGGTCTCAGGGTGAACGTATAGGTCAAGCCGTCTTGGGAAACGGCTGGCGGGAGGTTGGCCACGCCTGGGGTCGGTGTGAGGTCTTCTGGGTTCCAGGTGGTGAGCCCTTCCCACAAGTTGAGGGCGACGCGGAAGTCGCTGGTCCAACTCATGCGCGCGGGGTCGAGCGTGTGGATACCTTGAGGGTTGGCGTAGGTGAGGTCTGCCGGAGATTCTTGCCCGCCGAGGGATACCCAGCAGATACCTCCGATGATGAGCAGGGTGATAAGCGGCGAAAGTGTTCGGACCATTCCGTTGATCCAAGGTGCCGTGGCCCCGGCGTGCAGTGAACGGAGCCTGTCGAACTTGGGGCTAAGGTGCGCCGGTGGGCACGTTCCACGGGGCCGCGTTGAGCACGCCGGCAACGGTGCCTTCACCGTACCACTTCTGTGCTTCCTGTAAGACGTCTGCCCGCCCGGCATACCCGGTCTTGGCGAGTGTTTTTCGGATGCTGCCGCCCTTGCCGTTGCCGACGATGATCTCCAAGACGGTTTCGCAGCCGTCCAGTCGGCGTTCGAGCGCGTCGCGTTCGATGTAGCTGCGGTCCGGAGCGGTATGGTCGTTCGGTGGTGCCAGGGTCGGATCGTTATACCGTTGGGCGTCCAGCCTAAGGATAACGGCAAGCCGTTTGGCTAACGCCACTTTCTGGGTGTTGTCCAAACGAGAACAGGTCTTCCGGAAAAACTCGAAAGCAAAGGTCTCGGCAATGTCGGCGTTGGTGCCGGCTTTGCGGCTCGCCAAACGTGCATCGAGAATCTGAAGATAGATCGGGAAAACCACTGCGAGCTGACTTGGGTAGTTGATCGCCTCGTAGATTCGCCCGACGATAAACCCGTTCTTTTCCTTCTGCCCCGCTGCGGCGAGCGCCTGGGTGATCTTGCCGAAAAGTTCTGTGTCTTGCTCAATCGTCGTACGCAGCGCCGAGAGCCCCCGCACGCAGAGGTAGCGGGTTGATTCATCGGAAACTTGCAAGCCGGCAAGGAGGCCTGGTACGGACTCGACGCGGTCATGATCGACCAGGGAACGCGCCAAACCACGGAGCACAGAGCTTGAGGCGTCGGTTTTTTTGAACCGCTCGACCGCGACAATGGTGGTTTGCTCGGCGAATGCCGTCACGAAAGCGGGGGTGTTTTGACTGTTCTTGAACTGCCCCTGCATGGCCGCCCGAAACGTACGAAACGCTTTGTCGTTGAATCCGTCGGCCCGTCCGATGTTTGTCGCGCCGTCGAGCCGGTTGGCTTGAATGTCGATCCAGTTCTTGATTTGTCGCTGATCGCTGGGACCGACACTGCTCAACTGTCGGATCGCGTTGATCGCCTGTTCCGCGGCGTTCTGAGCACTGGCGACACCAACCGGCATCAACAGCGACAGCACGACACTCGCCCGAAACCAAGCGGAACTTCTCATCATTCGTCTCTCCAAGCCATCGAAATCGTATTAGCAGGCACGGGCGCATGCCACAAGCCCGCGAGCGTATGAATCGACCGTGCGGCAACGGGCAAGCAACAGCCCATTTCTTCCACACGCTGCGGTCGTCCAGCGAGTCACAGACCCTATCCACAGACCCCGTTTGATGTCAAGCGCGAGCCCTTCAAGCAGGCTCATCCCGGCTCATTCTTGACCGCCTTTCGCCCCCCAGACTATAGTCACCGTAAGCGGGCAGCGCGGCCGGAATCCATGCGTCCCCCAAAGCAGCTAAGCGTGAATGCCCCTATGGCCAAGACCGATCACATTCCAGCACCAGCGGTCAAGCGGCTGAGCCTCTACCTGCGCCAGCTTGAGACCTTCCACGCGGCCGATCGTAAGACGGTGTCGAGCCGGGAGCTGGGGGCGGTCTTGAGCCTGTCTGATGCTCAGGTTCGTAAGGACTTCGCCTATTTCGGGCAGTTCGGGCATCCCGGAATCGGCTACCGCGTCCTCGAGCTCATCCAACGTGTGAGGCGGATCCTCGGGACCGACAAGACCTCCAACGTGCTCCTGGTCGGAGTCGGAAATCTGGGACGGGCATTGTTGGCCTATCGCGGGTTTTCTCAGCGGGGGTTCGATGTGGTTGCCGTCTTCGATGCGGATGCCAAGAAAATCGGACAAAAAATAGCTGGCCCCAGCCGTCTTGTCGTACAATCTCTTGAAGAGCTGCCCGGTGTGGTGAGCGATTCGAAGGTTCGTACGGGGATCTTGGCTGTGCCGGCGACGGCTGCCCAGGGAGTGGCCGACATTATGGTGGCGGCCGGGATCCGGGGTATTCTCAATTTTGCCCCGACCGTGCTGCGCATCGAGGCGGGCGTTAGTGTGTCGTCCGTTGATCTCGCCGTTCATCTGGAGCAGCTCTCGTTTCAGGTTGGCCCTAGTGATCCGCAGACCCTATGACGGCGCGACTCACGTTCATCTTAGGTTGTACCGGTTGCGGCAAGGGAGCGCTCGGTCGAGAACTGGCAGCACGGGTTGGCGGAGAGATCATCAGCATTGATTCGATGAAAGTCTACCGGCGGATGAACATCGGGACGGCCAAGCCCAGCGCCGAAGTTCTTGCGAAGGTGCCGCACCATCTGATCGACGTGGCCGAGCCGAGTGAGGAGTTCTCCGTCGCGCAATATGTCGAGCGGGCCGACGCTGCCATCGCCGACATTCAGCAACGTGGGCGTCCGGTCTTTGTCGTGGGCGGCACGCCGCTGTATGTTAAATCGCTTCTTGACGGACTTTTCGAAGGACCGGGTGCCGATGAGCAGATTCGCATACGGCTCAAGGCCGAGGCTGAAGCGCACGGTGGTGGTGCCTTGCATGAACGGTTGGCGCAGGTTGATCCGGAGGCGGCCGCGCGGATCCACCCGAATGATCTTCGCCGGATCGTGCGCGCGCTGGAGGTCTTTGAGTTGACAGGCACGCCGATCAGCTCGCTGCAGGAGCAGTGGGACAAGCAAAGGCGCTATGATGCGCAGATTATCACATTACGGCGTCCACGCGAGGATCAGAACCACCGTACGAACGATCGCGTGCGGCGAATGATCGACGCGGGGTTGGTTGAGGAGGTCCGGGCCTTGCTGGCCGAGCCGGTGCCATTGAGCACGACCGCCTGTAAGGCCGTGGGCTACGCGGAGATCATCCGGCACCTGCAAGATAAGCTTAGCCTTGCGGAAGCGGTCGAAATGGTCAAAATCAATACGCGTCAGCTTGCGAAGTCGCAACGTACCTGGTTCAAACGGTTTGAGGGCGTCGCGTGGGTCGATCTTGGGCCTGACGATACGGCCCAGGGCGTTGCGGACGGGCTGATGACACGATTCGAGAGTCTATGGTCGCCATCACCGAAATGACAAACTGGGCCGTCGACCTGATCGACGTCCGCAAGACCTACGGCAAGGCCATTCAGGCGCTGCGCGGGGTGAACATCCAGGTGGGTCGCGGCGAGATCTTCGGGTTGCTTGGTCCCAACGGTGCGGGCAAGAGCACGCTGGTCAAGATCATGATGACCGTCGTGCGTCCCACGCAGGCGCTGGGGACCATACTTGGTCGCCCGCTTGGTCATCGCGGCAAGCTCGCGGCGACCGGGTATCTTCCGGAGAATCATTCCTTCCCCGGCTACCTCACTGGTGCGAAGCTGCTCGATTATTATGCGGCGCTGTCGAAAGTTCCGAGAAGTGTACGCGGACCTCGTGCGGGCGAGCTGCTCGAACGCCTTGGCTTGTCTCGGTGGGGCAGCACGCGCATCGATAAGTATTCCAAGGGCATGTTGCAGCGGCTCGGTATCGCGCAGGCGCTGATGAACGAGCCGGAGCTGGTTGTGCTTGATGAGCCGACGGACGGGCTTGATCCGGTCGGTCGGCGCGATGTGCGAAACTTGTTGCTCGATCTGAAGCAGCGGGGCAACACGGTGTTTCTCAACTCGCACCTGCTTAGTGAATTGGAGATGGTGTGTGATCGCGTGTCCATCTTGGTCAACGGGCTCGTGGCCAGGCAGGGTACGCTGTCCGAGCTTACCGAGCGGACCGTGGAATATGAGATTACCTGTGTGTCGGACGTGGCCTCGCTGGCTGGCAAGCTCCTGCGGCTTGGTGCGACCGTGGCGGGTCCGGTTGTGACGCTGCCCGGTCATGATATCGCCAAGGTCAACGAAGCTGTCGATTGCTTACGCAGTGCCAATGTGGCGATCCATGCGATCACACCGAAGCGTGTGGGGCTAGAGGACATTCTTGTGGAGGCGATGGGCGGGCAGGATGCCAAGCCCTCCGCGACGCCGCCCACTTCGCCTCCGGCGGCAAGACCCGCCGGCCCCCACGGCGATTCATAGAGGAGACGCGTTTGCAGCTTTGGGCGATTATCTTGGACGGCTTTCGTGAAGCGCTCGATCGCAAGATCTTCTGGGTACTGATCGGGTTATCGACGATGATCGCGCTGGCCATGATTAGCATCAGCTTCGAGGAAGACAAGATCACGTTTTTCTTTGGAATGGCGGATGCCGAGACGGGTCGGTTCAATCCGCTATCGGCGCTGGGTCGGTCCAACGTCGTCGGTTTAGTCGTCTATTTCCTCCTGGATGCGCTGCTGGCGTGGGTTGGCATTGTGCTCATGGTCGTCGCGACGGCCGGTATGTTTCCCAATTTTCTGCGGCACGGCGGTGTTGACGTTGTGCTGAGCAAGCCCATCACCCGGTCGCGCTTGTTCCTCTACAAATACTTGGCCGGGCTTGTGTTTGTGTTTGTGCAGGCCGGGTATTTCGTGGTGATGACGTTTCTCGTGATGGGGTTGCGGTGGGGTGTGTGGTCGCCCGGGTATCTCCTCGCGGCACCGTTGCTGGTGTTACTGTTCAGCTACATCTTCTGTATTTCGGTGCTGGTGGGCGTGAAGACGCGTAGCACCGTGGCGGCCGTGCTCTTGACCGTTGGCGCGTGGATGCTGTCGGCGATGGTGACCCAGGCCCCCCAGATGTTTGAGGTCATGCCGAGCTTGAAGAACAACACGCGCATCTACACTGCCATCCGTGTACTCAGTTGGATTCCGCCTAAGACGGCCGATTTCCCGTACGTCGCTGCGAAGTGGGCTGGTGCCGGGACGAGTTCGGACGTCTTACCGATGGACTTCGCGAAGACGCCCGGAGGCCCGAGTTCGGACGACTTGCGGCGCGCCAAAGAAATCGAGCTACGTGAACTTGAAAAGAATCCGTTTTATTCGATCGGCTCGTCGCTGCTTTTTGAAGCGGTGATCCTGTTACTCGCGATGCGAACCTTCGTCCGCCGCGATTACTGATGCCGCGTATGTTCGGCCGAGAGGTCCACGTCGGGTGCCCCATTGTTCGGGTACGCCCGAAGGGTGGGGGACAGACGCGACACGACGGGAGCACAATACAACAACTGATGCCCCACGCGATGCCTCATATTCTTTACGTTATTACCGATCTGAACGTGGGCGGTGTGCCGCTGCATTTGCTTCGACTCGTGCGGGCGATGACGTCGCGCGGCTACTGTGCGACGGTGGTCTCGCTCGCGCCGTTGGGTTCGGTGGCCGATGACTTGCGCGAAGCCGGTGTGACGGTGTTGAGTTGTGAGGCGAGTGGCGGGAAGGACGTTCGGGTGTTTCGACGGTTGGCCAGCATCATCGGTGGCTGCCGGCCGGACTTGATCCACGCGATGCTGTTTCACGCGAACGTCGCGGCGCGGTGGGCCGGAAACGCTTCGGGGATAGGCTCAAACCGCATCCTGTGTGAGATTCAAACGGTGGAGGTCGAGCGGCGTTGGCATTTGTGGGTGGATCGGTTCACGCACGAGGGCTGCCGCCTGACGATTGGTAACTCACCTTCTGTGATTGAGCACCTTGCGAAGCGCGCCGGCATACCGCGCGATCGCTTGCGCTTGGTGCGCGGCGGTATCGACACCAAACGCATCTTGGCCACGCCCGCGTTGGATCGCGATGCGCTCGGCATGCCTTCCGACGCCGCGCTCTGGCTCTGGGTGGGGCGGTTGGATCCAGTCAAGGGCCTTGATAAGTTGGTGCGAGCCTTCGCGCGGGTCGAACGTGATCGCAACCCACAGCTTTTGTTTGTGGGGGATGGTCCGACGCGTTCGGCTTTGCAGGATCAGGTCGAGGCGCTGGGGCTTGCAGGCTGCGTGCATTTTCTTGGCGTCCGAAATGACGTGCCGGCGCTGCTGCAGACGGTCGATGGGTTTGTCTTTCCTTCGCGTACGGAGGGGCTTCCCAACGCGTTGCTGGAGGCGATGGCCGCAGGCCTCCCGATCATCACGACCGACGTCCCCGGCTGCCGCGACCTAGTCTCGCACGACCGTACGGGGTTGTTAGTGCCATACGGTGACACTTTTATGCTGAGCGGTGCCCTTAATGCGCTTCTGGGGGAGCCGCGCCGCGCCGCGAGCTTAGGGAAGCAGGCCGCAGAGGAGGTGGCCGCGCGTTGGAGCATCGACGCCACCTTCGACGCCTACCAGGCGATCTACCAAGAAGCCCTCGCGACAAGTCCTTGAGAAGAATCCGCTTCGCGCCGTCGGTGATGATACGCTGCCCAAGCCGAATTCTAACAAAGAGCCGATTGGTGAGAACTGAATACCCACTTGACTCCGGCGGTTAGGTTCGGTATGTGTTTTGCTCTATGGTTTTCCATTTGAAGCAAGGAGACTGCCATGCCTGACCAGGATCGCCCCAAGCACCCTCGATATTGATGCCAAACCATTGATTTTTAGCCGGAGGAAAGTAGATACTCAGTTCGCCCTATATCACGCCCTGGGACGACTACCAGAGCCAAAACTCAACCACAGATTCTGCTGAGGAGGCTTTTTTTT
>JAJRSR010000303.1 GCA_024278695.1 Planctomycetota bacterium | reverse complement strand
CGGCCTCATCGATCTGGTTTTCGAAGTTGTGGACATCCTCAAGGTGCAGTTCGAAGGCATTCGAAATTACCTGGACAGCCCGACCGGGCAAGCCGTTCCCCAGCCGCCGATCGAGAGCATGATCGCCAACCTCCGCGACATAGTTGCAGGTCGAGGGGAACCGGTCGGTTTCGAACCGGCCGCTGGAAGCCCGGTAAAAACGGTGGGTGAAAACCTTGTGGAGCAAGGTGCCGTGCCTCAAGAGGTCGTGGATTTCGCGATCGCCAAGCAGGAAAGTGAGGCCGGGCCAAAAAAGGTTGGCGAGACGTTGATGGAAATGGGAGTGGCCAGTCCCAAACAGATCAGCCAGGCCCTTCGCCCACAAGCCAAGACGGCGTCACCGACTGCTAAGAAAGCAGGGGGTGGAAGTGGCGAACAATCCGTTCGAATCGATACCAGCAAGCTCGACGCCTTAGTTGACATGGTTGGTGAACTGGTGATCGCTCAGACGCAGGTGAACGCGAGCCCGCAAGTCAGCGTGGACGCGAAGCTCACCAAGGACGTCACGCAAGCCACGAAAATCGTGCGTGATGTTCAGGATGCGGCCATGGCCATGCGCATGATCCCCATCGGACCGACGTTTCAAAAAATGGCGCGTCTGGTGCGCGACGTGGCGCGCAAGGTGGGCAAGCGTGTGGACCTGACCATCTCCGGCGAAGACACCGAGTTGGACAAGAACGTGATTCAGCAGATCGGCGACCCGCTGGTCCACATGGTTCGCAACGCCGTGGATCACGGTATCGAACCGCTCGATATGCGCCGCGCCGCCGGAAAACCTGATTCGGGGAGCGTGGCGCTATCCGCCTACCACAGTGGTGGAAACATTGTGATTGAGATATCCGATGACGGCAAAGGCCTCGATCCTGCGGTATTGATTAAGAAAGGTATCGAAAAGGGAATCGTGCAGCCGGATGAGCGTCTTCCCGACGAGCAGGCGTACAACCTCATTTTCGCGGCGGGTTTTTCAACCGCGGAAAAGGTCACCGGCGTATCCGGGCGTGGCGTGGGTATGGATGTCGTTCGTCGTAACATCGAAAACCTTCGAGGGAAGTGCGATATCACGTCAACGCTTGGAAAGGGGAGCACCTTCTCTATTCGGCTTCCGCTGACGCTGGCGATTATTGACGGGATGCTCCTGCGCGTGGGTGAGGAACGCTTCATCATTCAAACCGTGACCGTGGAACAGGCACTCCGTCCCAAGCCGGAACAGATCACAACCGTGCAGCACAAAGGGGCCGTGCTCAATGTTCGGGGGCGGCTGATTCCACTGGTTCCCTTAGGCCCGTTGTTCAACCTGGGTGCGAGCCTCGATCCATGCGATGCGATGGTCGTGATTGCCCAACATGCAGGCGGGGAGATTGGGCTTGTCGTTGATGAGCTTCTTGGGCAGCAGCAGGTTGTGATCAAATCTCTCGGTGAGAGGTTCGAGGGTCTCCGTGGCATATCCGGAGCGGCCATCCTCGGGGATGGGCGCGTTGGTTTGATCTTGGATGTTTCGGGAATTGTCGTGGCTCATGATGCGAGCCGGATGTCAGAATACCGATCGAGGTTTGATACGCAGGCGGCGTCATCGGATGGCTGTTCGGCAACGCTCGATTCGCAAAGCGAATTGGTTGCCGAGGATGCAACAGCGATGTCTTCTGCATAGGAGTTCACACAGATGGAAGCCACTGTAGATAAAGCCAACAATACCGCTACGACTCGCGAGAGCGCACTGGATCCGACGACGGACTTGGGAACCAAATACCTGACGTTCTTGCTGGCCGGTGAGGAATACGGTCTTGATATTCTCAAAGTCCGCGAAATTATCGGTATTATGGACATCACCAAAGTGCCGCAGACGCCGGACTTCGTACGCGGCGTGGTCAATCTGCGCGGTAAGGTGATTCCCGTTATCGACTTGCGTTCCAAGTTCAGGTTACCGTCGGTGCCTTACAACGATCAGACGTGCATCATTGTTGTCGATGTCGGCGGGCTGATGGGTGTCATTGTGGATACCGTCCAGGAGGTCCACAACATTCTCAATGAGGAGATTGAAGAGCCCCCCAATCTCGGTGCCTCGGTAGATACGAGCTATTTCCTTGGTATGGCCAAAGTCAACAGAGAAGTCAAGATTCTGTTGGACATTGACAGGATCATGACATCGGAAGAACTGGTTCAGCTCGATGCGGCGGTTGGTCAATAGTGTTTGGATGCAGTGGTTGCCTGAAGATGAGACGGTGTTGCCGATCCGGGGTGTACGATAGCACAGCGAGATGAATCCATGCAGCAAGAAACTACACAAATCTGGCGATCTTTGTTGCAACTCGCTCAAGCTACCTATGCGGTGTTGGAACGGGAGATTCCGGAAAACGAGGGGTTGCCCACCAATGGACTTGCTGTGTTGCGGCTTCTTCGTTGGCACGGAGAAAAAACACTAACGGCAATCGCCTCTTTCGTCGGTGTTTCGACGGCAACGATGGCGGAAACCGTGCGCGAGATGGTCAGGTTGGAGTTCGTGGAACAGCACCCCGGTTCGAGCGGCACAAAAGCGGACGTCTTTGAGTTGTCACCCCTGGGCGTGGACGTGACGCGACGTATCGTCACCACACAACGAGACCGCATCGAGCGGTCGATCGCTCGTCTCCCTAAAGGCCAGCATGAAGCGGCTGCGGCACTTCTCGAAACCTTGGCGTATGAGTTGGTGGCGGACTCGGCGGGATTCGGCATCACTTGTGCTGCGTGCTGGGCACTAGACGCACGCGAGTGCATCAAACCCAGCTCCGCAGCACATTGTGCGTTTCGAAGAGCACAACGGGCCGACCTCGATCCGGACCTCAGTGAGGGGCCAGATGACTGCCCGGATTCGTGTTCGACATGTAAGACCCAGTACGTTGATCTCGGCACTGAGTTTTAGGCGGTGCAAGCCCCCCGTTTGGAAGGGTTCGTGACGGTGCCATGAGCGACACAAGAACCAAATCAAGACCGGTTGTCGAGCCTGCTGAATCTGACCGTGGGGGCCGCGATGGATCAGGTCGTTGACATTGCGGATTTTCAAGTCGCCGCTGATCCGCGAGCCACCCTGGTGACGTACTCACTCGGGAGCTGCATCGGTGTGGCAATATGGGATTCGAAGGTTCGTGTCGGCGGGATGCTTCACTACATGCTACCCGAATCCTCCCTCTCGCCGGATAAGGCGAAAGCCAGACCGGCGATGTTTGCCGATACCGGGATCCCGGCCGTGTTTCGCGCTACCTATGAGCTGGGTGCCACGAAGCAAAACATCATCGTCAAGGTGGCCGGCGGATCGCAGCTTCTTGACGACAACGGCACGTTCAATATCGGTAAGCGGAACTACATCATGCTCAGAAAGCTGTTCTGGAAGAACGGCGTCATGATCGAGGCGGAAGATGTCGGTGGTTCGCTCAGCCGTACGGTACGGTTGGACGTAGCCACCGGACGCTTCACGATCAAGAGCCGCGGCCGGGAGACCGAGCTATGAACAGCATCAAAGATATTGTCGATTGTGTCGGTGCGATCAAGCCGCTGCCGGATACCGCGCTGAAGCTCATGAATGTCATGAACGACCCGCGAAGCACGCTCGACAACATCGTGGATACGATCAAGTATGACCAGGTCGTTACCGGTCAGGTTCTCAAACTCTGTAATTCATCGTTCTTCGGCCTGTCCCGCAAGGTGACCTCCTTGAATGATGCCATGCTTTGCCTCGGCACGTTCAAGGTGCTGCAGTTGGTGATGTACGTTCATACGAACAATATGCTATCTTCCGAACAGAAGGGCTACGGGCTGGAACCGGGCGTGCTCTGGAAACACTCTGTCGCCGTGGCGCTCGCCTCTTCCCTGTTCGCGCAGCGGCTCCGGTTGGATGATGCCAACCTTGCCTTTACTGCTGGGCTGCTCCACGACATCGGAAAAGTGATTCTCAACGAATACGTCGCCGAGGCGTTCGCCGAGATTGTCCGCCGTGTCACTGACGAGCAACTGTCGTTCGTTGAGGCGGAGCACCAAGTATTGGGTTTTTCCCATGATGAAGTGG
>JAJRSR010000302.1 GCA_024278695.1 Planctomycetota bacterium | reverse complement strand
GGCTGGAAGCGCTCATCCCGGCTCACGGTATCGATTGCGTGATCGTTAACGCGGAGAACGCGGCTTCTGGCTCTGGTCTGACGGCCTCCCTCTACAAGAAAATCATCGCGAGCGGTGCCAACTTGTTGACACTCGGTGACCACGTTTACCGCCGGCGCGACATTATCCCCGTGCTGGAGACCGAGACGAACATCTGCCGCCCGGCCAACCTGCCTCTTTCGGCACCGGGTAAGAGTTTCGCGATTTATGAGACGCCGACCGGCGTGCGCGTCGCGGTGCTGACCGTGCTCGGGCGGCTGTTCATGAAGACGGTGGCCGACTGCCCGTTCGCGGCGGTAGAGCGGATGCTGAGCAAGATCCCTTCTGACGTGAAGATTGTGGTTGTGGAGATTCACGCTGAGGTCACGAGTGAGAAAGTCGCGATGGGCTGGCGTTTTGACGGTAAGGTGAGTGTGGTTTTTGGGACGCACACGCACATCCCGACGGCCGACGAACGCGTGCTGCCGCAGGGCACGGCGTACATTTCCGATCTCGGCATGACCGGTCCGTATGACTCTGTGTTGGGGCGTGACAAGCACCGCGTACTGAGTGCTATGATCTCAAGCGTGCCGTGTTCGTTTGACGTCGCCGAGGAAGACCCGCGCTTGTGTGGTATTCTTGTGTCGGTCGATTCGGATACGGGCCGCGCGACTGGCGTCGAGCGAATCTGCTATCGGGGCAAGGAGGCGCGATCCACATGAGCCACGCCAGCCAATCAGAAACTATCGCGCAGCTTCTCGGTGGGGCCGACAAGACCTATTCCCCTAAGGAACTGACGGATCGAATCGCGTCGGGGAAGCGACTACGCGTGAAGCTCGGGATGGATCCGACAGCGCCGGACCTGACGCTGGGGCACACGGTCGTGCTTGGCAAACTTCGGCAGTTTCAAGACGCCGGGCATCAGGCCGTGCTCATCATCGGTGATTATACGGCTATGATTGGTGATCCGACCGGTCGGTCCAAGGCGCGGCCCGTGCTGACGCGGTCTCAGGTGGAGGCCAACGCCCAGACGTACCTCGACCAGGCGGGCAAGGTGCTGGACCTCTCTCCCGACAAGCTCGAAGTGCGGCACAACAGCGAATGGCTCACGCCGATGAGTTTTTCGGATGTGATCAAGCTGATGAGCCAGATGACGGTCGCGCGTATGTTGGAGCGTGATACGTTTGCCAAGCGGCAGTCCGAGGGTAAAGAGATTTACCTGCACGAGTTGCTCTACCCGCTGATGCAGGCGCATGACAGCGTTGCGGTCAAGGCCGACGTCGAACTTGGCGGGACGGACCAGACTTTTAATAACCTCTGCGGTCGAGACTTGCAGCGAAACGCCGGGCAGCCGCCGCAGATTGTGATGGTCATGCCGCTGTTGGTGGGCACCGATGGCGTGGAGAAAATGAGCAAGTCGCTCGGAAACTACATCGCCGTTACCGACACACCGAGCGACATGTTCGGCAAGGTCATGCGTATTCCGGATGAGCTGATGCGCAGCTACTTTGAACTGCTAACCCAGACGCCGGAAGCGGAAATTGCATCGCTGACGGACCTGGGGCAGAGCAACCCGCGCGATACGAAAGAGCTGTTGGCCAAGCGGATTATTGCACAATACCACACCGGCGCTGCTGCGGACGCTGCGGCAGCGGAGTTTCGCCGGGTACACGGTGGCAAGGGCGGCGGGCTGCCGGATGATATTCCCGAGGTCGCGGTTGAACGGGCCACGGTCCACGAGGGCAAGGTGTCGCCGGTGGATCTCTTGGTGGATTGTCTCGGTGAGCAGTCTCGCGGGGCGGCGAGGCGGCTCATCAAGGAGCGTGGCGCGCGGCTCAACGGTGAGATCATTTCTGATGAAGCGCCGATCGCAATCAAGACCGGCGATGTGCTACAACGCGGCAAGCGGAAGTTCGTGCGCCTTGTGATGCCGTCGTAGACGCGGAGTGTGTTGACGTGAAGCTCCCACCCGTTCGTGACCCCGGCAAGTATGCAGGGCTCTATGTGTACGACTTTGGCGATCATGTCTCGATTGGTTACACTGCGAATGAAGTGCGTATGCTTCGTGAGTTTCCGGAGTACCGCAGCGGTACGGCGTATGAGATTTATCGCGTCGATGAATGCGGCGGGTTCGAGCTTCGCGGTGCGGCGGAAGACAGGCTCGGGGTGATCGAGGCCATGTGCTTTCTTCGTAGCAGCGGTGCTGACGCCCGGCGCGACTATGACGCGTTGGCGGCGGCGGCCGAACGGTGTCCGATCGGCGCGAATGTTGAAGTGGTGTTGGCTAAGGTGTATGACTTCAACCCGCCGGACGTGACGGCGGTCATGTATACGATTTCGTCATCCCTCGTGGTGTCGAGCTGGTTGCAGACGCACATGCCTGATTTCAGCGGCACCATCGAAGCCGGACCGGACGCTCATATTAAGTTCATCCGATCATCCGGTATGCGGATTGCGACGTGCCAACTCACGGCACCGATGGATTATTCGGACCGCTCGATCGAGGTCGTGAAGGCGCATGTGGGTCTTGCGGCGCAGCGTTAGAACATGCGGACTCCAAGTGTTGCGGACACGGGCGATAACGCTCACAATCCTCATATGAATGCTTCGCGATCACTTCCCGTGTTGATGCCCAAGGTTCCGGGGCAGCGTTGGTCGTGCCATAGTTGCGGCGATTGCTGCCGCAGTTTGGTGGGGAGCCTCAGCGAATCGGAGCGTTCCAGAATCGACGAGCAGGGCTGGACCGAGAAGCTCAGCGTCGCGCCCTATGTGCGTATGGGGCGGGGCTGGGCGCTGAACAAGCGCGAAGACGGTACCTGCGTGTTTCTTGAGGACAACCGCTGCCTGATTCATCGCGATTATGGGGAATCGCAAAAACCGTTGGCCTGCCGCATCTTCCCGTTTTCCGTTCGTGATACCGATCACGGTTGGCAGGCCTCGCTCAGGTTTGACTGCCCGAGTGTGATTGGTTCAAAGGGCGAGCCGCTGCTTCAGCATCGACATGCCGTCTCGGCGTTGGCGGATCTGGTGCCTCGGGGGATTCTCAGCAAACGTGACGTGGACCTGTCTCGCGGTCTGCCTGCGGAGCCGGAAGAAATTGACGCGGCGATCGGTTGTTTCTCTCGGGTTTTGACTTCGGGTGAGGCTCCGATGACGCCGCTTCTGATCGACTTGGCTCGGGCGACTACCATGCTGCATGAGGCAAAGTACGAGACGGTTCGCGGGTCTCGGTTCACGGAGCTGTTTGAGCTACTGCTTGGTTCGGCGGGACAGCTAGCCGGCGGCACGCCCGATGCGTCCACGCGACGCCAGCGCGGGTTGGTTCGTCAGTTGGCGTTTGCCCACGCAGAGCATCTGACACTACGCGAACGGCAATCGGCGCGCGTTCGTATGGTGCGGCGTTTGCAGCAGTTGCGCAGTGCGCGAGCCTTCTTGCGGGGTCGTGGCGTGGTGCCGCATCTTCCAGAGTTCTTGCATGGCCCGACGTTTGATGATGTCGAGGCGGTTCTCCCGGCTAGCGTGGACCGCGAGCCGATCGAAGACCTGCTGCGTCGCTATCTTCTGGCGAGGCTTCAGGGGCGGAGCGTGTTTGGCCGGGGGTATTACGGCTGGTCTATGTTTTCGGGGATGACGGCGCTGTGGCTATCGGTTGTGGTTGTTGGTTGGCTTGCGCGGTATCGGACGGCCGGTGACGGTCGAACTAGGCTTACGTTTGAGGATGT
>JAJRSR010000301.1 GCA_024278695.1 Planctomycetota bacterium | reverse complement strand
CAGCAGCACAAGCGTCCATCACGCGCAGCACGTTTTCACCAAGCATGGGCATCAGGTCGTCTTCCGAATAACCGCGATCAAACAGGGCGGCCGTCAGATGCGGCAGTTTGCCACAATGCCCCATACCCTCCGGCAGTGTCGGCACCCCGTCGAAATCGGTCCCGATACCGACGTGCTGCGGCCCGACCAGCTTCAACGCGTGATCGAAATGATCGACCAGCACCGATAGCGGCGTCACATAATCCGTCACACGTTCGCGCACCACGCCGCCGCCATCGAGCCAACGCCGTAGCGTATCGGGCGATAGCGACGGGGCGTCAGGGTCGAGAAACGCCGCCGCGAAGTTGATCTGCACGACGCCGCCCTTCGCGGCCACCGCTTGGATCATGTCATCTGACAAGTTGCGGCGGTGCGGTGCCACCGCGCGGCACGATGAATGCGTCGCGATGACCGGCGCGGAAGACGCTTCCAACGCCTGCCAAAACGTATCGTCGCTCACATGGGAGATGTCCACCATCATCCCCAGCCGATTCAATTCCCGCACAACGTCATGACCAAACGCCGTCAGCCCGCCGTGACGCGGCGCAAGATCCTGATGCACACCGGATGAATCTGCCCAGTTAATATGAAACGAATGCGTGAGTGTCAGGTAGGTGGCACCTTCCTCGTGATAGCTTCGCAGCAAGTCCAGACTGTCTTCGATCAAATACCCGCCCTCGATCGCCACAAGCACGGCCACCTTCCCCGCGTCCTTCGCTGCGCGCACCGCCGACGCGGTGCGTGCCAACGCCATGTCACCGTCGTGAGTTTCCACCATGCGTCGGATATTCCCGATCTGCTCGCGCACCGCACGTACGCCGTCGCCCGGTTGTTCCAAGGCGGGGGCGTAGACCGCAAAAAAAATGGCGTCCACGCCGCCGTCGCGCAGGCGCGGCAGGTCCACATGCCCTGCGTCATCTCTAAGACCAATATCCCACGCCGCGTCGGCCAGGCGCTGGGTCGTATCGCAGTGGGTATCGATCACGACCGCTTGTTGGTGAAGTGCTACCGCTCGTTCAAAGTTATTGGATTTCGTTGGGCTCATGGCGGTGGATTGTACCGTGACCGTGCTCGTGCTGCACGCCCGGTCGATCGAACTATTGTGACCAACCTGAACGCGCGCCCGCGTATCTATACTGCAAACGGGGTGTTTATGGGACGATTATGCCACGAATCGCCGCGCCGCGAATAGGTTCAAATGCGACCGATAATTTGCGAAGGTTGGAGGGGCGAACGCTCGATAAAAGCGTGTGCTACACGGTAAGACCAGGTGCCTTCGCCGAGCGCCGAAGCGAGCCGTAGTGCTTGTTCCGCAGGACCAAAAGCAACGACGAGGAGCTTGAGATGTTTCGATTGAACGCATGGCGAAGTGTTACCGTTGGTTTGGCGCTCACGGCGATGATCGGGTGCCAGGGAAAGTATCGTACCGCAGTCTCGATAGACATGCAGCGGATGGACGACACCCTGGCCGCGCCGCGTGCCCACCTTACTAATGCTGTTGATAACGCAATTCTGCACGACATGTCGCTGGCCGACTTCCACTTCGTCCCGCACTCCACAGAGCTAAGCGGCTCGGGCGTCGCGCGCCTGGACCGCATGGCCCTCATGCTGGACACCTACGGCGGTATGGTCCGCTATGAAGCCGGTACCACCAACGAAACCCTCATCGAGGGCCGTCTCGATCACGTGCGAGAGTACCTGTCACTGGTCGGATGCAGCATGGATAAGATCACACTCGCGACCGCTGTTTCCGGCGGTCGAACGGGACGCGCAAGCCTAGCTATCGAAGCCGAAGACATGGCTCTTGAATCATTGGAAAACGCTTCTGCCCAGTCAATGATTTCCGGTCTGTCCGGAAGATAATGGGTGCCCAGACTCGCAATAGTACAAGGATCGCCGACATGGTATGGAACCAAAAACAAAGATTGCTAGCCGTAGTCGTGTTGGGTGCGGCTGGATGCGCCAGCACGAACCCCAGAATGAATCGGCCTGAGCTGGCCAAGAACCCTAAGCTCCAAGACACCTATGTGGACGCGCCGGAGCTGACGCCGCCCCAGATTCTGCCCAGTACGCATTTCGCGGCGGGGCGCATGTTTGAGGCGCAAGGGCAACTTGGCAAGGCGATAAACCAGTACCGAAGGGCGATCGCCGTGGGCCACAACCACCCCGCAGCGTATCATCACCTCGGGCTGATTCTTAGCAAGTTGCAACAGCACGACGAAGCCGTCGCCATGCTGAGAAAAGCGGTCGAACTGAGACCAAGCGATGCCGTGTTGCGTAACAACCTCGGCTTCGAGCTGATGTTCCAGCAGCAATGGGCGGATGCGGCCGAGCACTTGTCCAAGGCTATCGCCTTGCAGCCAAAGTTTGCCCGTGCCCATATCAATCTTGGTATGACGCTCAGCAAAGTCGGTCGCTTTGACGACGCACTCGCGCATTTCCGCACGGTGCTCCCGGAGCAGGACGCCCAGTACAACCTGGGGCTTATGCATCGGGTCGCCAAGCGGTACACCGACGCAGCAGCGGCGTTCCATCGTGCACTCGAACGTGATCCGAAGTTCCAAGCGGCTCGGACACAGCTTGCGGATATCGCGCCGCATCTTGAGTCTAAAACCAAGACCGATACGGCACCATCCGCGAAGGTTCCCGCCCTTGCGGCTCAACCGATTACGACGCCGAAAATCATCGCCGTCGCGCCCGCTCCGCCGCAAGAGACCGCCGCGAACATCATACCCGTCAGCACCATGCGGCCACAGGTCGTCGCACCAATGCCAACGGTTGTTGTAGAGCGCAAGATCGAAGAAGCCGAAGCGCGTGAAACAATCGAAACGATTGCCACAGTGCCGTCAGAAGAAAACATCATCGAGATCGTGGAAGCCCCGTGCGACGATCAGGACGAGATCACAGCGATGATCGAAACCGGTACGCTCCCGGCCGCCCCGATCGACATGATACAAGACAACAGCGACTGGCTCACCAATGAACTCTACGAAGAAGTCGAAGATCAACTGGACCGTACCCGGCTGGTTGTATCGAACGAAACCGATACAGACAGTGATCCGTGCGAGGATGAGGAATTCATCGAAGATGATCTGATTGATGACGCCGTAGCCGAACTGAACGCTGCGTTCTTCCCGGTACCGACTAAGGTTATTGTAACCCCACCGTCAGACGATGCCACCCTCATGCCCTTTGGAAGCCTCAACGATGAGGTTTCCCGTGTGGATGACGAAATCCGCTGCCTGCTCGAGGAAACGCTCGAAGCGATGGCTATGAATACCGACAGCCAAAGCGAACAGCCGGTATTTGAGCCCATCGCAACCCCACGCGCTGACAAGTCCATCGTCAGCGCCGTCAGCACCAACATCAACGAACCGGCTATGCGTATCGACAACACCGTCGCCACGCCAAGCGTGCCGGCCAATGACAACACGGTGTTCGCTCTGAAGGCACCCTCCACCACCCGAAGCCAGGTGGTCACGGTTGACACGCCCCAACGAAAGATGGTCACACCAAAGATCGCACGCTTGCCGAGCGAAGAAGAAAACCCCGCTCGTCTCGGTTGGTTGACTCGTATGAGGAACTTCGAACAGCGTCGCATCGCGATCCGAAGCGAATTGGACTGCCTTGAGTCGCTCAACGAAGAACTGACGTCACAGCGATTAGCGGCTGCCACAGAACCATCCCAACCGCAGGAATCCGTTGTCATTCGCGTGGCCGACAAGCCGATGCCCAAGAAATCAGCGACACCGGCGCGGCGCACGAAACGAACGAGAAAACCAAGAATGACGTTGGCGTACGAACCGACCGAGGCAAAGCCGGTCCTCGCAGCGCCGCCGCGCACCATCGAACGCCGGCGTATCCCCGCGATCCAAACCAGAAAACGCTCAAACGCGGTTCCGGTCGCGATCGCCCGACCCACCAACAACGAAGCGGACATTGTGGCGGCCGTACAGATTGGCCCGGCGATTCCCGCGAACCAACCCGGACCCACAAAAACCGTCGGTACGACCAACGACACACCAGACGCCGAAGCCACATTTAACTGGGGAGATCAGTTTGGCGACCTGGAAGACATGACCTCGATCACCCACAACGAGATCCGTTGCTGGGATGACGTCGAACAGAACGAGCCCCAGAACCACGCCATGCCTGGGCAAAGGCTTAAATGGCGCAGCAAAGGCAAAATGACACCGGTTCGTTACAACGGGCGACGCAACCCGTTCTACGACAAGTAGCCAACCGTAGAAAAGCAATCGCACCACAGGGCACGTCCACATGGGCGTGCTCTTTTTTGCGCTGAGCCACCGGCTATGACACCAATCCGCTCAACGTAATGCCAATCGGCTTGCGAATCACCATATCGGCAATGCTGTCGAGCGGTGTCTCGGTCTTGTTGATGATGACCAGCTTCGCGCCATGATCTTTGGCGATACGCGGAAACGAAGCAGCCGGCTCCACCACGAGCGACGATCCGATCGCGAGCATCACGTCGGCCTTGCGGCAGAACTGGGCGGCCTCTTGCATCGGCACCGGTGGCATCGGCTGACCAAACGATATCGTTCGCGACTTGAGCGGCTTGCCGCACGCATCACAGTCCGGGGCGTCGTTGCCCTGCGCCACCCAGGCGTGAACTTCCTCCGGTGTCCATTCCTTACCACACCCGATACAGGCGACCACGCGGGCCGTACCGTGCAACTCGACCACGCGCTGGCTCCCGGCGATTTGATGAAGCCCGTCGATGTTTTGTGTGACCACGGCCGCGAGATGCCCACGCCGCTCCAGCTCCGCCAACACCCGGTGCCCTTCGTTGGGCTCGGCCGCAGCCATGCCGCTGTAGATTTCGACGCGCTGCTTCCAGTACACCGCGCGTGCGTCTCGCGACTCGACAAACTCATCGAAGTAAACCATTCGATGACGCGACCACACACCTCCGGGGCTGCGAAAATCAGGAATGCCGCTCTCCGTGCTGATCCCCGCACCGGTGAACGCCACAGCCGAAGAAGCAGAGACAATGAGATGTTTCAGATCATCGGCGAGCATGAGCCACGCGTTGTTTTTCTACAGCACATTGCCCGGACGTTTGCCACCCTGCCAACGCTCGCACTACCCGCCGTAGTACTTGCGAATGATATCGCTGGCTTGGTTGGTGGCCAGGTTGACCGCACCGAGCGACCGGCTGGCCGCCCCACGAAGCTCCAAGTCCGACGCGTCACGGGAAAACCGAACCAACTCGGCGATCTGAGCGTCTTCGAGCAGGTTGCCGTTCCGCTTAGCCGATTCCGCCAACGCCGCAAACGCCGCAATCCGTAGCGTTTCCGTGTTCTGGGCATCGAGGGCGACGTGCGCGACGCTACGCTGAGCGGTCGCTCGATCCAAGAGTGCCAACACGTTGGCAGCGGCGACCTGGAGCGATTCATGCTCCGACGATAGGGCCGCAATCAACGCAGGCTCCACCTCGGCCACATCGAATATCGTACGACCGTCTATCGCCATGTCGCGAAGCACGTTTGTCGTTTCCAAAGACAGAGACAATGCCAAGTCCGCATCCAACGGTGTCTGCCCGGTACGATGGTGAACGCGATCAAACGCCGCTAACAACGTACTCGCATCGGCCAGGGCATCGACAACCTCCACATAGGGGTCCGCCTTGGCGAGCTCATCGGCCAGCGCACGATGGCTCGGCTGAGCCAAGATGACAACCGGCGTCTTGGAAAACGAATACTCACGACGAAACTCGGCCAACACCGCCGGAAGGCCCGGATCGCTCACGTCCGATGAGACGAACACGCCAGTCAACACCTGAAACTCCACGCGGGCACGCTCCAACGTGCTGTAGAACGAACCGCCTGAGATAGCCTCACTGTCACCACGAAGCGCCTCGGCCACCCGGTTGGCGTTCTGCTCATCCGGATCGATGACCATGAGCTCCTGCCGACCGGTCTGCGTGAGCGACCGACCCAGGACGGGCATCACCAACTGCGACCCGGAAAACTGTGACTTGGGCAGCGCAGCACCCAGCGCCAAAGCCGCCCGCATCCGAACCAATAAGTCCGGGAACCGAAGCGCCTGAACCAACGGCTGCTTGTAATCTTCAGTGCCAATCAGTGACGCCTCACCGGCCGTCGTTCGCAACGCACGAATAGCCCCCAGTGCGACAGACGCATCATTGTCGGCCACCGCACGCTCCAACACCGAATGGGCGTATCGCGGACCGGCCGCCTGCGTGAAATACAGCGCCCGAGGGAACTCGGCCATGCGAGTCGCATCAAGCTCGCCCTCTTCCTTCGGATCGGCGCTCTCGACGTTCATCGCCAGCCGTGCCTCGCGCCGCACGTTCGAGGCCAACCACAACGCGTTAGCCTCAGCAAAGTCATGCTTGAGCAATAACGCCTCTTCCGCGCAACGCATGGCCATCACCTGAGCGAAAATCTTCGTCGGGACCACCGTACGCGTCAGCGCCTGCTCCTGATCATCCCAATACCAGACGTTGGCCGTCTTGATCCGGGAATCAGCACGAAATGCCGCGTCTTCATTGTAGTAGGCATCTGCAAGATAATAGAAAAGCTCGTGCGGCTGACCCGGGTAAGTACGCCCGGAGATTTCCTGAATCCGATCAATAGCGCCCGCAGCCGCATCACGAGACTCACCCGATACGTCATCACGAGTCACCACCTGGAGCAGATACGGAATCGCCTGCGGGTAACCAATCTCACCCAAGACGCTGATCAACGTCTGCCGGACGTTTTCGTCACTCGCGGCTAGCGAAACCACCAGCGGATTGACGGCCGCCTTGCCAATCTGGGGAAGCGCCGTCGCAACGCGCGACCACAAGCCCCGCCGCGCCCGGTCATGCAAGACCTGAACCAACTGCGGAATCGCGTACTCACCAGAATCCGCCAGCCGCTTTCGTGCGAAAAACTCCTGCTGCGGATTGCCGCCGAGCAGTCTGATGTTTTCTCGGATGCGCTCGGGATCCTGACGCTGTAGGTGCTCACCCTCTTCAATCAGTTCGAGCACGCGCTTGGCCTCGTCACCGATCGTCGAGTTCTTAATGATCGTGATCAGGGTCTCCAGATTCTTCGGATCCCGGTTGGCGATGGTCATCAGCGCCACCGGATCAAGGTTCGGATGGTTGATGAGCGACTTCGCAAAAGAGCGAGACGCCGTAAACCGACCAATCCGCGCGTAGTGCATGAAATCT
>JAJRSR010000300.1 GCA_024278695.1 Planctomycetota bacterium | reverse complement strand
CAGTTTTTCCTGACGACAGAAGAAGCGTATGCCTTCCTGCGAGATGTCGCGCCGATGTTGGAATCGGAGGGGTATGGGGTATGGCTTCCTTCGTGGTGGGGAGAGGACCGTCCGCGACTGCGTATGCGGTTGGATGTGCGTCCGCTTGACGAAGGTGATGCTGCACCGTCCACGGCCATCAGTCTTGAATCGTTGGTGGCGTTTGATTGGCATGTGGCGTTGGCTGGTGAAGATGTCTCCCTGGAGGAGCTTTCGCGGCTGGCCCATGCGAAGCAATCGCTGGTTCAGCTACGCGGGAAGTGGACGGAGGTGCAACCTGCGGATATTCGGGCGGCTGTCAATTTTATCGAGGAACAACAGCGCGGGCGGATGACGCTCTTCGAGGCGATGCGGCAGTACTACCTCGCGGATGATCTTGAGACCGGCTTGCCCGTTGCGGGCCTTCGGGCGCATGGCTGGCTCGAATCCGTCCTGGGTAGTTCAGACGGCGCGGCGATCGAGCTTGTGGACCAACCCCCGGCGTTTCAGGGGGAGATGCGTCCGTACCAGTGTAAAGGAATGAGTTGGATGCGGTTTTTGTCTCGCGTTGGACTCGGGGGCTGCTTGGCCGACGATATGGGCTTGGGAAAGACGATCCAGATGATCGCGCTCTGGCTGCACGAAAAGCAGGAGAATCTTGACGTCGGGCCGTCGTTGTTGGTCGTGCCCACCTCGCTTGTTGGTAACTGGCAACGTGAGGTGGAGCGGTTCGCGCCAAGTCTCAGCGTGATGGTGCATCATGGGTTGGAACGTCTTAGTGGTCCGGCTTTCGTGGATGAGGCGAAGCGGCACAGTGTGGTCGTCAGCACTTACGCACTCACGCATCGCGACTTCGATCATCTTAATGCCGTCGAGTGGCACCGGATCGTGTTGGATGAGGCGCAGAACATCAAGAACCCGGCTGCCAAGCAGAGCGTGGCCGTGCGCTCTTTGCGCGCCGTGCATCGGCTGGCGCTCACGGGTACGCCCATCGAGAATCGCCTGAGTGAGCTCTGGTCGATCCTGGATTTTCTGAACCCCGGTTACCTCGGTTCGGCCGGGGACTTCCGGCGGCGTTTTGCCGTGCCGATCGAGCGTCACCATGACAGCGATCGGTCGGAGCGGCTGCGGCATCTGATTCGTCCCTTCGTGTTGCGCCGGAGAAAATCCGACCCGAGCATCGAGGTTGATCTTCCTGACAAGATGGAGATGAAGGTCTATTGCAACCTGACGCGCGAACAGGCGTCGCTCTATGAGGCTGTTGTCAACGACATGCTCGGTGAGATCGACCGGTCTCAGGGGATGCGCCGGCGCGGTTTGATCCTGGCTGCGCTGGTTAAGCTGAAACAGGTGTGCAACCATCCGGCACAGTTCTTGGGGGACGGATCATCGCTCCCGGAGCGCAGCGGTAAGTGTGACCGCCTGACCGAGATGACCGAGGAGGTCTTGGCCGAGGGTGATGCGGCGTTGATTTTCACGCAGTACCGGCAAATGGGTGATCTGCTCGTGCGGTTGCTGCGGGATCGGTTAGGACGCAACGTGCTCTACCTGCACGGCGGCACGCCCCGTAAGGCCCGCGACCGGATGGTTGAAGATTTTCAGGATGAGGGTGTCGACACCCCGCTGTTTGTGCTGTCGCTCAAGGCCGGCGGTTTCGGGTTGAACCTGACCGCCGCGAATCATGTGTTCCACTTTGATCGGTGGTGGAACCCGGCCGTGGAGGATCAGGCGACGGACCGCGTGCACCGTTTGGGGCAGACCCGGCGGGTTCAGGTTCACAAGTTCGTATGCTTGGGGACGCTTGAGGAACGGGTGGATGCGCTGCTCGAAGAAAAACGCAGCTTGGCCGACAACATCGTCGGCAGTGGTGAGAATTGGCTGACGGAACTTTCCACGGACCAGTTGCGTGATTTGTTTGCGCTGTCGCAAGACGCCGTAGCGGAGTGTTAACGTGTTGGTAGACCCGAAGAGAAACATGGACGCGCCGCCTCCGGCGCTAAAGATTGTCCCGACGATCTACCCGACGTCTCCACCGATCGACACGATGCTCGATCGGTTTTGGCAGGCCGGTGCGGAGCTGGAGCGGGTCATCGCGCATGTGGCCCCGCCGGACAAACCGCTCGCGTTGTTGGAGCAGCTTGGTCCGTCGCCGTTTCCGCGCGGCGGCTTCCCGCTGATTGGGTTCCTGGCAACCACGTACGATAAGGTTGGCCGATACGCCCTGGAACGCGCCGACGACAGCGAGCCCTATGCGGCGGACCGGGGATAGGGTTTCTCGTCATGGGTTCGCCTGCCGGGCCGCTTCCCGTTATGCTCCTGCGGATGGAGCCCGTGCTATCCAAACCTTCTCCCAATCTGCAACCTAACGGCGCGCCGTTGGAGCAGATTCTCGGCACGGTACAACAGTACTGGGGGTTTGACACATTGCGGCCTTTGCAGCAAGAGGCGATTCTTGCCGGCTTGCAGGAACGTGATTCGCTCGTGGTCATGCCGACCGGCGGTGGTAAGTCGCTTTGTTATCAGGTGCCGCCGGCCGTGGCGGGGCGCACGGATGTCGTCGTGTCGCCGCTGATCGCATTGATGAAGGACCAGGTAGACGGACTCCGCGCGGGCGGCTACCCGGCCGCCGCACTGCACAGCGGGCTCACGCCGGAAGAACGGCGCGAGACGGAGGTCGGGCTTGTCGAGGGACGCTACCGGCTCGTGTTCGCGGCACCGGAGCGGTTGCTGACGCACGCGTTCCTGCCCCTGCTCCATCGGGCCAACATCCGTTCATTTGTGATTGATGAGGCCCACTGCATTAGCCAGTGGGGGCACGACTTCCGCCCGGACTACCGCCAGCTCGCCACGCTGAAGGATCGGTTTCCCGGTGCGAGTGTTCACGCGTTCACGGCCACTGCGACGCCGCGCGTGCGTGATGACATCGTGCAACAGCTACGCCTGCGAGATCCGACGGTGCTCGTGGGCGGGTTTGACCGGCCGAACCTGATCTACCGGATCGTGCCGCGCGTGAACGTGCAGGATCAGGTGCTCCAGGTGCTCCGACGTCATCCCGGGGACGCCGCGATCGTCTACTGCATCAGTCGAAAAGACACGGAGTCGATGGCCGCGTCGTTGCACGCCAGCGGCGTGAGTGCGCGGGCGTATCATGCGGGGATGAGCCAGGATTTGCGGCGACAAACGCAGGACGCGTTCTCGCAGGAGCGGCTCGATGTCGTCGTGGCGACGGTGGCGTTTGGGATGGGGATCGACCGGAGCAATGTACGCGTCGTGATTCACGCGGCCATGCCCAAGTCCATCGAGCATTATCAGCAGGAGACCGGTCGCGCGGGTCGTGACGGGCTCGAAGCGGAGTGCACGCTGTTCTATTCTGCGGCGGACGCGATGAAGTGGGATTCACTCATCCGTCGCGGTGCGGATGAGGTCGGTATCCCCGTGACGCAGATCAAGAGTTCACTCGACAAGATCGAGGAGATTAGGCGGTTCTGTTCCGTGCCGCACTGCCGCCACCGGGGCTTGTCGGAGTATTTCGGGGCGAGCTACGCGGGTGAGAACTGCGGCGCGTGCGACGTGTGCCTCGGTGAGATCGAAGGCGCGGCGGATGCGACGACCACCGCGCAAAAGATTCTTTCGTGCGTGGGGCGTATGCAGGAGCGGTTCGGCGTGGGGCGTGTGGTGGATGTGCTTCTCGGGGCCGACACGGAGATGGTGCGGAGTTTTCGGCACAATGAGCTGAGCACCTACGGACTGATGAAAGGGACGCCGCGCAACGCGCTGATGAACATGGTGTATCAACTTCTCGATCAGGGCTTGCTCGCGCGTAGCGAAGGTGATCGGCCGGTGTTGTTACTGAACGATGCGTCGTGGGCGGTGATGCGCGGAAATCGCGAAGTCCGCCTGACCAAACCCCCGAAGACGGTATCCAAAAAGACCCGCGTCGAGGAGGTCTCATGGGCGGGTGTCGATCGTGATTTGTTTGAGCACCTACGTACGGTACGCCGGGACGTGGCCAAGGAACGCAGCGTGCCGGCCTTTGTCATCTTTGGGGATAAAACGCTGAGGGAGATGGCGCGGCTGCGACCCAGCACGAATGCCGCGTTACTCGGCGTCGGCGGTGTCGGTAAGCGAAAGCTCAAAGATTTTGGTACGCTCTTTACGGCCGAGATCAAAGGGTATTGCGAGGCCCACGCCATTGACATGGACCTCGTGGCCGACGCCACTGTGCCGGACGCTACCGTTCCGGATCGTGCCGCCGTGTCCGACGGTTGTGTTGCCGCCACAGGCGGATCGCTGAGCGTCGCGTGCCAAGCGGCCTTCAACATGTTCGCCAGGGGGCACAGCATCAATGACGTGGCCGTAGCAGTTCAAAGAGCGCCCACGACCACGCTGCAATACCTTGTGGAGTACATCCAACGCGAACAGCCCAAAAGCATCGCCGCATGGGTCGATGCGGCCACGTATGAAACGGTGGCCGCAGTAGCCGACGAAACAGGCACAAGAAAACTCCGCCCCATCTTCGAGCAGCTCGAAGAAAAAATCCCCTACGACACAATCCGATTAGTAGCCCGCCATCTGGAAGTCTGTGTGTAGATCGAATCATCGATCCGGTGGTTTTTGGTTGACGGAATGGATCACTTCGGTTTGCCAAGGATGGTCACGCATGTTTCGACGCACGGATTCGCAAGCGACGTTCTGCTCTCACCGAAAAAGATCGCCAAGATCGAGAAGAAACACTGGGCGGGCGGCTTCCGGCGTAAGACGTTACCGGTGCTTCTTGCCAACGAAGAGACCTTTCGGCCGTTCTTCTGCGATGACGACGGTCGCCCCAACAAACCGGCGGCCGCTACGCTCGGAGCGATTCTCTTCAAAAAGATGTTCGACCTGACCGACGAGGTGGCGATGGACAACTTCGAGTTCAACGCATTGTGGCAATACGCCCTCCACATTGAGCCGGACGAAGCCCACGTGTGCCAAAAGACGCTGATTCATCGGGGCCGGGTTGAAGAAGATATGGATTGGCAAAGCCATCCTGGGTGCAAGACAGATGGGGCGGTTGTACGTGGGGTGGCATGGACAAGCGTCGCGGCCATGGCATGGCGAATACAGAAAAGGCTCCCGGGGCGACGCTTGCCCGTGTTCTCCCCGGTTGGATGGGCACGGGCAAACGCCGCAAGCGGCATCTATCGGATCGTCGCAAGCCCGATCCTGCGGCGTTTGTCCATGGCACCCATCTGGCCGCCACCCATCCGCCAATCCTGTTTTGCACCTTGCGCCACGAAAGCTCGGGAAGGGAGGATGATTGCCATGGATGAGTAGCATTCTGAAACCTTTCGTTGGAACCCTGCGGGTAGCCAAACCCGTCCGGTAGAACTGGCCGGTAGCCGGAAGCGAGTCTT
>JAJRSR010000299.1 GCA_024278695.1 Planctomycetota bacterium | reverse complement strand
TGACTTGCTCACGGCCATCGGTTGGTTCGCATAGACCTTGGCTTTGCCGCTGGTCACCAGCTTTGGGGCTACCGGGGCACGTTCGCTTTGAGTGCTCGCCGCGATCTCTGCCGGGTTGGTATCGTTAGTCTTGGCCGGTTCTGTTGGGTTTGCCGCCACTAGCGCGGTCTTTGGTATGCCAAGGGTCTCGAAGATTTCGGCCACGGTCGCATCGGTCGGGCGGGTTTCCGCGGCACGATCAGTTGGTTGTGAACGGCTCGCCAAGCGGCCCGCGTGACGTCCGCGTCGGCGTGCCGAACGCCGCGCCCGTGCTTCTTTTTTTGCGTCATTCTTAGAGCGTGTGCCGTGGCGACGCAACGTGTCGCGGGCGTTATCCAGCCCATCGAAGTTTAATGATCCGGCTGACAGCGTGACGCTTTCGGCGTTTGAAGATTCGGCCCCGACCTCGTCAAGCAGATCATCCAACGCCGCCGCCGGAAGACGTACGAGCACCTGGCGCGTTCGCGCGTCATCGAAGTTAACACCGGGAACGCCTTCAAGAAAAAAGCTCCTTGACTTGGCGCTGAGTGTGACGCCGCTCTTGGCGGATACGTTCAACATCTTGGAACCGGCCAAATAGGAGATGACTCGCTCGACGGCCGCCGTAGCACTTCCCGGTTGGTTCATCGCCACAGACAAGTGGACCGTCTCAGCAGAGAATGCGTGGGTCCGGACGGCGTCGGTCGTCGTACCGGCGGCGAGCTTGGCTTCGAGTGGTGTCCTGTCTGCCGTAGGGACTTTCTTTTTCTTCGATCTTCGACTCGCCCGCGCTGCGGTATCGGCTGAAACATCCACTCGGCTTTTCGTTGCGTCGGCCAGTCGTTCATGGCGCTCTACCCTTGGTGCACCTGCCGGCTTCCACCAGTCGTACTGACCAAACCCCACCAAGACAACCGCGCCGATGACTGCTGCCGTTGCTAGAGTCGAAAACCAGGGGAAGCGGCGCGTCGGTAGCGCCACGTCAACCGGCTCAACGTCGTCAAGCAGATCATGCCGTTCCAATTGCGCAAGCAGATCCTCGGTCAGCGCCTGCGGCGGGCTGTGGCGGGGCAGGGATTGTACACTCGCGACGGTATGGCGCAACGCCTCATAGTGCGTGCGAACGTCTTCGTTGTCGCGAAGCCACTGCTCCACGATTTGTACGTCCCGGTCCCCGAGTTCACCATCGAGGTACGCCGAGAGGAGTTCGCCGAGTTGATCTTGGTCGATGTTCAACATAACGCTAACCCTGATCGGCTTGTCGCCGCGCCGGTTCGATGGCCACCCGGATCGCCTGACGCGCGCGATGGAGCCGCGATTTTACCGTACCGTAGGGTATTTCAAGTATCTCCCCGATTTCATGGTAACCGAGCCCCTCGATATCTCGAAGCACCACCACAGCTCTAAACTCGTCGTCCAACGACTGCAACGCAGCCACGACGAGACGCTGCGTTTCCAGGCTGGAGGCCGTGCTCGATGCCTCCGATGCCACGGCACCTGTGCGTTGCGACAGGTTTCGCGCCTGCGTGCCCTCGGTCAGGTTGTCCAAGGATACCGTGCGCCGCCGCGCGCCGCTGCGTTTAAACGAGATGGCCAAGTTCACGGCGATGCGGAACAGCCATGTGTAAAACGCACTCTGTGCCTTGAACGTATCCAATCGCTCAAACGCCTTGAGAAACGTCTCCTGTGTCAGATCCCGCGCGTCCTCCAGATTCCCGCTGATCCGCCAGCAGGTGTTGAAGATGCGATCCTGATACCGCTGGACGATCTTCGCAAACGCATCTGTCTGGCCGGTTCTCACGCGCGCGAGTAGCTCCTGCTCTTGGGGCGATTGTTCCGTCAGCGGCCCCTGCGCGCTACGGCTGCTTTCGGTTGTTAGACGCTCGGTCACGCGGCTGGTTCCCTGCCAGACGAAGATCGCTCAAAAGGCCAGTGATAATATCGGGCGTTGGCGGTCATCTTAGGCGGTCCGAATCTGGCCAGTCAAATAGGCCCAAATGTTCAACTGACCATAGTTACGGTGGAGCCCGGTTGACGGCACGTCGATATATCCTAATATCCGGATTGGCGGATAGGTGCGGTTTTCATGGATGCAGACGCGGTTTTCAAAGCGATGGCCGACGGCACGCGTCAGCGGGTGCTTTCGGTATTGGGTCGGCAGGAGCTGAGCGTGGGGGAGCTGGTTGAGGTTCTCGATCAGCCCCAGTCCACGGTGTCCCGTCACCTAAAAGTCTTACGCGATGCCGGTCTGGTGGCCGATCGACGTCAGGGGCCTGCGGTACATTACGCCGTGCGTCGTCAGGGAGACGGCTCGCATACGGCGGAGCTAGCCGGACGGCTTGTGGATTGGGTGGATGATCTTCCTTTGGAAACGGGAGTTGCGGCGCGGCTCGAACACGTGATCGACACGCGGCGGGCCATGAGCCGGACGTTCTTCGATCGGGTCGGTACAGAGTGGGATGAGCTTCGAGAGGGAGCGTTTGGCTCGCAGTTTCACCTGGAGGCGTTCATCGGTTTGTTGCCGCGCGGTTGGCGTGTCGTGGACGTCGGCACCGGTACCGGGTATCTCCTGCCGACGCTGGCACGGCATTTTGCTCATGTCATCGGCGTGGAGCCGGTCGAGCGAATGCTGGATGGCGCGCGGCAACGCGTCGGTGCGGCCGGGCTCAGAAATGTGGAGCTACACCGCGGAGATATGACGAAGCTGCCGATCGACGCGGGTAGCGTAGACTTGGCGATTGCGACGCTCGTGTTGCACCATGTGGCGACGCCGCGTGAGGCCGTGATGGAGTTGGGGCGCGTCGTGACGGCCGGCGGCCGGGTGATGCTGATCGAACAGCTCGCGCATGAGAATGAAGCCTTTCGTGAACGGATGCAGGACCGGTGGTGGGGGTTTGAGGTGGAGACGCTCGCCGCTATGGTTGAGTCTGCTGGATTCGAACAGGTATCGGCGCGTATGTTGTTGAATGTGCCGCGGGCCGCGGATGCCCCGGAATTGTTTGTGATGACGGCCACGCGCCGCGATGACCCTAGAGACAACGACTGACCCGGAGATGCCGGTGTCGGTTGAACAACAGATGAGCAGGAGAAAACGATGACTACGGCAGTGCAGGATTTCAAGGTAGCCGACATGAGCTTGGCCGGCTTCGGGCGCAAGGAGATTATTCTCGCGGAGCATGAGATGCCCGGACTCATGTCCGTTCGCAAGGAGTACGGTGCGACCAAGCCACTTGCCGGTACGCGGCTCATGGGCTCGTTGCACATGACGATTCAGACGGCCGTCTTGATTGAGACGCTGGTTGATCTCGGTGCCGACGTTCGCTGGTGTAGCTGCAACATTTTCAGCACACAGGATCACGCGGCCGCCGCTATTGCCGAGGCTGACGTTCCGGTGTTTGCCTGGAAAGGTGAATCCTTGGAGGAGTACTGGTGGTGTACAAACCAGGCGCTAAACTTCCCCGATGGTTGTGGGCCAACACTAATCGTGGACGATGGCGGTGACGCGACGATGCTGATCCACATGGGGTATGAGGCCGAGGACGCCTTTGCGAAGGACGGCACGCTTCCCGATCCGAGCACGGCCGAGAATGAAGAGATGGGCTGCATTCTTACGGTCAT